>SXPC01000180.1 GCA_005778225.1 Planctomyces sp. | reverse complement strand
GAACCGTGGGTTGAATCCGTATATTGAAGATGTGGTGCGTCGACTGGCTGTCGAAGGGTTCCTGGCGTTTGGGCCCGATGCGTTGACCTCACTGGGAGGGTATCCCGGCAACGATGAAGAGGGACGCAACATGCAGGCCAAACTGGATGGCGGAAAGATCACCGAAGACTTCATCGCCGCTGCGAAGCTTCTCGATAGTCATAAGCTGTCGACGGGCAAAGTGGGTGTGGTCGGTTTCTGCTTCGGGGGAGGGATGGCGAACACACTGGCTGTGCGGATTCCAGAGGTGATTGATGCGGCGGTGCCTTACTATGGTCGACAGCCAGATCCGGACGATGTTTCGAAAATCGATGCTCCTTTGCTGATTCACTATGCCGAACTGGATCAGCGAATCAATGCAGGCTGGCCGAAGTATGAGGAGGCGTTGAAGGCCAACGATGTTCCTTACGAAGAGTACATGTATCCCAAGGTCAATCACGGGTTTCATAATGACACGACGCCTCGTTATGACGAAGCGGCGGCGAAGCTGTCGTGGGATCGGACGATTGCGTTTTTTAAGAAGAATTTGAAGGGGTAGGAGAGAGACGGCACGCTGAGGTCGATAGCGCGGCGAAAGTCTGCAAATGCCTATCGCCCACCCTCATCCGCCCTTCGGGCACCATTCCTCCTCATGTGAGAAGGGACAGGAAACGGCTCCCCTCAAGGGATAAGGGATAAGATCAAGCGGCAGGGCAGGGGAGTCATCCTTTGTCTTGTCGCTTTTTTATGGGGACGTTATGGTCGGCGCGAAGTTTCCCATCTCTGGAAGGGTGTCATGGAATCGCTGGTCATCATTGTTGTGATGTTTTTCGTCGGGTTTCTCATCGCGTTTCAAGGGGCGGTCAATACGGCGCTCGCCCGAATGCTCAGTCATCCGCTGCATGCGACGTTTGTGTCTTTTTTGAGCGGGACGTTGGTGCTCGCCATATTGTTGGCAATCAGCGGGATCAATTTTCCCAGAATTGCTCAACTGGTGAAGGTGCCGAAGCTCCTTTTCATCGGCGGAACGCTGGGTGTGGTTTACATCACATGCGTGCTAATGTTTATCCCGAAGGTAGGCACGGCGCGGGTGGCGATTGCTGGGATTTGCGGGCAAATTGTATTCGCGCTCATTATTGACCACTATGGTTTGATGGGAATCCCAGTTTCAGCCGTCGATGCCAAGCGGGTCTTCGGCACACTGCTGGTCGTGGCGGGTTTGCTGGTGATCAATTTGAAATGAGAATCATTGCCGCGTGCTTTGAGATCCATCGGGCGGTTTGCGTGCTGAATGCCGTCGATTGTTAGGGAAATGTCAAGTTTTTTGGATTGCACTAACATATTCATACTTTTTTATGTCAGGATTCTGCGGGTTCGGATGTGAATAGGTGGCGTTTGAAATCTACATCACATCGGGGGCAGGTCTGTGTCCGAGTCCGTCGATCGACAATACGAAGCCTTCGTGCGGCTGTTCACTCAGCATGAGACGGCGACGCGTGCTTACATTCGCAATGCGGTTCGCAGCTGGGATGATGTTGACGACATCATGCAAGAGATCAGCATTGCTGCCTGGCGGAAATTTGGAACGCTGGACGATCATGTCCGTTTTGCTCAATGGCTGACATTGATCGCGCGCTACGAGATTCTTTCGTTCCGACGCAAGCGAGCTCGGGATCGACACGTTCTCAGTGAGCAGTTGATGGAGCTGATCCTGGACGAAGATGAGATTGCCCGGGAAGCGGTCCGCGAAAAACAACAGCTGATGGAAGACTGCCTGAGCAAACTGCCGGCACGTCGACGCGAATTGCTGGAACAGATTTATGCTTCGGGGCAGTCAGTCTGTGAGTTCGCACAACATTCGGGGCAGACGGCAACGTCGCTGTACCAGCTGGTTTCGAGGATGCGTCGCACGCTGAGCGACTGTGTGCATGCTCGCATCGCAGCACAGGGAGGTGACCTGTGATCAACGAACATCATCAACTGCTGGATGACTATCTGAACGGTCGCGATGTCGATATGGCCACCCTGGAGCAATTACTGTTGAGCTCTCGCGAATTCCGCGATGAGTTTCGACGACTCTCCCAGATCGACACGGTGCTACATCTTCAGCATGCGTGTGAAGCGTTGACGATGCCGAGCTTTCCAGTCTCTGCTGAAAGCCATTCACAATTTGCTTCAAGACCTCGACGTCACGCCTGGATATGGAAGCCCGCCTTGCTGGGGACGATGCTGGCGCTGCTGCTGAGTATCGCAGCAGCGGTTTCTGTGCCAACGGCGCCCGTGGTCAAGGTCGTATCAACGGATCATATGCCCGCCGTCGCGACGGTATTGTTTCAGCGGGAATTGAAGTTGACGGAATCGGGACGGCCGTTGCTCAAAGATACTCGGGTTCCTGCTGGTCCCATGAGTTTGTCCGCGGGAAGCATCACGCTGATTTTTGATGGAGGATGTGAGCTGACCATCAATGGACCTGCGGAGCTGAATCTTTTAACGGCCAATTCCGCTGTCATTTATCGTGGAGAACTGCTGTTTGAGAACAATCCTCATTGCGATGCTTTTGAGCTTTCGACGCCGCATTCGAAACTGCTTGATATCGGGACGATGTATAGTCTGGTCACCAACGAGCAGACAGAGGATTTGCGCGTGCATGAAGGGGAAGTCTGGCGTTCGTCGCTAACATCGTCAACGGAATCTTGTTTGGTGGTAGCGGGGAAGGGGTATCGAACGGGCGAGGGGGTTGTCAGTCTGGAAAAGGTTTTGTCGCATGATCAGCTGATGGGAAGTGGTGATCAGCCGCGCGCTGTCAGTAAGAAACCGTATCTTACTTTCGAGTCGTTTGACTATCCCGCTGGACGCGTCAAGAAGGAATTGACTCAAGAGCATGGTGCGGGATTCCGAGGTCCCTGGTCGTGGTATTCGCGCGATCTGGAAGAGAAGGAACTGTCGGAAAGTATTGTGACGTTTCAAGGCAAGGAAGTTGTTTTATCGGACAACACCGTTCTTCAACGTCGGCTGGCTCGCCCGATCAATACCTACAACGATAACACGATGTATTTCGCTTTTGACTTTGAGTTCAAAGACCTGACGGATCGTGACATCCTGTTTTTCCGCATGTTCTCAGTCGCGGAACCGGAGGTCCGAGGATCGCAGTTGTATGAACTGCTTCTGCTGGGGCATCAGAACCGGATCGTCAGTCGGTTCGGCGGGACGCAGACACAGGATGCGTTTCAATTTCAGACGAAGACCACCTACCGAGTTGTCGGAAAGATTCTGTCCCGTCAAGACGGTCCCGATCAGATCTTCGTCTCGGTCATGACAGCAGGCGATGCGATGTCGGCGACCCCGCCTGTCGTGTGGTCGACAGCGTCACGGCCCATTGAGTTTCGAGCCCAATTGGATTTTCTTGTGTTCCACACTTATTCGAAGAGTCAGCAGAGTCTCAAGTGTGTCGTGGTCAGTGATGACTGGTCGATGCTGAGACAAACATATCTGGCCCTTCGAGAATTGAACAAGTCATAAGTCGTTTGGATTTGTGGTTCTTCTTATGTCCCATTATCAGGAGCAGAACATGTCGGCGTCATCCACATCCCGTCGGGGCTTTACGCTCATCGAGCTACTGGTCGTTATCGCGATCATCGCGACGCTTGTCGCTATTTTGCTCCCGGCTGTCCAACAGGCGCGTGAGGCAGCACGACGCAGCACCTGTAAGAACAATCTCAAGCAGATGGGCATCGCGTTACACAACTACCATGATACGTACAACACCCTTCCACCTGGGGCTGTTTATACTCAGACACTGGCCGGCTATAGCGGATCAACGAATGATGAAAGTGGGGGATCGGATGGAGGATGGGCATGGTCTGCTTTCATCCTTCCTTTTATCGAACAGGGGACGATGTATGACGCATTCCGTGTCGGCCAGATTCAATATTCCGACGCAACGACGAGCGGTTCCGCGGCCAATGGCGGGGGACGTAGACTGCTCGACATGATGCAGAAACCACTCGCAATTTATAACTGTCCCTCCGACGGCGGAAACACTCTGATCTCGAATACCCCGGATGCGTACAGCAACGGTTGGCACTGGGACAACCTGACTCCACTTAACAGCGGTGGTCAGCAATGCTGCTGGGGAGGAGCGATTGATTTCAGCGTCGCCAAGATGAACTATGTCGCCAATCACCAGGCGTTTCGCAAAGGCTGGTGGAAGCCATTCGATGACAACATTCTTGGTGTTTCGACATATGCAACGACAACACCCTCGGAATTTGACGGGCTATTCGCTTTCAATTCGTCCGTCCGGTTTCGCGACGTAACAGACGGGCTCTCCAATACCATCGCAATCGGCGAACGCGCTTCCATGATGTCAACTGGCCAAGGGAATCAGGATTGCTTTGGTGGTCGTCCATACGGACTGGCTTGGTTCAGCAATCCAATGAACGGAGATTGGGAATGGTCAGCTGGGACACGTCTGATGTCTCCGATTTTTGGAACGGGGGGACATCGCATCAACGAAACACAGGCAACTCCTGCCAGTGATGAATTCTTGTGCCGACGTGCTTACACGAGTGCCCACCAAGGAGGAGTTCAAGTGGTCATGGCTGACGGTGCGGTTCGTTTCATCTCAGAAAATATTCACCACATCATCGATCAGAACTGGGAATGGAACAATGCTGTCTTTAACAATCTTTTGAGTCGTAAAGATGGTCGCGTTGTTGGTGAGTTCTAATGTCGGCGCTGGCAACACACAGTCATGAGCTGTGTGTTGCTCGTCATTGTTTGCTTCTTTCATTGATGCACGAACTGTCCAAGGCGCTTTATGAACAAAAAACTCATTCAAATAACCAGCTCAGTCTCTCGTCGAACGCGTCCGGCTATCTTCTTTGTCCTTGCTGGTATGCTGGCATTATCGAATGCTGGCTGCGGCAAAAGCGGACCTGCGACAGGAAAGGTCGTGGGGACAATCACGGTCAACGGTAATCCTGGAACGAATCTGCTTGTGACGTTTCAGCCGAAATCCGGTGGACGATCGTCTCTCGCAAATACGGATTCCGAAGGACGATACATTTTAAATTTCAATGCCAACACGATGGGAGCGCTCGTTGGAGAGCATACCGTCAGTATCGCAGAAATTCCCAGTCCCAATCGAATCGAGGTGACAGTCGAAAATGGAGTTGCTCATGTGGATCCGAAATCTGTTGCCGCTGCTGCGGCTGCTAATAAACGGATTCTCAAGAAGCAGCCTATTCCTACGAAGTACAACCGACAGTCGACTCTCACAGCTAAGGTCGAACGAGGAGAGAATACCTTCGACTTCGATTTGACGTTCTGATTGATATGTTCAAAAAAGAATGCTTGGCTAAATAAAAAGTGCTCTCGTGATGTCACGTGGGCACTTTTCATTGATGATATATGGACCGAAAAATTAGTTCGAAGAAATCGCTGAAATCGACGTCGCGTTCGGCCATGCGAGGGTGGCGTTGACCGGGTAATGGTCGGAAGGGGTGACGCCGTTGCGAGACGTGCGGTCGATTTCTGCGTTCAGGACTTTAAAGTCCGAAGAGCAGGCGATCCAGTCGATGCGGGCATCCCCTTTTTTTACGGCGACGAAACCACCGGCTGTCTGCTCATCGCCGACTTTGACGGGATGGTGTGTCCGGAATGTGTCGAGGAAAGTGAGCGGGGCGTTGTCTGCGAAAACGGCGTTGTAAGGGCCTGAGGTTTCCTCTGCGTTGAAATCCCCTGTCAGGATCACGAGAGAATTTTTTCCGCAGGCTTCCATCCGCTGACGCAGGAGACGGGCAGATTCAACGCGAGCTTGTTTGCCTCGGTGGTCGAAATGAGTGTTGAAGAAAGTTAGTTCGCGATTGCTCGCCAGCCGGTCTCGCAGCTTGACGTAGCTGACCATGCGGGGCAGGGCAGAGTCCCACGATTTTGAGCCGACGACTTCTGGGGTTTCACTCAGCCAGAAGTGTCCGCCATCGATCTTTTCAAAGCGACTGGTTCGATAGAACAGGGCCGTCATTTCGCCTTGCTCGGCGCCGTCCTCCCGCCCCACGCCGAATGCTTCATACCCTTTGAGATGCTGGGCAATGTAATCGCGTTGAAAGCCGTAGGTCTCTTGAGTCCCCAGCAGATCGGGATTGTACTGCTGGATGGTTCCCACTAGGAAGTCTTTGCGTTTTTCCCAATGGTTCTCACCGTCTTTCGCCACGCCATTGCGGATGTTATAGCTCATCACACGAATAGCAGACGTCGGTTCATCTGCGTGGGCGATTGTTAAGACGCATGAACAGAGTGTCAAAGCGACAAGATATTTGAAGAGAGGCAGCAATTTTCGTCCTTTTTCCTGTTTTCAGTCACGTCGGAACCCGGCGTAAAGCTACTTGTATATCGCGGAGAGGGGCCTCTCGTTACAGAAATCTTCGGCAATTTTTCATCTGATTGTGTCTCTGTGTTCACAAGCTGCTGGTTAGACTGTCTGATACAATGCACCGACCTTTAGTACTTTGGTTGCGATCAGATTATGAGTTCATCAGAAATCATTAGCGATAAAACCGGGAACGAGTCGGACTCGTCAGGCCTGGTCAGTCATTTATCGCGGGCTGATTCTCGTGAATTGCTGGCTCGTAACTGGATGAAGGCCCAGGCGTCATTAACGGCATTTCTCATCGCCTCGACCCCGCAGTTTTCTGACGCGGAAGATCTGCTTCAGGAAGTTGCTGCGGAGATTGCTCGTCGGTTTGATGATTACGATCAGACACGTCCCTTTTTGCCCTGGGCCTTGTGGGTGGCGAAGATCAAGATCGCGGACTTTTACCGTGTTCGCGAACGACGCCCGGTGAAGTTCGTGGGGGAATCGCTCGATGCCCTCAGTGAAGCGTGTGACCGGATTCAGGAAACACTGTCGGATGAGAAGTGGGCTCTCGAAAAATGCCTCTCCAATCTGACCGGGCGTTCTCGGGAGTTACTGCAACTTCGCTATTTCGATGATCTTTCGCCACAGGAAATTGGTGAGCGATTGAACCTGCCTCCCGGAAATGTACGAACCGCGCTCTCACGTGTTCGTACGGCGCTGACCTCTTGTGTGAAAGCCACGCTTGCTGGTGAAGCCAATCAGTATGGATGACGACAAGGCTTTTGAACTGATCGATGCCCACCTGGATCGCCATCCTTTGAATGATGACGAATCGGATGAACTGACGTCGTGGATTAAGTCGGACCCGGCGCGAGCCGATGCGGCGTTTTTTCGTGTCTTTCTGCACTCGTATCTGCGGTTCCGAATTCAGGCAGGCTTGCCAGCACCTGAAACCTCCAGTGGGCGAAGTGGACGACATCTGATTGATGTTTCTTCGGCACTTCGGATGGACAATGACAGACCGGTCAAACGACGACGATCGGTATTTTGGGCCTGGGGGCTCAGCGCGGTTGCTTTGACGATGGTCGTTGCGTTTTCGGTGGTCGCCTGGCAGGGATTCGCTCGCCAGAATGTCGTCGTCCCCGATCTTGGCAGTCTCTGGGCCTACGAAGGTTTTGACTATCCCGCGACGAATCTTCCTCGTGGAGATCGTGGGGAAGTCATCTGGCCAACATCCGGTGGACTGCATGGTCTCGAAGGCGGGATCGGCTGGTCGGAGCCCTGGAGAGAGACAAACTCGAAAGTCGCCGTCGTTGTGGATTACGATCGCCAGGATAATCCGTGGCAACAAAATGACATGCGAAAGTTCGGACCTCTCAGTTACACCGATGTCGCTGGCAATTCGATTGAAACCAACGGTCATCAGGCAAGAACTGCAACGTCACCTCGGTCGATCACCGCAAGACGTTTTGACTTCCGAAACTTCCCTGAATCGTTTCGTGATGATGGAGGGATCGGACGCGACGGGTCGGTTGTCTGGTTCAGTTTTCTAGCCCAATCGTCGGCCAGTTCCGCAGTGAACAATCAATATTCGTATCTGGTGATCGGGTCGAAGGATGTGTCCGGGTTTCGCGTCGGCAAGCTGGGAGCTGCCCCAACCGGAAACTGGACTGCCGTCGGACTGCTGACGGGTGCGGAGGTCAATCTCAAGACCAGCGATATCCCGTCGGGCCAGAAGGTATTTATCGTTGCTCGTATCGAGTTTCGGGAAGGCTCGGAAGAAGCGTTGATCTGGATCGATCCTGCTCTGTCATCTCCCCCTGACTTAACGGCCCCTGACCTGCGTCTGGAAATCCCGGACTTCCGATTCGACGGCATTGCGATTCACGCGAATCATTCCACGGACTTTGACGAGATCCGTTTTGGCTCGTCATTCGAAGCCGTCTCTCCTCACCGCCATCCGCAGTGAACTCCGCAGCTTGTGTCGAACTATTTCTTCAGCTCAAAGTTCAGGGAGGTGTTCCCTTCCATGGTCAATTCAGCCTTCAATCCAGACAGGCCAGGATTGCTATACTTGGCGGGGATCAGAGACTCGGCTTTTCCGAGAGCCGCTTTGCCGTCTCGCTCTTGAAAGATGTCTTCTTGAGACGCTTTGAGAATCGTGACGGTATAACTGCCAGGAACAGCACCGAATGCCGGTGGAAAAGCCTGCAGGTCATACTTGCCGTCCTTATCGGTCACGGCCGAGGCTGCGTATTTGTGCGAGGTCGGATTGAAAACGATGATCGCCTGCTCAACCGGCTTCCCAAGGTAAGTCACGACCCCGCTGGCGGGAGCAGTTTCAGGATGCGAAACGACATCTGAGCCACAGCCAGTCATCAGAGCCAGGACTGAATAGATTAAAAAGCAACGTGTATTCATCAGCGACAGCAACCAAATTAGAGGACACGAACATCAGTCAGCTTCAACGTCGATAGAAACACCTGGTTGAATGAGAGCTGACACGATTCGCAGAATTACCTTAGATGCCGTTTCTCGAGTCTGCATCGTTACGACGATTTGTCGTTCCTCATGGATTCTTAACAGTGTGAAAGCGTGAGGCATGTGTTTGACGATTCCGCCTTCGCGGGAAATCGTTGAGGAAATGTTCACAGCAGCAAGCAGAGTGGGCGCACGAAAAAAGCCCTGTCATTCATCGGAATGACAGGGCTTTTTGAAGAGAGGTGGCGGTCGGATTTGAACCGACGAAATAACGGATTTGCAATCCGTCGCCTTAGGCCACTTGGCTACGCCACCTTGCGTTGTTCTGATTTTGAACGTGACAGTCGGCTGGTTGCTGACTGACACGAGGAGAGTCGGTCTTGTTCGCGGGGTTCGGAAGTTGAATCCCGG
>SXPC01000179.1 GCA_005778225.1 Planctomyces sp. | reverse complement strand
TTGGTTTGGACTGCTTGCAGGTTTGTTGGTTAAGGGTGATGCCTACTGGAGCCTCCGACTGGCGTTCTTGCTGCTCGGGCTCGGTTCGGCTGTTGATTCCATGCCTTCCGTTGCTTTTCGTCCTGAATGCTTACGGGGTCCAGCGTCGCCGTGCGGTTTGATGCGCAGGTTGGGCTTGAATATGGAGAGTCACGGGCATGGGGACTCCGGGGGGATAGGCGTTAGGTATTAGGCGCTAGGCGTTAGGACCGGAAGGGAGGCGACCGAGAAGAGGCTGTGCACGGGCCGGGTTTCTCGGGGGGCTTTGTTCCAGTGGGGTTTAGTTTGCTGTTTGGGAAATGGGGGTTCAAGGGGGAAAGTGGTGGGGAGAAAGCAGACAGTCAGTTTATTAAGTCGGGGGTGAGGGGAACGGGCGAAGGGATTGGCAATGGCTGTTCGAGAAGTGATCTGACGAGAATGTCGTCGCGGCTGACGAAATGTTCGCCGGTTAGTGTTCGGGATGGCGGAGATCCTGCAGGAATTGTTGCTGAACTCGTGGGGAAATGATGGAAATCCTCTTCGGGTATGAGCTTTGCTTGGTAAGCATCCGCTCGTTTGCCGGATTGTTCGCGTGATCACTGCTGGTGATTGCGTCGTTTTCTATCAGGGTTCTCAGCTCCATGACATGTTGCAGTCGACGCGGATTTACGCTCATTGAACTTCTTGTGGTCATTGCCATCATCGCGACTCTAGTCGCAATTCTGTTGCCGGCTGTGCAGCAGGCCAGGGAAGCGGCTCGGAGGTCGTCGTGTCAGAACAATCTGAAGCAGCTGGCGCTTGCGCTGCATAATTATCACGATGTCAACAACTGCTTTCCGCATGCACGTCTTTCGTCGACGCCGAAGTATGGGCAGATGGTGGCGATCTTGCCCTATATCGAACAGGCTAATCTGGCGGATTTATTCAATGAGAAAGCAGCGGGCGGGTTTGCTGATCCGGTGAACCAGGTGGTGGCGAATGCTCCGGTGACGATTATCCGATGTCCTTCGAACCCGGTCGACATGCTGATCAAGATGCGAAATTCCAGTAGCACCGGGTCGAGCTATGGATCGTTCATTACGGCGACCGGTTCGACGACTGATCCGAACGACCCGACCATCATGACGGGGCGTGGCAATGACTACTGGGTCAACCATGCGATCAACTCTTCTGCGTATGCTCTCTATCAGGTTCCTGCTGCGTCTCCCTCTCCGATGATGAAAGCAGGATCGCCTCCACGGATGCGGGATGTGACTGACGGGTTATCGAACACGCTCATGCTCATGGAGCATGCTGGTTATGACGTCCATTACGTTCGTGGAGTCGGGATGCCGATGCCGGATTCGGATCGAACATTGGATCAGCCGGGAGCCTGGGGGACCTGGCTGGGCTGGTGTGCATTTCAGTTACAGACGTATGCAAACTACTCGCCTGCCACTTATCCAACGACGACCTCAACACCTGCAGGAAATGGCTGCACAATCAACTGCAACAACTCGCAGGGGATCTTTGGATTTCACCCGGCGGGTGCCAATGTCGCGATGGGTGACGGGAGTGTCCGGTTTCTTGCTCAAAATATGTACGGCGGAACCCTGATGGGCCTTGCGACACGCGATGGTGGAGAGGTTATTTCAGAATGGTAAGCAGTACTGTCCTTCGAGTTTTTGCTTGTACGCCGCTGATGATGCTGGTTGTTCTTGCTATCAATGGGTGTAGCCACGCGCCTGATGTCTGTGATGTCAAGGGGACGCTGCTCATCAATGGCAAGCCGGCTGGCGGCGTGTATCTGGTCTTTCATCCCACGACTGTCTCGACGGATCAAAAAGAACTGGCCGAACCGACTTCGATTCGTACAGCCGATGATGGGGCGTTCTTCTGGCAGTTCACACAACCTGGCGAGTATTGCGTGACGATGTTCTGGCCGAGTGTGACAAAGACTCCTGATGAGATCATTGAAGGGCCGGATCGCTTCAATGGGAAATTTGCCAGGAAGACTTCGCCTGTGACGTCAGTCAGCATCAAGAATGGTGAGAACTCACTGTCCCCGATTGAGATCAATACAAAACGCTCATAGTTCTATTTTCAAGCAGCCCGAATCGCCCTTTCGGTTTTCTTCAAAGGATCACCCAACGTGACCAATATTGTGCATGTGCTGTCGATTTTCCTAATGCTGACCAGCCTGTCAGCGACTAATACGTTCGCGAATGAGACAGCGACTGTTCGTTCGAAGCAGTCAGGTCTTTGGTCGTCCAAAGAGACATGGGATCTTGGACGAGTCCCTTCGACAGGTGATCGAGTCATTATTTCGCCGCAGACGCGGGTGACTTATGACGTCGAATCGAGAGATGTTATTCGGCTGGTGCAGATTGTCGGGACGCTGGAATTTGCGAGGGATCGTTCGACTCAACTGAATGCGGGGCTGATCAGTCTTGTCGATGGAGTCGAACCAACTGAGGAGGGCTTTGATTGTCACTTCACTCCGCCTGCACCTTCTCCCGATAAGGAACGACCGACATTGCTGATTGGCGAACCCGGGAATCCCATTGCCGCTGAGCATACCGCGACCATTCGTCTGCATTATGTTGAAGGCATGAACAAGGAATCGTGCCCTGCCCTGATTAACTGTGGCGGACGGATGGAGATCCATGGAACGCCGATGCGGAGTACGTGGGTCAAGATGAAGAAAACAAGTGATGTCGGTGCGACTTCGGTGACGCTGATGGAATCCGTGGACGACTGGAGCATCGGGGATCAGGTCATTGTCACCAGTACCACTGAGCAGAGAGAGCAACGGCGAGGACAAAGTGGCGGGTTTCTGGATCGCTCTCAAACGGAAACTCGCAGGATTACCAAGATTGGCAACAAAGATTTTACTGGCGGTTATTCACTGACCCTGGATCGTCCCCTCACGTTCGAGCATTATGCTGATGGCGAATTCTGTGCGGAAGTCGCGAACCTGACTCGCAATGTGGTTATTGAGTCTGCACAGCCGGATGGAGTTCGTGGTCATACGATGATTCACGTCAACTCTTCAGGTGCGATCAGTTATGCGGAGTTTCGTCATCTTGGTAAGGAAGGAGTTCTTGGTCGCTATAGCATTCACTATCACCTCTGCGGAAACACAATGCGTGGCAGTTCTGTCATCGGTGCTTCGATCTGGGATAGTCATAATCGATTTTTGACGATTCACGGGACGGATGCTCTCGTGGTGCGTGACTGTGTTGGTTACAAGAGCATTGGCCACGGTTTTTTCCTGGAAGATGGGACTGAGATCAATAACGTGATCGATCACAATCTTGCGGTGACAGTCGCTGCTGGCGTTCCACTGCCACAGCAGGTCATTCCCTTTGATCCGAACCGTGGTGCGGGGTTCTGGTTTGCGAACTGCCAGAATGTCTTTACGAGAAACGTCGCCGCGGAGTGTGCCGAGTATGGCTATCGTTTCGACTGCAAGAAGACAGAGACCTTTGACCCGGTGCTTGCGATTCGACAGGGTGATGGAACGACCAAACTGACTGACACTCGTACGATGCCTTTCATTCGATTTGAAGGGAACGAAGCTCATACGATGCGTTTTTTCTGTCTCAATTTGCGCGGAGTCACACGTCCTGAAGGAGGTGGACTGGATATCTACGATCAGAATGTGACGCTTGCCAAGGAAGCAGCGGAGGGGATTCCTGCTCCGGGGTATCCATTCTGGATTCGTGATTTCAAATGCTGGGAAGCCAACTGGGCTGTTCACTTGGGAACAACGGGAGTCTTCGTTGACGGGCTGAATGTTTATAAAGCCGATGTTGCGTTGTGGCGATCGATCATGGACGGGTCTGGCTATCGACGCCTGAAGACCAATGAAATGAGGGTGAACGATATTCACAATCCCTTGAGTATGGGAATGGTTGCATCGGAATCGGATGCCAAAGAGAAGGGTGGCTTTCGGGGCGTCTCCAGTTTCAAAGATGACAAACCGCCGACGACGATCGTGACGTCGGTTGTTCGTGACGGGAACATCCTTCGCATCGAAGGCTCGACGGCAGATACGAGCGATCTTAAGTTTGTGAAAGTGAATGGACGCCCGGCCCGCTCGACTCGTGGCAGTTTTGCAGAATGGACTGCGACCATTGAAGCACCGGCATCCGGGCCATTTGAGATTGTCGCCTGCTCAGAAGACGTCAATGGATGTGCGGAAGTCTATCCGCACCGAATTCAGATCATTCCTCCGACGAAGACCAGTCCCGTTGGAGCACCAGAGATCCAGTTGACATCAGAGATGAAGGTCGAGTCGGCGACTTCGCCAACAGTGTCTGATGGAGGGCATTCGCATAGTCATGCTGGACACAAGTAGTAATGAGCCGAGGTCCAGGGCCAATCGACGGCAACAACCGGTGCTCCGCGTGGGCTGGTATGATCGGCACATATTTGGAACAATCTTGTGCTAGTTACTCTCAAGTTTATCGGTGCTTGATTCGATTGGCTCCCAGGGTTGTTGTCGAAGGTTCGGATTTTATGTCAAAGGTGATGATTCCGTTCGATGTCCGTGGTTATCGGGAGGCGATCAATCGTGCGGTGCGGGAGGCTTATCTTGAGTTGAAGGGGCGGATGGTGGGGGAGCAGGTGTATGGGTATTCGGTCGCGATGCATCCGGATGGATCGAATATTCGGGCGTATCTGCAAAGTGAGGAAGGGCTTGATCGGGTTGCACAGAAGTATGTTGATTCTGGGCGATATCAGGTGACGAAAGGGGATCTGTTCAAGACGCTTCGTGTTGATTTGCGTTGGAATTGTGCTGACGGTTGGTTACTGGCGAGTGAAGCGAGTTTTGCTGAGGTGAATGAGATTATTGATCGGAGTTTCAACAGTTACTGGGAGGAGTTTTCTCGTTCTGGTTGTGGTGAACTGGTCTATCTTGAGAACATGGCGGCGCTGGTTGAGAATCGGGCGGCGGGGGTGTTTGCGGAGGAGCCGAATCTGGTGTTGAATCTTTATCTTGGGGATCAGAGCGATGAGGATTTGTTGAGTTGGGCGAAGCAGGTAAATGAGTTTGAGGTGTTTGCCAGGTATCGAAAGGAGTTGAAGGAAAGAGTCAGGGCTTACAAGCGGTTGGTTTTTGTTGGGTGACGACTAGAGACATCTGGGGTGAGGTGGTGCGAATGAAAGTCGTTAACAGCTTTGCGGAGCATGCTTGCCCGAAGCTGCAAGCATGGCATGGGATTCGTTATGCTCGTCGGCTGTTGGTGTCTAGCGTCGATTTGGTGCGGTTCGGGGACTCACCGGCACCCTACGAAGGCATTGACGATTTTTATGACTGGGAGCGGGTCAGTTCTTGTAGCAGGCTGGTTAGGGAGGGGGTGATGTGGGCTCGGTGGGCGTAGCCGGGTTGGGTCATGAGTTCGGTGTGGAGTTGGGGGAGGTGGTAGTAGGGGACGCTGGGGTAGATGTGGTGTTCGAGGTGGTAGTTGACGTGTTTGGGGAGGATGAAGATGCGTTCGAGGAGGTTGGGCATGGTGGTGCGGGTGGAGGCGTAGGCGTCGTTGCTTTCGGGGAGGCCGCTGTGTTCGGCGATGATGCGCAGGTGGTTGATCGTCACGTACCAGGTGCACAGCGGGACGATCCAATAGAGGAAGACTTCTTTTTCGATGCCGAGGCTAAAGGCTGCGGTGGCGATGGCGATGTAGTAGGCGATTTGGCAGGCGACGGCGAGGGGGGCACGTGAGGTCCACATTCGTACGGGGAGCATGGCCAGGTAGACGAGTCCCATGGCTCCGCTCAGGTCGAACAGCATGACGGCGGCGAACTTCGCGGGTGTTTTGGGGAAGGTCCAGAAAGGGGTGAGGTCGCCATCGGGGGTGTGGGTGCGGTAGACGGGGCGGTTGCCGTCGCGTTCGGTGCCGAGGTGGCTGTGGTGTGGCCAGTGGAATTTGCGGAACCACTCGACGCTGATGAGCACGGGCCAGGCCAAAAGCAGATTCGAGATGGCGTCGTTCCAGAAGCGGTTGCGCACGAGGCGATAGTGAGTTGCTTCGTGATTGAGGATGGCGAGTGCGTGTTGTCGGGCTCCGATGAAGGCGACGACGACGAGATAAAGTGCGGGGTGCCAAAAATTCAATGAGAGCCATATCGCGGCGGCGATGCCGAGCCACTCGATGGCGATCCCCTGCCCTGTTCGCCAGGGGCTGATTTTGGAGAGCTCGCGCAGACGTGCGGGGGAGATGCGGTCTGGCCACTCGCCTGCGAATTCATCGGTCTGTCGCGATGGGGGTGATAGTCTCGTGGGTGTATCAATGGTGGTCATGGGAGATCTCTCGGAAATCGTCTCGGGTGCGAACATCCTCCTCAGCCCTAGCCCCTTGGTCGGTGCTTCAACTCGGATACTCCATAGCAACACGAAAGGCCCACCGGCGTCAACCCGAGCTTGTGCGATGAAGCGTGATGATCGGTAAAACCAGCGCGAATTTCCTACAAAAATACGATCAAAAAGTGATTTCGAGTTTTTGTGCGGGGCATGTGGCATGAGGCCGATTGTTGCTTATGAGTGGCTTGGCCCGTGTGGAGGAATGTTCCCATTTCTTTGCTTGTCCCAAGCTTGAAGAACACTGGCACAGCCAGTGGCACCCGGCGAGTTGTTTCTGTGTGCCCCGATGACCTCTCTGCTCGCTAGGCAATCAGTCGGACAAAGACACAATCGTTGCATCTGGTATAGCCTGTTGGCGGACGTAAGGAATCCTGCTCAAACTCAAGATGCCCCTGCCTGCGTCCGATATTCACGTTAGGTTTCCCATGGCATGTTGGCATATTTTTCATCAACGGGACGTTGATCGTTTTCCTTATCGCATTCCCCACACTGGATTCACCGTGACCACGATCTGTCCCCAGGACGTACGAGATGTCAGCTGTTCTGATTGTCAACAAGCGACTGGCCTGGGCTTCGATTTTACGATGGCGTTTCAGCCGATCGTGAACATCGAGACTCGCGAGGTGTTTGCGTACGAGGCCCTCGTTCGCGGCAAGAATAACGAGTCTGCCTGGTCGATTATTCAGCAGATCACCGAGAAGAATCGCTATCGGTTCGACCAGACCTGTCGCATCAAGGCGATCAAGCTGGCGTCGAAGCTGGGCATTTCCTGCTTCCTGAGCATCAACTTCATGCCCAACGCGATTTACAACCCAGAGATGTGCATCCGCACGACGTTGGAAGCCGCGAAGCACTTCGAGTTTCCGATTGAGAAGATCATCTTCGAGTGTACCGAAGGTGAGAAGATCGAGGACCAGATGAAGCTGCGCGAGATCATCGAGTATTACAAGCAAACCGGCTTCAAGACCGCCATTGATGACTTTGGTGCTGGCTATTCCGGGTTGAATCTTCTGGCGGAGTTTCAAACCGACCTGGTCAAGCTGGATATGGCTTTGATTCGAGACATCGACACCCACCGCTCGAAGCTGCCTATTGTGCGAGGCATGCTTCAGGTTTGCGACGATCTGGGAATCGAAGTGATCGCTGAGGGGATCGAAACTCACGGCGAAATGCGCGTGCTGGAAGACTTGGGGGTGAAGCTGTTCCAAGGTTATTTGTTTGCGAAGCCGGGGTTTGAATGTTTGCCGGCGATTGCGTCGTGGAGCGAGGTTGGCGTCAAGGAACTTCAGGCGTAATTGAGGATAATCAGCTTTCGGTCTGGCTTGAAGATGCTGAGTCGGATCGAACGCAGTGAAAATATTTACGAGTGCTGTTCAACAAGGTCGACTTGATTGTCCTGCATTGTCGCAATCTTGCGTCGAGTTGCTTTCCAGCTGTAACGCATGTGCATGGCCATCAGAAGACCGGAAACCAGCCACGAGACGAGAAAGCCCAGCAAGAAAAGTTTCCACCCGTACCAGCCAACGTACGGCAGTGCCACCACGAAGCGGAGCATTTCATTCCATTTGTCGGGCCAGAAAGACGCGACAAAATTCATGACGGTCACGGGACCAAAAAACGACACCATTGCGGCGATGAGATAGAGCGTCGCGAGTCGATTCAAGTGACGAACGCCGGGATCGATTTTCAAGCCATCACTCCAGTTCGTTGATCTGTTTTCGACGGGTGACACTGACTGGGGCCGTTCAGAACGTGAGAAAATGTTGTGCTTATGAAATTACTCTGCATAACTTGGCTGAGGAATCGTCGAGGCCATCTGAGTCCTTTGCACGGTTACAATGTTGCAACGCACCCCGTTGCAAGCATGCGACGGAACGCATGACAGGCGGCTCACACGGAGGTTCGCCCTCCGGTCATGACGAACTGTGGACCTATTACGATTTCAGGCGTTCGAGCTCTGCCTCTAATTCTGCGATTCGTTTTTGCAGTTGCTCGATGACGGGGGTGATTTGGCTTTGTGAGAAGCGTTGGTGGATATGTTGTTGGCAGTTGACGTCCCAGGCTTCGATTGTGAACAGGATTGCTCGTTCGACTTTGCCGGGGTAGTTGGGGTCGCGAAGTCTTTCGAGGAGTGCGGGATCATTGTCGACGACCCGTGCGGTGCCCCAGACCTTGATGCGTTGGCGGTGGGCGTAGTCCATGAGGAAGAGAAACGCCTTCGGGTTTTCGGAGAGGTTGCCGAGGGTGATGTATTGTCGGTTGCCGCCGAAGTCAGCGAAGCCGAGGGTTTTCTCGTCGAGGACTTTGAGGAAGCCGGGGGAGCCGCCGCGGTATTGGATGTAGGGTTGGCCAGTTGCATTGGTGGTTCCGAGGTAGAACATGTCGAGGTTGGCCAGGAATGCTTCGAGGTCTTCGGTGACGGAGGTTTCCCATCCTCCGCTGCGTTCCATGCGGGCGTAGCTGCTGCGCGAGCCTTTCTGCTCCTGGATGCTTTTGACGGCGGGGGTGAAGGCGACGTCGCTGGCGTATTGCTGTTGGTGGTTTGAGTGGATGTCGGACATGCTGCTTCTTTCAGGTGTCAGTTTTTCGCATAGAGGTCCGAAGCCACCGATGGGCCTGCTGCGCGAGCTCTATTTGTTGGACACATGCTTGTCCAGGAAAGTGGTCATGAAGGCGCCGATTTCGTCGCCGTTGGTTTCCAATGCGAAGTGGCCTGCATCGATCAGATGGAACTCCAGTGTCTTGAGGTCTCGCTTGTAGGGCTCTGCTCCTGCGGGCGGGAAGATCGGGTCGTTCT
>SXPC01000017.1 GCA_005778225.1 Planctomyces sp. | reverse complement strand
CTCACCCCGACCTCTGCCATCATGGGCGCAGGCCTCGGCGATAAAGTCGCTCTCATGACCGACGGCCGCTTCTCCGGCGGTTCCCACGGCTTCATCATCGGCCACGTCACCCCCGAAGCCCAGGAAGGCGGCCCCATCGCCCTCATCCACGACGGCGATGTCCTCACCGTCGACGCCGAAAACAACGTCATCAACACCGCCATCTCCGACGCAGAAATGGCCCAGCGCAAAGCCGCCTGGAAGCAACCCGCCTACAAATCCACCCGCGGCACACTCTACAAATACATCAAGAACGTGAAGTCCGCCTCCGAAGGCTGCGTCACCGACGAGTAAAAACTGGTGGTGGTGGCATAGACATTCTTGTCTGTGCTCCCCAAGGCGAGCGGGGGGTGTCAACCCCCTGTCTTAATCTCGCTCGACTCCGTCAGAACCATGACCTTCAAAAAGCGGAAATCGACTATGGATCAATTGGCGATGGGTGGATTCTATCTGTACTCAATGCAGCACGAAACTTTTAGTTCCCCACAGAATCGTCGAAGAGTCAAAGTACATCAGGTACGTACTCCCAGGTTTGAGAAATAGAGAATGAGTGAATGAGGATGGCTTACGTCACAGATAACTTGCCTCAACGCACCTGGAGTCAATGGCTCTGTCGCAGACGGATCATAATACCGATATTTGTTCTTTTGATTCTCATTCTGTTTCCGTTTGTGTCTCGTGCCTGGCATATTGCACAAATTCCTGACCTCCCCGAGCCATGCGATCCATTTGAGTTTGAAACTCCAAGTGTGGCAGAAGATCTGAATGCACGGTCTTATTTTCAACAGGCCATGGTCGAGTTTGTCGAGTATCAACAGCAGCTAGAAGCCAATGAACAAGATCAGGAAACAGAATCCTCGCTAGACATGACGGAAGAGGAGTTTCAGGAGTTCATCAACGATCCTCCAGCATTTGTTCTCAGCTGGCAACTCGGTTGTGAATGTTCGGAGTTCGAGATCATCTTTCGGCAGGATACTGAGTCTTACAAAATCAAAGACACCTGGGATGGTTATAAAAGTCTCGCCAGCTATTTTTTGCGTCTAGGGCAGACTCACCTTAACCGAAATGAGCCCTCTGTTGCGTTCGATCATTTTCGAGAAGTGTTTCGAGCGGGCTTATTGATGCAGCAGAATGGAGATGATCATCAGTTTGAACATGGATCACGAATCGCCAACGCAGCCATTTACCAAGGCGTTTTCCTATGGGCCGCACTTCCAGATGTGACAGAAGACGATCTGATGAATGCGCGGTTGATTCTTGATTCTGATCTTCGGGAACTACGCCACCCTGTCAGCGAGATTGTTTTGCATGACTACACAAGATGGATGCAGCAGGTTGTTAACCCGCAAACCAAATCTCTTCGCAGTGGTGTCTTCTCGATGGGCCGACCCGACGACTTTGCGCCGCACAAAGATTTGCTGCTCTTTTGTCTTGGCGAACCAACCCGTTTCAAACGCCTGCTGAAACAAGTGGCATACAATGCTCTCAGCCAATGTGATCGACCTTTCTATCAGAGAACCGAATTCCCTGGTCAGAAATTTCATCTTTTCCTCACAGCCACATCTGAATTGCCTGCAGGTGCACTTCCCGCCCCACGACTCGATAACGCATTGAGTCGCGAATTCCATCTCAACGGCGTCAATCTCTTTCACGCCATTCAATCGTATGACAAGTTCGAAGTTTCGCTTCGACTACTCGACATCATGTTGCTACTGGAAACCCATAAAAGACGTTATGAATCTTATCCAACTTCCTTCCAGGAAATGGACGAGGATCTCGCCGAAGCATTGCCATTTGATCCATTCAATAACAAATCCTTCCATTACCGCATCGAACCAGATGGCAGCCTGCTCATTTATAGCGTCGGCTTCAACAAAATCGACGATGACGGCAACATCGAAAAAGTCCGCGACCTCGGTCGTCGTATCCCGGTCATAAAAGATTGATGGCGCGCTCCGGTCCCCTTCTCGTCGGGGTGCCACTGGCTGTGCAAGTGCAATCGGGTACTCGTCCCGCATTGCAACATTTTCAACCCCATCCCGCCCCCCCAATCCTCACCTACAACCATTTTGCCCCCTCTGCTACCCTCCCGCTCGTTAACCTCTGCGCCCTCACCGCGCTGCGAGCCCGCCTATGTTTCGATACATCAAGATCACGACGTTCGAACGCTACGTTCTCAAGTCGTACCTGTATATCGTCTTCGTCTGCGCGCTCGCCTTCTTCGGCCTCTTCGTTGTCATGGACCTCTTCGACAACGCCGACGACTTTTTCAGCGACTTCAAGAATCTCGGCTACGTCGGCGTGCTCCGCAAGATGCTCGAGTATTACTCCTTCCAGGGACTGGTCGTCTTCGATATGACCGCCGTCCCGCTGATTTCCATCGGCATTCTGATCATCCTGATCACGCTTCAGCGGCGCCAGCAGCTCAAGCCCATCATGGCCGCCGGCGTCCCGACCTTCCGCTTTCTTGCCCCGCCTCTGATCATTGGCGCACTCATCGTCATCGGCATCAAGCATTTCAACCGCGAGATGTTTTTCGAAAGCTACGCCCACCAGCTCCACGAACAACGCGGCTCCCAGAAAGCCACCAAGCACGATATCGACCCTGCCTACGATCAAAAGTCGATGATCTACATTGATGGTCGTAACCTCTACCCCAAAGAAAACCGCATCGTCGCTCCCACGTTCATCCTGCCTCAGCCGACGATCGTTGACGAAATCGCGACCATCACCGCAGACCAGGCGCTCTATCAAAGAGCGCGTGGCGACCAACCCGCAGGCTGGTTCCTCCAGAACGCGTCCCACGAACTGGAATCACTCCCTCTGACCCCCATGGGTCGTGAAACCGTTCAGGCAACAGCGGTCGATGGCGGCCTTTTCATCGCCAGCAGCATCGGCCCGGACCTTCTTTACAAGGGAAAAACCGGCGTCGCCTACCTTTCCACAAGTTCACTGATCAGACGTATCCGAAATTCTGTGATTGATGCAACCAGCCTCCGGCAATTACAATTCGAATTCCATTCCCGGCTGATGGAACCTTTTTTATCGGCCTCAGCGGTTTTTTTGATCCTGCCTGTGGTCCTCAAACGAGACAGCCGCGGACTGATCATGAACACGTTTTTTGCCGCCATGATGCTGGGCGGAGTCTACTTCCTGTCCATGGGTTCGCGATTCCTGGCAACCTCCGGTGTCGTTCACCTGCATACCGCCGTCTGGCTGCCAGTCTTCGTCAGCGTAACCCTCTCGACCTGGTTGGCCTCTTGGATTGAGACATGATGCCTCACGACCAAACACCAACAACCGACCGCTTCGCGTGGCTCTACGAACCACGCGGCATCCTCACATTCCTCGGCCTCATCTTCCTGTGGCGCGTCTGCTTTCTGTTCATCGCTCCCCTCGATCTCATCGCCGACGAAGCCTATTACTGGGATTGGTCACGACGCATTGATTATTGCTATTATAGCAAACCTCCCATGATCGCCTGGATCAATTACCTGAGCACAGGCTTGCTCGGTTCTCACGAAGTCGTCGTCCGCCTCCCCGCAGTCATCCTCGGGACAGTCTCCCTGTACCTCGTCTATCTGCTCGGATCAAAGCTCTTCTCACGCAAAGTCGGCTTCTGGTCAACCGCCATCATGGCCATGACCCCCGGCAACTGCGTCCTCTCCCTGGTCATGACGATTGATTCTCCCCTGCTCTTCTTCTGGGGCGTCGCGCTTTATTCCTATTGGATGTCCCTCCACGCCCCCTCTCACCGCAACGTCTGGTGGTTCGTAAAAGTCCTCGCCATCGGCCTTGGTCTCCTCTCCAAGCAGACCATGATTGCGTTCCTCCCCATGTCGATGCTCTACCTGATCCTGACCCCTCAGGACAACAAAGAGATGCGACGCCCACGGTTTATCCTCGGCAACATCGCCTCACTCTGCTTCATCCTCCCCATGGTCTACTGGAACAGCCAGCATGGCTGGGTCACCGCGCAACACACCGCCTCCCACTTCAGCAACCGCGCCACCAACATGACCGAACGCATCACTTATGGCTTCGAGTTCATCGCCGGCCAGATGGGTGTCGTGACCCCGATCCTCTGGCTGCTGATCATTGCCACGTTCGCCATCTGCATCCGCAAAGCCATGGATCTCTCCAAGGAGGAAAAATTCCTCATCTCCTTCTCGATCCCCGGCTTTCTCGTCGTCACCTTCCTCAGCTTCCGACAACGCATGGAACCCAACTGGCCCGCCGTCTTCTACCCCACCGCCATCATGCTCGCGACTTCCCTGGCCTTCCGCTACGGCGACGTCTTCTCCAAACTGACGTTCCCCAACCGCGTCCGTCCTTACCTTCTCGGCACCGCAGCCAGCTTCTGTCTTGCGACTTACCTCGTCCCCGCCCTCTCACCTGTCATGGCCAACGTCAACCCATCGTGGGATCTGACCTCTCGCCTCCGCGGCTGGTCACAACTCGCTGACCGCTTTGAATCCGAACTCGCCACCCATGGCATCTCTCCTGAAACTCCGATCATCGGCCAGTCGGGCCGTTCCATCGTCAGCGAGATGGCCTTCTACATGGACCATCAACCGAAGATCGTCCTCTGGAGCGAATCCGACATCATCGAAACACAGTACGACCTCTGGCGCGACGATGAATTCAAAGCCCACAGGCAGGCAATCATCATCACCGAAAAATCCCGCCCAGTCAGTGAAAAACTCTCGTCGAACTTTACCTCGACAAGATTAGTCTCCGAAATCGTCGTCCCTGTTAGCGCGACAAAGAATCGAACCTATACCTTATATCTGGCTGAATGTTCCAACTCGGACCAATCACAATTCCATACAGCAGAAACCCAGGATTCACGAACGGTCAAGCGATGAAAACTTCGCAACATTCTGTACCGATTTCCGATTCCTTCGCTCAACGGGATGAACGATTACGTTTCATTCAGTTCAAGCGGACAATCCTGATCGGCCTACTGCTAGGCTGTGTCTGCTCATTTCCACTCATCCAGTTGTTAGATCTCGATCTGTATACGTCCAGCCTGTTTTATACCCATTCGACGAACACATGGGATTGGTGTGACAAACAACCGTTTTCATGGATCGATCACACCAGCGTCTGGTTCACAACAGCGCTCGCCATATCATTCGCGGTCATTTATGCCCTCTCTCAGATCTTCCATCGTAACTCCTGGGAAAATCGTGCTAGCCTGATCATGTTATTGGTGATGCTGACAGGCCCTGTCCTGCTGGTCAATACAATCATGAAGCCAACATTCTCCCGTGCACGTCCTCGTGAGATCCAACAGTTCGGCGGCCATATGTTTCATACGCCAGCCTGGCAACCTTCGAGTAGCCCTTATCTCAATTCCTCCTTCCCCTCAGGACACTCGTCCATTGGCTTTTACCTGGTTGCCCCGGCGTTCCTCGTTCAGAGAAGCCGGTTTCGCTTTATCGCCTTGCTGATCGCAGGACTTGTATTTGGTTCGATCGTCGGATTCTCTCGCGTCGTCCAAGGAGGACATTTCCTCTCCGACGTCCTGTGCTCCATGTTCGTAATGACCACGCTTTCCTGGCTCACGTCAGAGTTCGTCTACCGCTGCTGGCCCGTGCTTGCTCCCAATCAGCAGAAGGTCTCTCTCGCGGAAAGAGCCCTTGGTCACGTCGCG
Source organism: Planctomyces sp. (assembly GCA_005778225.1). Taxonomy (GTDB): domain Bacteria; phylum Planctomycetota; class Planctomycetia; order Planctomycetales; family Planctomycetaceae; genus SXPC01. The sequence continues at coordinate 7,702 of SXPC01000017.1, read as the reverse complement.
CCGCGCAAAGCCACTCATTACTCCGCCCAAGCTTGAACCAGCATTCATCACAACTGACCGCGCACAAAAAAACTGCCGGCGGTCAGAGGGGAGAGACCGTCGGCAGCTTCACGCTATCAGGAACATTCAGGAGCAAAACCAAGAAACAGAACGAAGTCATCGTTACCAGGTCGTGTGTTCCCCATCTACAATACGTATCGTCGCAGCGGGTCCAGTTGCTCGCCAGTTTTTGTCCGATTGACTCCTGCATCGCCTGTACCTGCTTCGTGTCATATAACGGATCTGTCGTCTGCAAAGGCGCTGACGTTCGTATCACTCGCATGATCCGCCTGTCGTGAAAACACCATGCCCCAACCTAGCGACCCCGACGACAACGACGATCACATCCTCATCTTCGGGCTGATCCTCGAATTCGCTCTCATCCTCATCACCTTCGCCGTCGGATATGCCTTCAGTGTCGATGTGCGAAAGTGGCTCATTCCCCAAGTGTCCAACGCGATTTTCGGAGTCATCGCGACCATTCCTCTATACGCTCTCTTCCTGATTCTCTGGTATCGCAGCCCTCGCTGGATGCTCGACGAGCGGGAGTTCCTGATTGAGACTCTTGGACGCCCACTCTCGGAAATCGGAGTGTTCGGATGTTTCCTTCTGGCAACCATGGCAGGGATCGGAGAAGAGTACTTTTTCCGAGGTGCGCTCCAGACCCTCTTCTCGTGGCCTATGGGACTCTGGGGTGGCATTTTGATCGCCAATATCATTTTCGCCCTGATGCACTACGTCAGCTTCAGTTATGCCGCCTTTGCCTTCGCAGCGGGTCTGTATTTCTCGCTTTTAGATCAATCAGGTTTGATCTACCCTGCTCTCTCCGGAACGGATGAGCCGACTCGCAATTTACTGGCCCCCATCATTTCTCACGGGCTGTACGATTTCCTGGCATTTGTTCACGTCTCAGCGGCCTGGAAAGCGCGTCAGGTGAATCATTAACGCTGTTACATTCGCCTGGCCTCAGGTTTCATTGGGCTATACAGGGATTGCTAAACAGGGGAAAATAAGACGATCGCGCGCATTGCGCTCAGCGTACGCCCTTCATTGAACCTACCGACGGAATTCCCCTCATTGTCCTGACAGGCTGTTGCTATCAAGGCAATGATTCCCACCGACATGAACACACTTCTCGTCTACCTGACTCGTTGCCTCCTCAAGATGCCCCGCGTAACGCTTGGGCTGATCATCTTGAGTGTGGTTCTCTCCGCCGGGTTCACCGCTGTCAATTTGACGTTCAAGACCGAACGCTCAGATCTGATCGACCCCGAGGCGATCTTCCACCGACGATGGATCCGCTACACCGAAGCCTTCGGCGACGGCTCGGATCTTGTTGTGACCGTCGAAGCCGACCAGCCGGTCGTGATCAAGGAAGTCCTCGATCAACTCGGCGAACGCCTCTCGCGTCAACCCGAGTACTTCACCAGCGTCTTCTATAAGGTCGACCCTCAAGGCCTCCGGCGCAAAGGTCTCCAGTTTCTAACGCCCGATCAGCTGCGTCAGGGGCTTGAAATGCTCGCTCCTCTGAAGCCGGTCCTCGCTGGCAAGTGGGAGGAAGTCGGCATCCAGTCGATGGCGGAACAGCTCAATCTTTTCCTCACTGGCCTTCAGTACATTCCCGATACAGAAAATCGAAAAGAGCAGGTCCTCTCTCAAGCTGACCGACTTACCGATTCCATCATCGCTTCGATACAGGGCGAACCCACATTTCTTCCTCCCTGGCCTGAGTTCGTCTCTGTCCACCCACAGCTCAAACAGGAAGAAGACAAAGTCGTCTACCTGCTCAGCGGCAACGGCAAGATGGGATTCCTCAAAGCCTTCCCCGTCAAGGAAGAAGGCAACATCGGCGGCGCGACCAAAGCCATTGCCAAGATGCGCGAAGAGCTGAATGCAGTACGCAAAGCCTACCCTAACGCCCGCCTCGGACTCACCGGCATCCCGGTCCTCGAAGCCGACGAGATGGCCCGCTCTCAGCGCGACTCCATGATTTCTTCGATCGTCTCCTTCATTGCTGTCGGCATCATCATGATCATCGGGTTTCGAGGCTGGATTCATACCGGAATCTGCCAGCTGATGCTCGTCGTCGGAATGGCCTGGTCATTCGCGTTTGCCGCGGCTTCCGTCGGCCACCTCAATATTCTGTCGATCTCTTTTGCAGCCATTCTCATCGGAATCGGCGTCGACTTTGCAATTCACTATCTCTCTAACTACCTCGACTTCCGTCATCAGAACATGACGGTGACCGAGGCGATCTTGAAAACCTCCGGGACTGTCGGACCTGGTGTTTTCACCGCAGGTCTGACGACGGGTCTGGCGTTCTTCTGTGCCTGCCTGACGGAGTTCCTCGGCATCGCTGAGCTGGGCATCATTGCGGGCGGGGGGATCATTCTGTGTATCCTGTGTGCCTTCATCGTCACTCCGATCCTGATTTACTTTGCAGACAGCAATTCCAAGCCGCGCGAACTGCCGACTCCGTTTCAGGCGACCAGCCTGCGAAACCTGATCTCCGCTCGCCCTGCGATAGTCATCATCACCTCGGTCATCGTGATGGTCAGCATCTCCTCAATGATCTTTAAGCTGGACGACAAAGGGAATCTGGAGTTCGCGATCAAGTACGATGCGAATCTCCTCAACTTACAGGCCGACGGTCTCGATTCTGTCGACGTCCAGAAACGCATCGCGACCCAGACTGATGAGTCGCTCCTCTTTGCGGTCTCAATCGCCCAGTCTGCCGAAGAAGCCGACAATCTCGCTGACAAACTGCGAGCCCTTCCTAGTGTCAAACATGTCGAAGAACTGACCCGCTATCTTCCCGACAACACCGCTGACGAAACCAAGCTGCTGGTTCAGGCCTATAATTCTTACGTCAGCAAACTTCCCGATGCGCCTTCGAAGGCCACTCCCGTCGATCCCGCGACCGTTGGTCAATCGCTCGAACGACTCTACAAGCAGACCCAGAACATTCCCGGCGAACAGGCGGCCCGCGTCAACCAGAAACTCGACCGCGTACTCGACTGGCTCGAGTCACTGCCGCTCGACGTTCAGCTGTCGTTCCTCCAAGATTACGAATACAAGATGCGGAACACCATTTTCGGGCAGTTGCAGGAGCTCAACGCAGTCTCTGATCCCAACCCGATTACTCTTGCTGATCTTCCGGAAGCCCTCGTCAGGCGCTTCGTCAGTCCCCAAGGTGAGTGGCTGATTCAGATCTTCCCGAAGGATGAAATCTGGGACAACGAGCCTCTCTTTGAATTCGTCAAACAACTGCGCACCGTTGACCCTGAGGTCACCGGAACTCCGCTGCAGAACTATGAAGCCTCTCAGCAGATTCAGACTAGTTATCTTCACTCGGCTTACTACTCTCTGTTGTGCATTACTTGCGTCCTGATGATCGACCTGTGTACGAAGAACCGTGCCTGGCTGATCCTCTCGACCTCCTTCCTGATGACCGCCATGCTCTATGCGTATGCCTCTTCGATCGGCAAGGCGTACAACCTGCCGACATGGGTGCTCGTGATGGAATGCTTTGTTTGTACGGTGGCGATGGTTGTTGACCGTCGAGGCTTTCTGTTTGTCGTCCTGACGATGTTGCCGCCGGTTCTGGGTCTGTTCCTGACGTTTGGAACGATGGCGTTTCTGGGGGTCGACTTCAACCCGGCAAACATGATTGTTCTCCCGCTGATCCTCGGTATCGGGGTCGACATGGGGGTTCACCTTGTCCACGACTACATGCACCAAGAAGGCGAATATCGCTCGTCCGGCAGCACGATGAACGCCATCATCCTGACGTCAACCACGACTATGGTCGGGTTCGGAAGCATGATGCTCGGTGCACACCGTGGCTTGATCTCACTGGGACTCGTTCTGACTCTTGGCGTCGGTTACGCCATGATTGTTGGAATGGTGCCGTTGACGGCCTTCCTGACGATTCTCGGACGCCATCGACGTTCCACGCCTGAGAACAACAGTGACGAAGAAACTGAGAACGAAGCCCCTGAATACTCTCATCATCGCTGGGACCAGCCTGAACACGTTCCCGCTGGCCCGAACGCCGTCGCCAACTTTGCGGCTCAACACGCCAGCTGAAGGAGCAGCACGTCATGAATTACCTGTCTCACGGCTATCGCTTTCTTGATGATCCGATGTTCCTGGCTGGCACGGCTGTGCCCGACTGGTTGTCCGTCGCTGATCGCGGCGTGCGCATGCGTTCGAAGAGCCTGCTGGTCAAACTAGAAAACGCATCGGGTGAAGTGCTTCAACTCGGCAAAGGGATTCTTCAACACCTCGAAGACGATCAGACATTCCACGAAAAAGAATCGTTCATCATCCTCTCCAGCCAGCTGGGCCGACTCTTCCGCGAACTTCCCGGCTTGAATGACGGATTCCGTCCGGGCTTCCTTGGACATATCGTGACTGAACTTCTCCTCGACCGCGTTCTGATGCTCCGCACGCCGGGGCTCATCGAGCATTACTACGACCAGATGTTGCAGCTGGACCCTCACGTGATCCAGTCCTGCGTCAACCTCCTCGGTCCGCGTGAAACGGAGAACCTCGCCTGGTTTGTCGAGATCTTTCAGAAGGAACGCTTCCTCGAAGACTATCTTCAGTTTGACCGGCTCCTCTTCCGCCTCAATCAGGTGATGAAGCGAGTCCGCCTGACCGAGCTGCCTTCCCAGACGATCGGCGTCCTCGAAGCGGGATATGAACTGGTCGAAGCCGCGGCTCCGGAGCTTTTGATCAATGATTCTGTGGAAGCCACGATTCAAACGGTGTCGTATCGTTATGCAGGTTGAACAGGTTTCCTTGCGATGAAACTCGTCGTCCTGTTTCTTCTCACGATTCTCATTCCGCTTGTTCCCTTTCTGCTTCTGGGTGATCAATTTGAACAACGCCTGAGCGAGTCTGTTCAGGCGGACTGGCCAGTATCGACTCGATTTGCCATTGTGGCGGCTTTGATGGCTGTCGATATCTTTCTTCCCGTTCCCTCATCCGCAATCACGACGTACGCCGGCGCGACGATGGGGGTCTTTCTGGCGACGCTGGCGTCGTTTCTGGGAATGACGATCGGTGGGCTAGTCGGTTTCGGACTCGCCCGGCTGTTCGGAGAACCGATCCTGCATCGACTGACATCAGCAAAGGAGCGTGTCTTGATCGTCGACTTCAATGAGCGGTATGGACTCTGGGCGATCCCGCTGACGCGCGGCCTGCCGCTGCTGGCGGAGCCGGTTGTGTTTCTTCTGGGCGCGACGAACATGAAAGCCCGTCGTTTCGTGCCTGTGTTTCTACTTTCCAATCTCGTTGTCTCCCTGATTTATGCCGGTTTTGGTGCCATGTTTGGATCATCTCAATCGATGGCCTTCACGCTCATTGCTTCGGTCATCTTCCCTGTTCTGGCGACACTGGCGGCCAAACGCTGGTTGATCGGAAAGCAGCCGGTGATGAGTGAGAAAGTCGATTCGACAGAGGTCCTGTAACCTGCTATTCTCGCGCGGACTACGCTGTCTGGTCACCCCACCAATTGCCTCAACGTCACGGAGCCGTTGTCCCCATGAGTCGAACGATTCATTACCACCATCCCCGCATCGCTGAACTTACTCGTTCTGATTACACGGCGGATGACCTTTCGAAAATCGAAACGCTGCTGATTGAATCGAAGACGTTCTCGTTTCCGCGCCTGGGGAACGGTTTGTTCCCGGCGGCTCTGGCGCTGCAGCCCGAGCTGGGCTACACCGGCTATCAGAACGTCTGGCTGCGCGACAATATGCACATTGCCAATGCTCATTACGAGATCGGGAAGCTCGATATTGTGATCGAGAATCTCGAAGCCTTCGTCAAGTTTTATGAGAAGTATTCGCAGCGCTTTGATGACTGCATTTCGGGGAAAGTCGATGTGGATGTGCCGCAGAATCGGCCGCATATTCGGTTCGATGGAACGGCGCTAGCTGAACTGCCTGAGAAGTGGGCTCATGCTCAGAATGATGCCCTCGGGTTTCTCTTGTGGATGCTGGCCCGGATGGTGCATGAAGGGAAGATGGAGCCCTCGGCTAACTTGCTGTATGTCGCGGGGAAGATTGTTCTTTACCTGAAGGCGATCAAGTACTGGCAGGATCAGGACAGTGGGCACTGGGAAGAGGCACGCAAGATCGAAGCCTCGAGTGTGGGTGTTGTGCTTGCGGGAATGAAGTTGTGGCTGAAGGTCATCGAGACGATTGGCGAATCGAAAGGCCTGCAACGCGACGTTCTGACCGAGATGGTTAATAAGGGGCAATCGGCTCTCGATGAGATCCTTCCTTCGGAGTGCATTCAGGACGATGACACGATTCGACGGCGATATGACTCGGCCCTGCTGTTCCTGATTTATCCGTTCGAAGTTGTCGATGAGACGATGGCTCGTCAGATCGTCAGTGATGTGACGTCGAACCTGATGGGTGACTATGGTATCAAACGCTATCTTGGCGATTCTTACTGGTGCGCGGACTATAAAGATAAACTGAGCCCCGAACGCCGCACGACGGAGTTCGTCGATGACATGCTGACACGCGATATGCTGTGGCGCGAAGGGGAAGAGGCGCAATGGTGCATATTCGATTCGATCATCTCGACGATCTATGGTCGTTGGTATCTGCAGACGAAAGACCCGGCTGACAAGGCACATCAGCTGTATCACTTCCACCGGTCGCTGTCGCAGCTGACCAGCCCGGAATGTCCCTGGGGGGAGATGATGGGGCCAGAGTCTTACTTTCTGGAACACGGCAAGTTCATCCCGAACGACATCACGCCGCTGCTATGGACGCACGGAAATCTGCGGATCGCGCTGGAGCAGATGAAGCGGACAGCTACAGCTACTTGATCTCGATTTTTAAAGTTTCGAGGACCAAGTCAGAGCCATTGGATTTGGTTTCTGCTTTGAAGAGACCGCCGGGGATTTCTTCGGATTTCCAGCTGCGGTATGTGGTGATGCCGCCTGAGAATTTCGTGGTGACGAGTTCGACCTGGCAGGAATAGCTTTTCCCATCGATGGTGACATCCTGCTTGCCTTCGTCTGTCACAGTACGGTCGACACCTTCTGTGACTTCATTGATGGGGATAGGGCCACTCTTTGGGTTGGACTCGACCATCTTTTTGACTTCAAACTTTGTCGGTGGCAAATTCGGAAGCGCTTTGCCATTAAATGTGACTTCCTGAGATCCCTGCAGCGTCAGTTTTGTATCGGCGACTTTCAGGAGTTCCCAGGTGATCTTGGTGTCGGTTCTGACTCCATTTGTTGTTGAGGAACTGATCTGAGCGATCCTGGTTCCCGGTTTGAACTTCGCCCAGCTGGCATATTGTGGGTTAAGTTTTTCTTCGGCGCGCAGCGCGAGTGTTGAGCTCAAAACGAGTGTCAGTGCGAGGAGAGAAGATTGCCACATAAGTGAAACTCCGTTCAAAAAGGATCGAGCCATTGTGTGCATTTGGCCACTAAAAAGCAAAAACAATCTGTCAAGGCTTGAGAAAAGGCCAGTTCGGAAGTTTTGGTTTTGCGACTGCTTGCATGGTAGGTGGTCACATCGGAGCGGAGGCTGTTGAGGGCGTCCTTGGCACTGGCTGCTGTTTTCTGGTTCCACCGCTGAAGAACAGTGTTCACGACGAGGGGCTGCCTCGTCGGTCCGATGATGCTGGG
>SXPC01000016.1 GCA_005778225.1 Planctomyces sp. | reverse complement strand
CGTCGTCGAGGTCTTTGATATCCGCCATGTTATGCGTCGCGAATGAGACGAGCTGGCTTTCAAACTCGGCGAGTGGATGGCTGGAAAGGTAGAAGCCGAGGATTTCTTTCTCAGCAGCGAGCTTCTGTCGGTCATGCCAGTCGGCGGCATCGGGGAGGTTAATGGCTTGTTCGCCGTTGGCTTCATCTTGAGCCTGCATGGCTTCGAAGAGGGAACGCTGGCCACGGGCTTTGTCTCGCAGCTTGGTGGCGGCGAGTTGGACGGCCCGTTCTACCAGGAGCATATGCTGCTCGCGGTTAGGGCCAAACGAATCGAGGGCGCCGACCTTGATCAGCGTCTCCAGGTTGCCCTTGGTCAGGGCTTTGGGATCGACTCGCTCAGCGAGATCGAGAATGTGTTTGAACGGGCCGTTGGCTTCGCGCTCTTCCACCATAGCGATAACAGCATTCGTACCGACACCTTTGACCGCACCCAGTCCGAAGCTGAGTTTCTTGCCAACGACTTTGAACTCGACATCAGAGCTGTTGATATCTGGAGGGATGACTTCAATTTTCATCCGCCTGCAGTCATCGACGTGCTCGGCGATCCGCTCGCTGCTTTCCATTCCGCAGGAAAGAAGGGCCGCCATGAACTCATGAGGGAAGTGGGCCTTCAGGTACGCCGTCTGATAAGCGATCGCGCCGTAGGCTGTACTGTGAGATTTGTTAAAGCCGTAGCCAGCGAATTTCTCGATCAGGTTCCACAGGTCATCGGCCTGCTCGCGCGGCATGTTGTTCTTCTCGGCACCGCTCAAGAACTGTTCTTTGTTCTTGGTCATGATGTCGATTTTTTTCTTGCTGATCGCCTTAATACATTGGTAGGCAGCAGACAGCTCGATCCCCCCGACGCGGTTGAGAATCCGCATCACCTGTTCCTGGTAAACCATGACGCCGTAGGTTTCATCGAGGACGGCATCGACGAGCGGGTGGACCTTCGGAATCGGCTCGCGGCCGTGCTTCACGTTAACGTACGTCATGACCATCCCCCCTTCGAGAGGGCCGGGACGGTAGAGCGCGGAGGTCGCGATGATGTCAGCGAATTTATCCGGCTTCATTTTTGTGAGCAGGTCACGCATCCCGCCGGACTCCAGCTGGAAGATCCCTTTCGTTTCACCGCGCTGAAGAAGAGCGAATGTTTCCTTGTCATCAAGGGGGAAATCAATTGGCTTCATGTTGAAGTCGGGAAAGTTCATGCGAACGTTCTTGACCGCCTTGTCGAGAATCGTCAGATTGCGCAGGCCCAGGAAGTCCATCTTCAGCAGACCAGCTTTTTCGACGTCGGTCCACTGGGTGATGATGTCTTCTTTACCAGTGATCCTCTGGAGCGGAACGATCTCCATCAACGGGCGATTTCCGATCACGACACCAGCGGCGTGTGTTCCGACGTTCCGCGCAAGACCTTCGAGCGCCATCGCGACGTCCATCAATTCCTTGATTTCAGAATCGGAATCGTACATCTGCTTGAGGTCGGGCGACTCTTCGAGCGCCGATTTGACGGTGACTTTCAAGTCTTCCGGGACCAGCTTGGCGATCTCATTGACACGCATGAGAGGGACGCCGAGCGCGCGGCCGACATCGCGGATCGCGGCTTTGGCTTTGAGAGTTCCGAACGTGCCGATCTGTGCGACGTTTTCCGAGCCGTATTTATCTTTGACGTAATCGATGACCATCTGTCGTCGATCGCGACAGAAGTCGATATCGATATCGGGAGCTTCCGTTCGAGAGGGATCGAGGAAACGCTCGAAGAGCAGGTCATATTGGATCGGGCAAACATCGCCCAGACCAAGCAGGTACGCCACAAGGGCTCCGCAGGCAGACCCCCGCGCGGTACAAGGGATGTCGTGAGAACGGGCAAAACGCGCGAAGTCCCAGACGATCAGAAAGTAACTCGCGTAGCCCATCTTGTTGATGACTTTGAGTTCCTGCTCAAGTCGATCGAGATAGACCTGGGCAGGATTTTCGCCGTAACGCCAGACGAGACCTTCGTTACAGAGTTCGCGCAGGTACTCACTATCCGTGCGACCTGGCGGTGGCGCGAAAACCGGAAAGTGACGGGCTTTGAGGTCGATCTGAATATCGCAGCGGTCTGCAATTTCCTGGCTGCGTTTGACGGCTTCGTGATGCTTGCCGAAGACCTTGTACATTTCCTCCGGCGTGCGGACGTGAAACTCACAGCCATCGAGCTTCATCCGCTTCTCATCGCTGCGCATCGCCTTGGTGTTCACGCACAGGAGAATATCGTGATTGGAGGCATCTTCTTTATTGAGATAGTGGGCATCGTTAGTCGCGACGAGAGGGAGCCCAAAGCGATCCGCGAGACGAATGGTTCCTTCCATGCAGTCCTTCTGAATCTGCACGCCCGAGTCCTGGATCTCCAGGTAAACGCGGTCGCCAAAGGTCTGCTCATACCACTTGAGAAGACGCTCAGCCGATTCATCGTCTTCTTTGAGAATGTAGTGAGACAGCTCACTCGACGCACAGCCGGTCAGGCAGATGAGTCCTTCGCTGTGGGCGGCGAGGAGGTCTTTATCGATCCGGGGTTTGTAGTAAAAACCCTCCAGATAGGCGATGGAGGCCATCTTGATCAGATTATGAAACCCCGTCTTGTTCATCGCCAGCAGTGTGAGGTGAAAGCTGGCTTCCTTCATGCGGGTCGCGCCGCGGTCCGTGCGCTTGCCGGGTGCGACGTAGGCTTCGTAGCCGATGATCGGGTTGATGCTCGCTTCTCGACATTTCGAATAGAATTCGAGCGCCCCGAAAAGATTCCCGTGGTCCGTGATGGCCAGGGAATTCATGTTGTTTTCTTTGCACTTTTTCAGCATCGAGGGGATGCGGTTGGCCCCATCGAGCAGACTGTAATGCGAGTGGCAGTGAAGGTGGGCGAAGGGACCAGTCAAAATGGAAGTTGCTGAATCTACTGGTTCGTTCCTGACCACATCGATCATCGTGTCGCTCCGTCCTGAAATGCAATTGCGTACCTGCCGGCCTGGGCGGGTTTATGGTATCAAATAAACGCGTTATTTTCTAATTGACGCGTTCACAAACAGCAGGGCAATGAGGTTATTAAGAATCGACAAGGGCGTTCTTGCGAAAGTTGCCGCTAACGGGTACTTTCGAACGCATCGGAAAGTATTCACGTGTCTTGAGAGATTCGAAGTTCGAGGATTTTCATGTCGAAACTGCTGCCCAGCGTGCTCGTTATTGCCGTTCTGCTGTTCGGACAGGCTGCCTTTGCCCAGGCGACTAAGCCCCTGAAAGCACTTCTGATCGCAGGAGGCTGTTGTCACGATTATCCGGGCCAGCATAAGGTTCTGAGTGAGGGGATTCAGGCGCGGGCGAATGTGCAGGTCGATGTCATCTGGACCGACGATACCACGACCAAGCCGCCGCTGGCGCTGTTTGAGAATCCCAACTGGGCAGACGGTTACGACGTCATTATTCACGACGAATGTGCTGCGGATAATAAGTCTTCTGAAGCAATCAAAAATATTCTGACAACTCACCAGAAAATTCCGGCCGTTCACCTGCACTGCGCGATGCACTCCTTCCGGGACGGCTCGGACAATTGGCCTAAACACCTGGGAATTCACTCGACGTCTCACGGCCCACAGGAGCCGATCGCCGTTCGCTTCCTCGACTCCGATCATCCGATCACCAAAACACTGTCTGACTGGACGACAATCAAAGAAGAGCTCTACAACAACGTCAAAGTCTACGACATCACTCCACTGGCTCGTGGCAAGCAGGTCTTTCAGCGAAACGGCAAAGAAGTAGTCGATGAACACGTTGTCGTGTGGACGAACGAACGCGCCGGGGCTCGCAGCTTCAGCACCACACTGGGCCACAACACGAAGACGGTCGAAGACCCTCGCTATCTCGAACTGCTCACACGCGGGTTACTCTGGTCATGTGACAAACTAAACGATGACTACCTGAAGCCATTCACTGGCAAAAACACGGTTAAAAAGATTGAGAAGCCGGTTGTCTCCAAAGCTCCCCCGAAGAAAAAATACCCTGACGATGGTCGAGGGCTGGCAGCGACTGTTTCCGCGAGCAGCGAAGAAACGGGCAAGGATAACTACGCCTGGAATGCCATTGATGATGACCTCGAAACACGCTGGTGCGCGAGTAATGGGGACTACCCACAGACATTAACTCTGAAGTTCCCTTCGCCGCAGAAAGTCAACACGATCAAGGTCGACTGGGAAAGTCAGTCAGTCTATCGATACCGCGTGGAAGGAACGGCTGATGGCGATAACTGGAATGTCCTGCTCGATCGGACGAACAATCGCGAGAAGATTACTGCCGCTGAGAAGCTGGATGGCTCAATGGAAATCACGTCCCTGCGAATCGTCGGCGTTGGTGGCCCTAATGGGGGCTGGTGCAGTATTCGTGAAGTTAAGCTGACCGGCGATAAGTTCGACCGCATCGAACTGCAGGAAGGCTGCTGCGGACCAGATCCGAGTTCAGATGAAGCGATTTATAAGAAGCAGGGAAACATTCCCCCTCGCATCGAAAAGCTGACCGCTGAGCAGGAAGCAGAGATTCTCAAGGACGTTAAAGTGGCAGACGGGTTCGAAGTCACGCTGTTTGCCGCTCCGCCTGCCGTCAACTACCCGGTCTTTGTCGCGGCTGCCCCCGACGGGACCGTGTTCGTCAGCTCGGATGGAAACGGGTCACTGGGACGCAATGCCAAACGAGGTCGTATCATTCGGCTGAAGGATCACGATGGCGACGGACGCGCGGACGAAACCAAAGTCTTCTGCGAAGTCGATGCCCCGCGCGGGCTGATCTGGGATAAGGACCGCCTCTACCTGATGCACCCGCCACATTTGAGTGTCTACATTGACCGCGATGGAGATGGCGTTGCTGATGAAGAGAAGATTCTCGTCAAGAACCTCGCCTTCGCTTACGACAAACGACCAGCTGACCACACGACCAACGGCCTCTCAATGGGCGTCGACGGCTGGATTTACATCGCCGGCGGTGACTTCGGATTCACGAAGGCCGAAGGGACCGATGGTCGCACGCTGACCCACCGCGGCGGCGGGGTCATTCGTGTTCGTCCTGATGGAACGGGTCTGGAACTCTATGCGACCGGGACGCGGAACATTCTCGAAGTCGCGATCAGCCCGACCATGGATATGTTCACCCGCGATAACACCAACGACGGCGACGGCTGGAACGTCCGCTTTCACCATCTGCTGCAAGCCGGCGATCATGGCTATCCAAAGCTGTATAAGAACTTCGCCGACGAAGCACTTGCCCCCCTGGCTGACTACGGCGGGGGCTCTGGTTGCGGGGCGGTTTACATTGACGAGCCGGGATTTGAGTATTGGAATAATGCCCCATTCACCGCAGACTGGGGAACAGGAGCGATTTATCATCACTGGGTTGAGCCGAACGGTGCGACTTTCAAAGAGACACGCAAACCAGAACCGTTCATTCGTATGACCCGTCCGACCGATGCCGATGTCGATGCGAATAGTCGGGTATACGCCGCGAGTTGGAAAGGCGCGACGTTTGACTGGGCTGGCCCGAATGTTGGGTACATCGTCTGTGTAAAGCCCAAGGGGTTCAAACCAGAACCGCTGCCGGATTTTGCGAAAGCAAGTGAGAAAGAGCTCAAGGAACTGTTGTCGTCGAATAGTTATCGTCGCCGTATAGAAGCACAGCGAGAACTAACGCGACGCGGGAAAGATCCGACGGAGACAGTCCTCTCATTGTTGAGAAATAAACAAACCACCCAACGCCAATTTGCAGCTGAGTTACCGGAAAGAGCCCGTGATTCTGACGTTGTCTTGGGGATCATCAATAGTGATCCAGTCGTTCGTCATATCGCAATCAATTCTGCTGCAAAACGGATGTTGATCGATCAGACGCTGGAATTGCTCTCAAAAGAAACTGGAGAACCCGCGAAGTATGTTGCTCGTGCTCTCGGCAAGATGCACTATGCAAAAACTGTCGACGGGCTCATCGCGACGTACAATTCAGCCAAGGATCCGCAGGTAAAATCCAACATCCTGTCCGCCCTTTGCCGCCTCTATAACAAGGAAGCGGAATGGGACGGCGAGTCCTGGGGAACGCGCCCCGATACACGAGGGCCCTATTACAAGCCGGTGACGTGGAGTGAGTCTCCTCGCATTCTGGCGTTTCTCGATCAGACGATGAACTCGGCTGGACATGAGCAGGCCACCTTTCTGCTGACGGAGATGGCTCGTAACCGCATCAACGTCGATAAGGCGCTGACGACACTCATCGCGAAAGCATTGAAGGATGACAGCTACGTCGCTGAAGCCGTTTCGCAGCTGGCCAAGCGGGATGATCTCCCTGCTGAAGCAGAAGCAATCGCGGTGAAAGCGGTGAAGTTGTCGTCATCGAATGATCAGACACTGCTGGATAGTGTCGACTGTCTGACGCGAATCCCATCGGCTGGCGTCCTGCTGCCGATTCTTGAGGCACTCGCGCGACTCGATGCCAATCCGCAACCTGCAAAGATGGCGAAAGCTATCAAGTCGATTGAGCAATCCCGCACGCTGGAGACATCGATCAGTCAGCTTCAACAGATCGCATCCAGCCCTTCTAATAAGCTGGGAGTGTGGGTCGATGTGGTTCTGCTTTCGCTCGCGAACGGCAAGCAGACGAGCGTCGAGGGACGCACGCGAGCCTCGGACGTGTTGACGCAAGCCTGGGCGAAAGTCTCTCGTCGTCCGCAATTGCTCAATGCATCGCTTAAGTCCAGGAACGTCTTCCTCGAGGACCAGATTCTGGAAACAGCCGCTGATTCGAAGTCAGAATTCAACACGCTGGCCAGGCAGGTGAAGTCAGAGTTGAAACTCAAAGACCGAGCCCCAGACCGAACACCAGTCATCAAAACCCTCAAGCCGGAAGAGGCGATTACCCAGGCAGTCTCGACCAAGGGAGACCTTGCATTCGGCGAGCGTCTGTTCGTCAAAGCCAACTGCGTCGGCTGCCATGCCGTGACGAAGGATGCCCGACAGATTGGACCTTATCTGGGTAACATCGCCAAGACCTACAAGCGTCCTCAACTGGCGGAAGCGATTGTGCTGCCGAATAAGACAATCGCTCAGGGGTTTGCAACCGTCACCATCGCCACCTCAGAAGGTAAAATCTACACCGGCTTCGTCGTTAAGGAAGAAGCAGACCGCGTCGTCATTCGTGATGCCAACGCAGCTGAGTTCGTCATTCTGAAAGGCGACATTGAAGAGCGTGCCAATATGGAGACATCGATCATGCCCGAGTCAGTGGCTCACCAGCTGACGGTGTTCGAACTCGCCTCCCTGGTCGATTACCTGGAAGAACAGGCTAAGCATCAGTAGGGGAAACAGATCAAAGATAGGAACGTAAAGGACGCGGAGTGGAACAGAGGACGCAGAGAAGAGATCCAGATTTAACGCAGAGGCGCGAAGACGCAAAAGGAAATCATTTCTGAGGTGAGTGTATAAGAACTTGAACTCAAATTCTGCTCCGCGACCTCTGCTCTCCTCTGCGAGCTCTGCGTTCCAGTCTCGCTGGGATTTAAATCAGTCAGTATTGATTACCAGATATCGTTTTGAGGTTTCCTTGGCTGATTGAACCTCAAGTCGATGATCCGCCGCTTCGATGACTGCAGCGTCATGCTCAGCAATGACGACTGTGTGTCCGCCCGCGGTGAGTTCCTGGAGCGTCGTCCAGAGTTTGGCGATCTCGCTGGCATGAAGGCCTGCAGTTGGTTCGTCGAGCAGGAAAAGTTTCTTCTTGGCGGAGATCGTCACAATGCTGGTGGCAATTTTCAGACGCTGAGTTTCCCCGGAGGAGAGGGTGCGAGTTGGCTGGCCTAAGCGAATATAACCCAGCCCGAGTTCGCGCATGACCTGAAGCTTCTTCTGTATGCTCATCTGCGATCGGAAGAAGAGAAACGCTTCATCGACACTGAGGTTGAGTACCTCAGCGATTGAAAGTCCACGGTAACGAGCGTTGAGGACTTCCGGGAGATAACGAGTCCCATTGCATTCGGGGCAGACGACCGAAACAAGAGCAAGGTGCTTGAGGTCAACCTCGACTTCACCAACACCCGTGCAGCGCGGGCAGCGGCCACCCCCTTCGACGTGCAGCGAGAAGTAACGCGAGTTCCAGTTGCGCAGCTGTGCCTCCATCGACTCCGCAAAGAGATCACGGATCTCCGGCATCAGCTTCATAATCGAAGCAGGCATGCTGCGTTTGCTGCCACTAACCCGTTCCTGGTCGACGAGGACGACTTCATCAAACAAACCGGTTTTCGCTTTTTTCTTCCCGGTTGCATGCTCCAGTGGTTGCCCTTGTGCCCACCCAACCAGGACTTCTTTCAGGAACCGACTCTTACCTCGCGAACCGGTCACCGCATTGATTCTGCCGAGAAGAAGCTTGGCGTCCATCAGGTCGAAAGTCGTTGAGGGCACATCGTCAAGTTTGGCCCACGAGCGTTTCTTGGGCGGTTCGGAAATGCTGAGCGTGAGTGACTCCGCTTTCGCGTTCCACTCTCTAGACGGACCATTGAAAATGACGGTGCCACCCTCAGTACCGGCGCCCGGGCCGAGTTCGATGATCCAATCCACAGACGAGGCGAGCATCGAATGATGATCAACAACGACAACTGTATTGCCAGCATTGACAAGTTGCTTCAAGGAGCCGATGACATCGCTGAGGACTTCGTCGCTTTGACCAGGACTGAGTTCATCAATGATCAGCATCGATTCCACCGGAGCAAGCATGTTAACGCTGGCCAGAAGAAGACGAGTCCGCTCGCCGCTCGAGAGTTCGCCATAACGCTGATCCACATGAAGATGACCAAGACCAAGTTCAATGAGAACACGACAGACATCAATGAGTTGCTGACGGGCGTTGCGAACAACGACATTGGCTTCCTCGGTCACACTGTGTCGGAGCAGTCGTTCGTAAAGCTCTGACGGCGTCAGTGAGAGCAGTTCACGAAATGTGAGCTTCATGAAGCGAAAAGCATTCTCATCAGTCTCACCGGTCGCTTCATCCCATGACCACGATGGCATGACGACCCAGCGGTCATCCTTCCAGCAGTAGGGGAGACGTGAGTAGATGCGAGGCTCGAAGGAACGTCCCGAGTACTCAACTGAACCCGAGTCACTTTCGACAAGGACGACACAACGCCCCTCGCCTTCCATCATCGACAGTTCGATGCTTTCATGAATGCGTCCGCGATCCCCAGTCTGAACTTTGACACGATCAATGACTTGAAGCTTGCGAGTTTTATCAAGCGAGATGAGACGCGCCGGATCAGTATTTGGACTCAGTGTTTCGGTCGGAAACCCAATCACGGCTCGCTGCCCCTGTGCAGTCGCAATCAAATTCTCAGTCGACGTTTCCGCAGTGCAAGTCTGGATACGCTCCCCACAGACAGGACAATGAATCTCGCTGCCACGCACAAAAAGCTGGCGCACTACTTCATCGGCATCAAGAACTTCCCAGACCGGTTTGCGTTTGGGAAAGCGAACCCCCTCGTTGGTGATCAGCAGACAGTTCACCAACCCGTCCGCATGATCCAACGCGGGCGTCTTGACCCCACTGAGCTGCTGGCGAATCGTCGGCGAGAAGGTCTCCAGATACCGACGCTGAGACTCCGCAAAAATCGTCTCCACAACCAGCGACGATTTCCCCGCACCGCTGACACCAGTCACGAGAATGAACTTACCCAGCGGTAGTTCGACACTGATATCCTTGAGTGTCCGTTCACGGACGCCGGTCAGTTGGAGTGTCTTCGTCGTCGCGATAGTCAACTCTGATACACTCTCACAGCTGTTGATTCTGCCAATGCGCCATTCCGTGAGAGCAACGGATTTCTAATCCGTTGGTCGTGGGATTGAATCCCCTCTGGTGACGTTTTGAGGATAAGTGCACCTGGCGGG
>SXPC01000002.1 GCA_005778225.1 Planctomyces sp. | reverse complement strand
TCAAGTTCGATGGCTATCGACTGCTGGCGAGACTGAGCCGTGGCCATGTGGAGCTAGTGACACGCAACCACAATGACTGGACCGCGCGTTTTCCAGAGTTGCGTCAGAGCCTGGAAGGTCTGGGGGTCGAGTCGGCTGTTCTTGACGGTGAAGTTGTCGCGATTCGTCCTGATGGACTGACGAACTTTCAGGACCTGCAGAATGCCTTCAAGAAGGGGAAGACGGATCAGCTGGTCTTCGAGATCTTCGATCTGCTCTTCATTAATGGGGAAGATCTAAGATCATTGCCGTTGTTGACTCGCAAGAAGCGACTTGAAGAATTGTTGGGGGCTGCTGGCGATTCGCGACTGATTTATTCGGACCACATTGAGAAAGAGGGGGCTGAGTTTCTGGCGCAGGGGTGTCAGAAGGGGCTTGAGGGGATCATTTCGAAACGGGGGGATCGTCCTTATCGATCGGGGCGGGGTGATGACTGGTTGAAGATCAAGTGCATTCTGCGGGAAGAGTTTGTCATCGGCGGGTTCACTTCGCCTGAGGGGGCGCGTCAGAAGTTTGGAGCTTTGCTGCTTGGGTCGTTCAATGCAGACGGCCAGCTGATTTATAATGGTCGAGTGGGAACGGGATTCTCGGATGAGACGCTGAAAGAGATGCATCAACGCATGACACCACTTGAAGTCAAACGATCCCCTTTCGAAGCTCATGGCTCGCTTGTCTCGAAGGGTGTGCATTGGATTCAGCCTCAGCTGGTGGCGCAGGTTGAGTTTGCGAACTGGACCGAGGAAAGGGTCTTGCGGCATCCTTCTTTTCAGGGGTTGAGAGAAGATATCACGGCTTCATCGGTGGTCAGAGATTTTGGGGAGGTTGCGATGAGTCCAGTTAGCTCTGCCAAGGGGGCAGGTCGAGGAAAGGCGAAAACGCTGGCTCCGCGCGATGAAGCGATTGAGCAGCTCAAAGACGTGAAACTTACTAGCCCAGACAAAGAACTTTACCCGGAGGTGCCTCTGACGAAGCTGGATCTGGTCCGTTATTATGCCAGCGTTGCGGACTGGATCCTTCCTCATCTTAAGCAGCGTCCACTCAGTCTCGTGAGATGCCCTGACGGTGGGCAGGGAACGTGCTTTTATCAGAAGCATGCCGCTGCCGGGACGCCTGATGAGCTCAAGCGAGTTATGATCAAAGAAAAGTCGACGACGGACGAGTACCTCATTGCTGATGATTTGCCTGCGCTGGCATCACTGGTGCAGATCAGTGTGCTGGAAATTCATCCGTGGGGTGCGAGGATTGATAAGATTGAGAAGCCCGATCGAATGTTCTTCGATCTGGACCCCGCTGACGATGTTCCATGGGCTGCGGTTCGCAGGGGGGCATCTGATCTCAAAGAAATTCTGGACGATCTGGGGTTGGTCAGTTTCGTCAAGACGACCGGGGGCAAGGGGGTTCATATCGTTGTGCCGTTGGATCGTCGACATGGCTGGGATGATGTGAAAGGCTTTGCTGAGAAAGTCAGTAAGAATCTGGCGGCTTCGTCGCCAGCGAAGTACACCGCGAATATGTCGAAGGCGGCGCGTGGCGGGAAGATCTACATTGACTATGTTCGCAATAATCGCGGTGCGACTGCTGTTGCTCCTTACTCGACACGTGCGCGTGCCGGCGCTCCTGTTGCGACGCCGTTGGCGTGGGAGGAATTGTCGACGATCAAGGCTTCGAATCAGTTTCGCGTTGACAACATCTTAGAGCGACTTGCAGGCCTTAAAGTTGATCCCTGGGGGGAGTTGGCGGAGGTCCGTCAATGGTTGACGCAGACGATGAAAAAGAAAATCGGACTGTAGAATCTCCTAGCCTTTCCGGACGAGTTGCCCTTCGAGACAGTTCCGGGCGTAATCTGCCCAGGTGCTGTTGTCATCGAAGTTCAGGTACATCGTCCAATACATTGCTGCTTCTGTGCTTCGTTGTTGTGATTCGAGAGCATCTGCCAGATTGAATAACGCTTCCTGACAGTCCGCCTCGAGTTCAATCGCGCGCTGCCATGCTTCGATCGCTTCGTCATCATGACTCAGGTCGGCCAGGGTATCGCCGAGGTTGATCCAGACTTGTGTGTACGAGGGATCGAGTGCGATTGCGTGTCGGTAGTGAGATTCTGCCAGATGGAGATTGCCAAGTTCGCGCTGCACGTTGCCGAGGTTAAAGAGAACGGTGGCTTCTTCGCCATGAATGCTCAAACAGAGTTCGTAGACATCGCGAGCAGCTGTTAGGTCTCCTGAGTCTTCCAGCTGGCAGCCTTGATGGAAGAGCGTATCGAATGGCTTGTGTTCAACTGTCGGGGTGAAGCTGACAGACGAGGCCTGCTCTGGTTCATCAAACTCCATGAGTAGCTGGCCTGCGACATTCGCGAGTCGACCGTCGTCTCGTCTGAGGACGAATTCACCTGCGAGAAGGTCCAGACTTGCTAAGCGGAGATTCGCGCTGGGCATCCACTGGGAGAGTTGATGGAGACTGTGACGTAACCGCGCGGTTTTAACTCCCGCCTGCATCAGTTCTGCCAGGTACTTGACCGTGACGACCTGCTGATAATCGAAATGCTCGATGCCGTGTTCGGTATCAAGCGGTGTGATCAGCCCCGCCTTCCACCAGGCGCGGAGGCGTTGGCGGGAGACACTGACCAGATCTGCCAGTTCACCCAGCGTTCGTCGACTCTGGCCGGAGTCATCACGAAGCCCGACGAGGGTGAGAAAGGTTTGTTCGTCGGCGATTTCCAAGGGGCGACCATTCGCCTGAAGGTCATGGGCGATACGAAGATTGCGACTGACGCGGCCATCTGCTCGCAGGGGTAAGTTGCGTGATCCGATCACGATCATCGTCGTTTGGAGCGTGACGCGAGGATGATAGCGGCCGCCGAGATGCTGGATGAGATCCGCGGCTTGCGTGCGCGTTAACGAAGCGAGGCGTCCCGCGAGCGCGATCCGCTGGTGGAACAGTGGTTGAGCACCTGTCTTGCTGGTTGCGTCTTCATTGCTCAACAAACCGGTCAACTCCTTCGAGGCTGGTTGAGTGAATTTTAAAAGCCAGCCATCACATTCATGTTTTGTAGGCGATGCTGGTGGCTGGTGAGTCTTCGAACCGAATTAAAACGAGTCTCGATGCCACATTTGGTGCGGTTCGCAAAGCCTCACCAGCACCCTACGATCGATCTTGAACAAACGATTGTCAACCAGTTTTCTTTGCTTTGGATTTTGTCGACCGGGGCGACTTGGCACTCGCGGCCCGTCGCCTTGGTGGTTTGGTTGTTTTCTTTTTGGGGCTGGTTTTGATACTCGATGCGTGAGCAACGCTCTTTTTGAGTGCCTCCATCAGGTTGATGATCTGAGGCTGTTCGTCGGCAGCGGGTGTTACGACTTCCTGCCCCTGAACTCGCGCTTCGATCAGCTGCGTTAATCGTTCCGTATAAAGGTCATGATATTCTGAGGGATCGAAGTGATCCTTCGCGAGAGCTTCAATCAACTGGTGTGTCAGCTTCTTTTCCTGGGCAGTACTGGAAGACTGAATGAGTTCGTCTTCGAACGCTGTTGGCTCTTTGACTTGAGTCTTGTATTCCAGAACATCCATCGCGATGAGCTTACCTGCGGGCCGAAGGCGGACCATCTGTTCGCGACTCGACAGAACAACGGATGCGATCGCATGCAGGCCATCAGTATTCATTGTCTCCTGAAGCAGCTGATAGGGCTTTTGGCCAACGGGGCCATCAGGGACGAGATAGTAGGTTCGTCCAGTCATATAGGCTGGGTCGATCGATTCATTCGGGACGAACGAATCGACATTCACAGAGTGATCGTTCTCTGTCCGCAGCTGTTCCAGATCGTCCGGTTCGATGACGACATATTGGCCTTTGCTGTATTCGTAGCCGGAGACGATTTCATCGTTGGGGACTTCGCCGTGAACCGGGCAGACTTTTTTGTAGCGAATTCTGCTATGACATTCCTCATGCAGTTGATTCAGGCTGATCGGCGAGCCGCCACTGGAGGAACCGCTGTAGGCTTTCACCGGCAGTGAGACGAGACTGACCTTCAAATAACCCTTCCACGAGGATCTGGGAGCCATGGTCGACCTTTTCTGTGCATCGTCATTGTGAGCACCCTCCGCTGGTCGAACCGGCTATTCCCTTTGCTGCGGGATGATCAAGCAATCCCGCCGACACGATTCGTGAATACTTTTGTGCAAGCAAGATATGTGCCAGTTGAATGTGTTGCGGGTAGTCAGCAGTCGAAATCTTCTTAGAGACAGGCTTGACATCAAAATTTTGTATGTCATGCATGATCATGGTGAGTCTCGACCCGTAGCAAAGCTAGACTCGATACCGCATTGGGTGCGGTTCTCGGAGCCTCACCAGCACCCGACTAAGAATGAGACGTGGGTGGGTTGCAAGAAATGAATGAAGCGATGGATAATCGTCGCCTTTGCAAATTCACTGCATGGAAGCTGAAGAAGTATGAGCAGTCAAACGTATTTCGTTGGCCCGACTCCGAAGACTGTTCGGGGGGCTGATGGTCAAGTTGTGAATGTCCCGGCGGGCTGGGAGTTGCTGCCGCCGGGGGATGCGGCGTTGACTCGACGGGTGAAAGCTGCGGGGGATCATTGGGGCGTCGCGGAAAAGAAGGGACGGAAGATTTTCTCGAGGGGTCTTTGGGCTGCGTCGGCGACCATTGAGCGCATTCGTGCTGATCTCGAGGTCGAGCGATCGACGGAAGGGTTTGCCAAAAAGAAGGAGGCTGATGCGCGACGGCGTGAGAAAGCTCAGGCGGAGTACGTTGAGGACTTCCTGGGAGCGGTGGTGGCGTTCCTGAATTTTCATGACGCGTACGCTGATCTGGCTGATCGGCTGGCGAAAGCAGTCACCGATCATGCGACGCCTGTTGGCAGCGGCACGGTCGCGAGAACGAAACGGATCCCGGTCGAGCAGCGGGCGGAAGCGGCTGTGATCGCCTGGATGCGGCACTAGACGACGGGTTATGATTCGCTCGCGATTCCCAGGGTGAAAGGGAAGCGACGCGAGGTCAGGCGGATGCTGGCCCGTCGATCCCATGAACTTCTGGAGCAATATCGTCGGGGGAAAGCTGCTCCGGATGGGTGTCCGTTGCGGAGGGCTTTGGATGCCAAGGTGAGCCCGACGTGCTGATGATGTCTAACTTCGTGTGATGATTGAGTGATGGTTTTCAATACAGACTATGGAGACGATGGTGGCCAAGGAAAGAAGGAACTTGTTCTCTTGCGGTACTCGTCGTAGTCCGGGCGTCGCTTGGTGATGGTTGATTCCAGAAGGGTCACACCGGAGACCCGCATCAGCAGGATGGACATCAGGATCGGGCTGGTGAGCGTCCAGGCTGCGCCGGCTGATAGGGAGATGAGATAGATGCCCCACCAGATGCAGAAGTCGCCGAAGTAGTTGGGGTGTCTTGTGTAGCGCCATAAGCCGTGGTCCATGACCTTGCCTTCGTTGGCTGGATCGGCTTTGAATCGCGATAACTGCCAGTCGCCGACGGATTCAAAGAAGAAGCCTGTTCCCCACAAGAGGACGCCGATGACGTCGATCATGTTCCATGGTGCGTGGACGGATCGGAGGTTTGCTATTTTGACAGGCATGGCGATGAACCATAGCAGAACGCCTTGCAGGACGAAGACCATCCAGAAGCTGATCCACCAGAAGTTTGATCCATGGTGGGTTCGCATCTCGGCGTAGCGGTGATCTTCTTTTTTGCCCGCGTTTCGCCAGAGCAGGTAGAGAGAGAGTCTCAGGCCCCAGATCGTCACGAGAATACAAAGTAGGATTGCTCTGGGCGATGTCGTGGAATTGAGTGTAAAGGATGTCCAGGCCATGATGACGAACCCCGTTCCCCAGAACGGGTCAGCGATGCTGACGTCTTTTCGCCACAAACTGATCAGCCAGAGCACGACCATGCAGGCGAGGCTGAGTAACAGGCACAGACCAAGGGACTGCCAGAGGTGGCTCATGATGTCGAACTTCCTTGGAATTGCGAATGAGGGCTTCTCAGGATCAGGAAGCGGCATGTCTGAGGAGTTGGTGAGTGACGAACCATTCCTTACCCGCGGAAAAGCCGAAGAGTTCGGCGACGGCCAGGAAGAACATCCGCCAGCGATGAAACCAGCGTTCTGCTTCACGGGGGCCGTAGGCGGTTTTGAGGATTTCCATGGCCTGCGCGCGGTTCTGGTCGAGCTGGACGAGCCATGCTTCCGACGTTCGTTGGTAGTGTGTTCCCGACCAATCCCATCGATTCGTGACGACGAGGTCGCGGTTGAACGTCGAGAGTAAATCGGCGCTGGGCATGATACCGCCGGTGAAGAAGTATCGTCCCATCCAGTTGGCGGAGCCCTCGACTTCAAAGGGATAGGCGAGTGTGCGATGGCAGAAGTGGTGGACGAAGAGTTGCCCGGACGGTTTCAGCCAGCCTGCAATCTTGCGGAGAATGAGTTCGAAATTGCGCAGGTGCTCGAACATTTCGACTGAGACGACGCGATCAAACTGTTCGTCTGTGACGAACTTATTGATGTCGGCGGTGACCACTCTTAAGTTTGACAGAGAGCGTGCTTTGATCTGCTGTTCGATGTAAAGACGCTGTGGAGTCGAGTTGGAGAGGGCCAGGATCTGCGAGGATGGGTAAGACTCTGCCATCCACAGGGATAACGATCCCCATCCGCATCCCAGTTCCAGAATCGATTGGCCGTCATTGAGTTCTGCGTGACTGCAGGTTTCTTGAAGGGCTCGAATCTCGGCTTCTTCGAGTGTTGACTGAGGTGAGTCAAAAAAGCAGCAGCTGTATTTTCGGCGTGGCCCTAAGACCAGC
>SXPC01000178.1 GCA_005778225.1 Planctomyces sp. | reverse complement strand
TGCGTCCATCATACTTTTCAGCGTTTTGCTGGAGAAAGTGCAGCTCAATAGCAGTCGACTCCAGACATTTCTCGAGGGCGAACCAGTTATTCTGATCCGTGATGGAGTCGTTGACGAGGGGACATTGCGCCGTGAAGGCCTGAGAAAAGGCGAATTTTTGGGAATGCTGAGGGAAGAGGGGATTGGTCACACCTCGGAAGTCAAACTGTGCGTGCTGGAAATCACGGGGATGCTCGGCATCCTTCGATATGAGGATCTGCCGGATGAGGAAAAACCTAGTCCATCGAGCGTTGGGGAATCGACCTGGGAGTGTTTGCTCATCAAAAACAAAGGAATTTGATCGCTAATCGATCAACAATGAGTAAAATTGAGTGAAACAGTTGCTCAATCCTCCAAGAGCTCGCCTCATCTCTCGTGATAGCAATTACTTATGACTCTTGGCATAGCGAATGCATTATAGATTCGTGAAAACACGAGTCTTCTGCTTTTGACTATACCTGGAGCCTATTATGAACCGGTTGAACGATTCAAACGCCAAACCAAACGATGAGATCCTGACGACCACCCGTTACGGTAAAGTGAAGTATGCCTTGGCGATGTGGCTGCTTGGACTGCCATTACCAATTATTATCATCGCTCTTTTTGTCGGCGGTTGTGACTTCTAAGAAGAAGGACGCAAGAATATATTTTTGAACACGAGACCTGTTGGCTAGTTGCAACAGGTCTTTTCTCGTGGATGATTTGACGGCATAATTTATCAGTCTTTGTCAGGTTTCGTCGTCGGCTGCGACTTAACCTCGGAAAGAAAAGCAAATCATACATTCTACTTGCAAGGGAACACTTCCATGAAAATGACCGTGGTCATTGTGATGGCCCTGCTGGCCGTATTTTTGTTAGCAGAAGTTTATACCGAGGCCCAGACGCCTAAGCCGAACACACGAGCCGACAATCAGACTGAGACACTGAAAGATTCCAAAGATATGAGCGAGTATCTCAAAGAAGTGCCAAAATCGAATGAAGAGTGGAAGAAGATTCTGAGTCCAGAGGAATATCGCGTCTTGCGTCAAAAGGGGACGGACCAGCCGTTTCAGGGAGAGCTTTGGAATAATAAAAAGACGGGTGAATATATCTGCGCTGGTTGTGGTCAGCATTTATTCGCGTCGGATACCAAGTTCGATTCAGGAACTGGATGGCCAAGTTTCTGGCAGCCTGTCAAAGAAAAAGTGGTGTCGACGAAACCGGATGCCAGCGCCGGGATGCTTCGCACGGAAGTCCACTGCACTCGCTGCCAGGGACACCTCGGACACGTCTTTGATGACGGCCCACGTCCGACGGGACTGCGTTTCTGTATCAATACCGCTGCTTTGAAATTTGTGCCCAACAAAACAGAGACAACGGAACCAGCAAGTCTTAAGTAGACTGCTTTTCGTCACGTGCCTGAAATGAAGGTGAGCCTCACGGTTTTGTGAGCTCACCTTTTTTGTTTAACGGCGTAGATCGTCGAGGACTTGGAGTGTCAGAGGGATTTCATTCCGCCCGGGGAAGGGGATCGGTTCTTTGATGGTCAGTTCCGATTGCGCCAGGTCAATCAGGCCCTCTTCGCTATCGGGCGGGACGCGCTGTCCTTTAGGATCAAGTAACAAGCGGATGATGGGTTTCGTGTAATGATCGCCGTTTCTGCGAATGACACGGGCAATGCTGCCATCACTGAGTTTGACCAGACTGCCAATGGGAGTCAGGCTCAGTTGCATCAAAAACTTGCGAACAGTTTCCGCATCGAAGACCTGTTCACGAGACAGTTTGACAATTGCCTCCATGGCTGCAGCGGGCATGAGTGGGCCTCGCCATGGTTTGGGAGAGATCATTTCGACATAGGCATCGACGACGTGGAGGATATTCGCGAACGCATGAATCATGTTCGCTTTGCGTCCACGAGGGTAGCCCATGCCGTTGGGCTGCTCATGAATCTGATAGCAGACAAGAGGAATAATGCCGGGCAGTCCGCTGACGTTCTGAAGCATTTCGAGGGCATAAATGGAATGCTTTTTAAACTCCAGGTGTTGAACGCCTTCGAGTCGCTGTTGTGGAGAGCGGATATGGGGAGGGAGTTTGACCATGCCCCAGTCGTGGATCATGGCACAGAGTCCTATATTGCGGACGTTTTCTTCATCGAAGCCCATTTCTACGCCAAGAGCCATGCCATACATCGACATTTTCAGACAGTGGTCAGCCAGTTGCTGGTTACGTCCGGCCTCAGCAGCGACGCTAAGAAGTTGATCCATGTCGTTGGTCAGTTCGGTCAGGTAGGTGCCCGTGAGAGCAGAGAACTCGTTGCTGGAGACTCGCTTTCCAGACAGCGCAGTCTTCATCATGCTGTCCATCTGCTGGGCGGTCTGCTCGTGGTTCTGAATCAGCTCTTCGCGCTTGACGAGGTCGTAGCCTTTGCGACCGTGAAGCACGACCGTGCTGCGCATGGGTGGGCCGTTGTTTTTCACAAACAGCGAACCGCCCGTGATCATGCCATCGAGCTTGTCATTGAGTTCGTCACCGAAAGTGGTCACAGCCACTTCTTCAATGAGCGCGATATCGATCTGCAGATCGTCGGCTTCCTTGGCGTTGACCTGGACTTCTTCTTCTTTTCGTCGTTCCAGAAGTTCTTTGAAGCGGGGAGTGATGACGCTGCCTGGGGACAACAAAAGGACGCCTCTGGAATCGTACATGGGCGAATTGAGGGTGTAACCTGGCGCCAGACGTTTCACTTGTACGGTGACGTTGTCTTCCGGGCGGAATGCGAGCTTGGGATCTGCCGGGGGAGGCTCGGTGGTTGTCGACATGGCAACTCCGGTGTCTATGTCTTGGAGAGGGAAAATACTTTGTGTCGCGAAAAGTCCACGTCACGCTACAATCAGGTATAGATCGCCGACAAACATGAGGCGTGAACTTGACGAAAGATGCAGTCGAACGCCTGACAAGTTCGTGGTGTCGTTCTGCGAATCTTACAGCCTTTGTACACCCTGTGCGTCTGGGATCATTGAACGGGAAGCCTTGAGAAATGTTTACAGGACTGGTCGAAACAACGTGTCGAGTGTTAGCGATCCGGGAGGCAGGGCCGGGAATTGAGCTGTGGCTGAAGGTGCCCCGGAAAGTCGTCCGCCAGGAGCAGCATCACGGGTTGACGCGGATCGGGGACAGTGTCGCGATCAATGGTTGTTGTCTGACGGTTGTGAAAATCGAAGATCAGGCGGTCGCTGTCAGCGATATCTCGGAAGCGATGCCGCTGCCTGACGAGACATGGGTCTTCGAAGCGGGAAGCGAGACGCTTTCCAAGACCAACCTGGGAACACTCAAAGCCGGTGACATCGTCAATATCGAGCGAGCCTTGCCAGCCAATGGGCGTCTGGGAGGGCACTTCGTGCAAGGGCATGTCGACGGGACGGGAAAAGTCTCTCAAATACTTCATGAAGGCAACTGGGTCTTCATGCACTTCGAGTGCGATCAGACTCTGACAGCGATGATGGTCCCGAAAGGGTCGATTACTGTCGATGGGATCAGTCTGACTCTGGTGACCGTGACCGATTCCGATTTCAGCGTCGCGTTGATTCCCCACACGCTGGATGCCACGACACTGGGAAAACGCGAGGTCGGGGACCTGGTGAATGTCGAAACAGACGTGCTCGGAAAATACGTGGCGAAGTTCCTGTCGAACTCGCAAAAGAATTGATATAGTGGTGGTTTGATTTTCCACGCTTATTTACTCTTTAAGATCATTCATCTGACCACATGGCCGCTGTCAGGCAGACACGCTCGTATTTGATGCGTCTGTTCGCAAAACACGGTTTCAATCCGCGCCATGATCTCGGTCAGAACTTCCTCATTGATCTGAATATCATTGAGTTTATCGTCGCGAATGCTTTGCTGACGAAAGATGACGTCGTTCTTGAAGTCGGCTGCGGTACTGGCGGGATGAGTACCTTTATGGCGATTCAGGCGGCGGAAGTTGTATCCGTCGATCTTGATCCCAATATGATCCAGCTAGCCAAAGACACGACGGCTCCGTTTTCGAATGTCACGCTACTGCACCAGGACGCCCTGCGTAACAAAAACAACATGGCGGACAACATCCTGGAATTGCTCCGTGAGAAGAAGGCCGCTGCTCCCGGGCGACATCTCAAACTTGTTGCCAACTTGCCTTACAATGTTGCGACGCCTATCGTTTCCAATCTCATGGGATCGGACCTGGGCTTTTCGCGCATGGTGATCACGATCCAGTGGGAACTCGGATTCAAGATGCAGGCCCAGCCGGGCGACGGGACGTACAGCGCTCTGTCTGTCTGGCTGCAGTCGCTGGCGAATGTCACGCTGCTGAAGAAGCTGCCGCCATCGGTTTTCTGGCCGATGCCTAAGGTCAACTCGGCGGTCGTTCTGATCGAACCGGATCACGCAAAACGGGCCTTGATTGATGACTTGCCGTTCTTCAACAACTTCGTCCGACTGCTGTTCACCCAGCGTCGCAAGTTCATGCGGTCGGTGCTCATCAGCATGTATCGCAAGGAGCTGTCGAAAGCTCAGATTGATGATGTCTTGAAGCAGTTGGGAATCGCGACGGAACTTCGAGCAGAATCCATGACACCAAGTCAGTTAGTGATCCTCGGAAATGCGATTGGTCGTCTGATCAAAGATGGCCAATATGTCGCGTCGCGTGAAGAGCTTGAATCGATGTCATCGACGGGCGATGATGCCGTAGCGTCTGCGACAATTGACGACTCGGCTACTGAAACTGGTCCACAGATGGCGAGCGAACGAGACGATGATGCGTTCGACTCCGAAGACGACACACACTCACCCTCGAATGACGCAGGAGAAACCCAATGAGCAGTATGCTGGATCGAATGTTGTGCGAAGGACTGACGTTTGACGATGTTCTGCTCGTGCCGGCGTACAGCGAGATTGTCCCGTCGGACTGCGATGTCACAACGCGTCTAACTCGTAACATTCCGCTGCACATGCCGATCATCTCGAGCCCGATGGACACCGTCACCGAAAGCGACATGGCGATTGGGATGGCCCAGGAAGGGGGCATCGGAATCATTCACAAGAACATGACATTCGAGCAGCAAGCTCTTCAGGTCGACCGCGTCAAACGGAGTGAACACGGTGTCATCGTTGATCCGGTCACGCTGCCGCCGACTGCGAAGGTGGCTGACGCCAAACGCCTGATGGATGAGCGAAATGTGGGTGGTATTCCGATTACGGAAAATGGGAAACTCAAGGGGATTTTGACACGTCGCGATCTGCGTTTTCTGGAATCCGATCAGATTGTTATCGATGAAGTGATGACGAAGGACAAACTCGTCACGGCACCGGAGAATACGGATCTGAAAGAGGCAGAACGTCTGCTGCGGGTCAATAAAGTAGAAAAGCTTTTGCTCGTCGATGACCGATACCAATTAAAGGGATTAATCACGATCAAGGATATCGACAAGAACCTGCAGTTCCCGCGCGCCTCGAAAGATCAGCGCGGTCGACTGAGAGTAGGAGCAGCCGTCGGGGTTTATGACCTCGCCCGCGCTGAGACACTCATCAATGCAGGGGTCGATGTTCTGGTTGTCGATAGTGCCCACGGCCACTCTAAAAATGTGGTCGACACAGTTGCCCGCATCAAAAAGCAATGGTCGATCGACGTCATTGCAGGAAACGTGGCGACGAAAGAAGGGGCGAAAGCTCTCGCAGATGCCGGTGCTGATGCCGTCAAAGTGGGGATTGGTCCCGGTTCCATTTGCACGACACGTATTATTTCCGGCGTGGGTGTGCCTCAGTTGACTGCAATTCAGCAGGCGGTTGAGGGCCTGGCTGGTACCGATATTCCAGTCATCGCAGATGGCGGTATTCGCTATAGCGGTGATATGACCAAGGCGATCGCGTTCGGGGCTCAATCGGTCATGCTGGGAGGACTCCTGGCAGGACTTATGGAAAGCCCAGGCGAGATGATTCTGTTCCAGGGACGCTCGTTCAAGCGTTACCGGGGAATGGGGTCCATCACTGCCATGGCCAAGGGAAGCAGCGAACGTTACCGACAATCCAACACCGATGACGATGGCAAAGGTAAACCTAGCAATAAGCTTGTGCCTGAAGGCGTCGAAGGTCGGGTACCATATAAAGGCAGCCTCTCGAACCTGTTATTCCAACTGACAGGGGGACTGAGGGCAGGTATGGGATACCTGGGAGTCGAAACCATTGACGAACTGCGGACCCAATCCCGGTTCATCAAAGTCTCAGCCGCGACGGTTAGGGAGAACCATCCACATGATATCGCCATCACTCAAGAAGCACCAAACTACACAGCTGAGTACTCGCCCGGCGAGCATTTTTAATTGGTCGACGCTGCTCGCGTTGTTGGCCGTTATTCTGATCTGTGCACAACATACGATGGCCAAAGACCCGCTCGATCGATTGCGCAAGCGATCGGCCGAGCGTGACTGGAAGAAACTTCAGGAACGCTATCACGGCGAATCTGATAAAAATGCCGCTCCATCGACTCCGCTGGCTCCTGGCGGAACTTTGGAACCGATTGCTCCTGCGACGACTCAACCACAGTCGGCCAAAACCAGCTTGGCTCCAACGACACTTGAGTTGCCAGAATCAACTGCGTCAGCCAGTCAAAAACCTGCTGCATCCGCGACGGTTGATCCACTCTTTTCCGAGTTCGTCGCCAGAGAACACACGACGACAACTCAGCCCGCTGCTGTCGAGACGCCTGAAATCTTCATGGAACCGAAAAGCGTTTCACAACGCGAGTCGATTCCTGTCATGACGGCGAGTGTTGCTTCTCAAGGTGGACGTGGGAACTTATTTGTTCCGACGATCCGTACTCCAGAAACCGACCCGAATCAACTGCTCAAAATCACTGAGATCTCCCCGTTCTCAACTTACGAACCAGATCCCGAAGTTCGTGAGAACGATCCTCTGCGAAACATTTGCTTCGACGACTGCCCGGGTTGCGAACCACGTGATGTCGCCTACCAGTGCCCACCGGTTCTGTTCTCTGAAGGCGGGACACTCGAGCGGGTCTTTTCAGAAACCGATTATCAGTGGACTGCCTCGAATCTGATGTATAACCCGCTCTATTTCCAGGACGTTGGTCTGGAACGTTATGGGCATGACCACCATCCGCTTATTCAGCCCGCGGTTTCTGTGGGTAAATTCGCGGGTCAACTCATTGGCATACCTTACCAATTGGCGATGCATCCGGTTTGCGACGAAGAGTATGCCCTTGGCTATTATCGTCCTGGTGAACCGACTCCACGTCTGATTTATCAAGTGCCTCTGAATGCCAAAGCCGGCGTTGTGACCGCTGGAGTTTATACCGGGTTGTTCTTCCTGATCCCATAGTTGCGGTCAATTCATCTCACACAAAAAACGCCTCGGCAAGGATGACTCCTAGCCGAGGCGTTTTCGTTTTCAAAGCAACACTAACTCGTCTACTTATTTGTGTTCTGCGCGATTCCAATGACCCCGACAGCCACGCGTCCGCCAGCATCGCCTGATGGCTGGCTCTTCAGGTCGTCTGCTTTGGCGTGAATGACGAGCGAGCGTCCCAGAACAAGGTGAAGGTTCAGACCTTTGGCGGTGACATCGATTTCGGAGATGCCTTCGCTGTTAGCGTCGATATTGCCAAGGTCGCCATGGTGGTGGTCAGAATCTTCAGGACCGCCGTGCTTGGCACCGGTTGGGTTGAAGTGGCCACCAGCGGAAGTCCCGTCAGCGGCTGTCAGGTCGCCGAACTCGTGAATGTGAAAACCATGCTTGCCGGGAGCCAAACCGGTTACTTTGCCTTGGATTTTGACGCCATCATCGACTTGAGTGAGGGTGATGATGCCGTGAACATCATTGCCTTTTGTCGTTGCGAGTACGGTCACTCCTTTGTTGGGAATGTCCATGTTTTCAGCGTGTGCGTGGCCTGGTTTGTCATGAGCGGTAGCGTGATCGTCTTTGGGGGCTTGAAAAGCGGAGAGGGTCACGCTGGCTGAAAGAACCGAAGCGGTGACTGAGGCGACATAGAAGAGATTGGTCATGTGAGCGAACTCCTGCGTGAAAAAGAACATCCCTGGTGAGTTACTTCAGCTTACCGAACGCTGGTATGCTGGTGCAAATTTTTCGCTTGTCTCACCATCAGGGAAATGGACTGCGGGGTAAATGGGCTGGGGGTAGAATGAAATGGGGGAACAGATAACGCTCGTTTATTCTTGGCTCTTCAAGGTCATGGTCGCCAGGCGAGCAGTTGAGACTCTAGCTAGGATAATCCGATTATACGGCAAAATTCATACCCTCTTGCGTTCAAAACGTGAGGTCACAATTTGACTCTGATGCTTCGCGTGGGTACAAAGGATCGAGAATCTTTAACGTCTTTTTCGTTCAGAGCAGAGAAATCGAAAACTCGCTCTGGAGAATCGGAAACGTTGGAATCGATCAGAACGCCCGAATTTCGCTGACTTTGAGCATACGCAACTATTGAGTGAGGGGACTTACATGATCAGGCATGGCAAACAAGCGCTTGTGATGGCATGCGTCGCATTGATATTCGGCGTCGCAGCTGAGACGAGTCAGGCTGGCGTCGTCAGTTACGCTTGGCAGGGGATGTTTGGCCCTCCAGGTTCACTGGCTTATTACCGAGCGGCTCGCGTGAACGCCCGCCAGGGCATTTATCCACAACCGTTTTACGGAGCAGCTGCGCCGGTCCAATATTCAGCCGGTTATGCTCCTATGGGTTACAGCACAGGGTATGCCCCATACAGTGTTGGCTACTCGCCTTACAGCGTCAGCTATGCTCCAGTCGATATGGGAGTTTCTTACGGATATGGCCAGGCTGCCTGCTGCAGCCCATGCAATTCGTGCTGCGGGGGCTCGACTGGCGGATCTTGCCCGGGCGGGAACTGTGGTGGCAGTAACTCGTCACCTCAAACCTATGAAGCCGGTCGTTATCCTGAAAAGGCGATTCCAGATCCGAACGCATCAGGTTCGGGAACGAATTCCAATAACAACAGCAATCCCAACAGCGACTACAACGACAATTCAGGTCCAGCAGATGACGACGGGTTCGTCCCGCCTCGACAGAACAACAGCGGTGTCAACGAAAATGGTGGCGATGCCCCCAGCTATACACCGCCCAGAAATAACGGGACTCCTGCACCATTCAGCATTGATAGCTCTGGAAGTGCCTACGAACTCCCTAAGCTTCAGCCTGTCGGCCCAGTCGCCAGCATGTCCTGGGATGCCAAGGTTCAGCCAACTCGCATGACCCGTGAAGCACGTTTTAACCTGCCGGTCATGGTCCGCCATGTGGAACAACCTCGCATTCTGGTCCCTGCTCCGTCTCCGATTCAAATCGCAGGCAAGTAGGTTTTTCGCGTCAATCTGATGAGTCCATCAGTTTGATTAGCAGACGAGAATTGAAAATCAAAAGACATTGCCCGATGATGCTCGGGCAGTGTCTTTTTTTATGGCTTCACAACTCTCCCAAGCCAAACAATACAGGAGACGATTTCGGATGGCCAAAGGATTTGGAATCATCGGTTGCGGCATGATCGCGAACTTTCATGCGCAGGCGATCGCGAACCTCAAAGGGGCAAAACTGGTTGGGTGTTTCAACCAGTCGAAGGCCAAAGCAGATGAGTTTGCTCAGAAGCATGACTGCACGAGTTACGAAACGCTCGATGCGATGCTCGCGGACCCCAAGATCGATATCGTAACGATCTGCACGCCGAGCGGTGCTCACCTGGATCCTGCCATCGCAGCCGCGAAAGCGGGGAAGCACGTCGTCGTCGAAAAGCCGCTGGAGATTACCCTCAAACGCTGCGATGCCATCATCGCGGCTTGCGAGAAGGCGGGCGTGAAACTGTGTACGATCATGCCGTCGCGATTTAGTGGTGCTAATATCGCGATGAAGCAGGCGATTGATTCAGGGCGTTTCGGCAAGCTGACGCTCGGCGATACGTACGTCAAATGGTGGCGTACTCAGCAGTATTACGACAGCGGTGGGTGGCGCGGCACCTGGAAACTCGATGGAGGCGGTGCGTACATGAATCAGGCGATTCACAACGTCGACCTGCTGTATTGGCTGATGGGTGATATTGCAGAAGTTGCAGCGATCACCGGCACGCTGGCTCACGACCGGATCGAAGTCGAAGACACCGGCGTCGCGGCCATCAAGTTTGCCAGCGGAGCTGTCGGTACGATTACTGCCACGACTTCTGCCTGGCCGGGCTTGCTGAAGAAGACCGAGATCCACGGCACGAAAGGGTCCGCGATCGTCGAAGCAGATCACTTGTTGTACTGGAACTTCGAAAAGAAGGTCGCAAAAGATGCGACGATTCTCGAGAAGTTCGCCCCGAAGACCGGCTTGTCCGGCGGTGCGAGTGACCCGAAGGCGATCTCGTATCAAGGACATCTCGAGCAGCTCAAAGACTTTGTCAAAGCCATCGATCAGGGTACGGCACCACTTGTGGATGGGAAAGAAGGACGCAAGAGCGTCGAGATCATTCTGGCGATCTATAAGTCATCCTGGACCGGCAAGCGAGTTCAGCTGCCGTTGACGAGTGACCCGAAGATTCCGGGGTAGAAGTCAATTTTGAGTTTTGAAGCACGAGGAGTGAGGTTTCGAAAGAGGTCTCACTCTTTTTTTGTGACTTGTTCAACGCTTGGCACGTCAGCACCCTTTATGAATAGATCCCACTCGGGAGTATCGGACCATTCATGCCAAACTTGGATCTCCAACGGCTCTGTTGATTTGGGATGCTTTGAAGTCAAGTGAATCGAAGGAGGATATTGCGTTCGGAATAGCTCTCGAAAGATTTCCGCCGATCGTGGAGTTGGCGTCTGGACGTTTTCAAATCTATAGACATGATGCCTTATTGCTTTTAATTCGACAAGCTTTGCAAGTTCGGATTCAAACTTATCCCATACATCGTTCAAATGATCTCCCCCCGATGATGATCGACTCTTTGCACGATGGGGGAAGTAAATTTCATTCCTTGCCTCCATCATACTCGCTCGATGATAACTGGCCTGAAATCCAGGGGAGCGCCAGATAACAATCGCCGTAAAGCCAGCCGCAGCGATTAGAAGCAATGAAACTATGGTAAGCAGCTTGGTCTGTTTCATTTTGTTAATACGATCAGATTTCTCGTATAGATCATTCCATTTGTTGATCTTTTGAGATGACGGATTTCTTCGAACGGCATACTGCTTGCAAATGTCAGGATTTCATTGGCTTCAATCACAGAATTGACGGATCAGCAAGCATTCTCGTCCACGAACTGTCTGATGTGCGATCATGGAAACGGCAACATTGATTCAAAAGGGACAGCGACGTGCGCGGAAGGCGGGCCTGTTTTATGTGAACGATTTTGACAGCGGGATCACGCGGAAGAAAGTCAAAACCACATTCGAATATTACTCGGCTCGTCATCAGAAGATTACCTCAGAGCGGATACTGAAGCGAATCACGAGTCTGGTGATTCCGCCGGCCTGGAAAGATGTCTGGATCTGCCCGAAGCCGAATGGACACATTCAGTCGACCGGTTTGGATGAAGCAGGCCGCAAGCAGTATTTGTATCACCCCCAATGGTCTGCGATCAGTTCAGCGACGAAGTATGATCGTCTGCATCTGATTGCGGAGTTGCTGCCGCGGGTTCGACGACGTGTGCGAAAGGACTTGGCATCAAAGAAGTTGACGCGGGAACGCGTTCTGGCTGCTGTTGTTCGTTTATTGGATAAAGCTCATCTGCGAGTCGGCAATGAAGTCTATGTTCAACAGCGAGGTTCACGCGGCGCGACAACTCTCACCAGCGAGCACGTCGAAGTCAAAGGACCAAAGATCTCGCTCGATTTTTTGGGCAAGAGTGGGCAGCAGCATGAGATCGAATTTGAGGATGCGAAAGTCGCTGCCGTGATCAGGAAGTGTGAGGGTATCGGGGGCCAGTATCTTTTCTGCTATCTGGGGGATGATGGAGAACAGCGAGCGATCCGTTCTGAAGACGTGAACGAGTACTTGCAGGACGTCTCGGGGGAAGCAATTACGGCCAAGGACTTCCGGACCTGGTGGGGAAGCGTCATTGCGCTCTCGGCTCTGCAAGGGATGGGCGAGGAACTGACGGTTCGTGAACGGAAGGGCGAGGCGAGGCGTGCGGTGGAGGTGACGTCGGAAGAACTAGGAAATACGAAGGCGGTGTGTCGAAGCAGCTATATTCATCCCGGCTTACTAGCTGCTGCTGAGTCCGGAGAGTTGCCCGCGCTCGTCAAGAAGGCAGAGAAACGTGTGAAGAGTGTCGCGGAGATGACTGCGGATGAAGTGCTGTTGGATCAGTTGATTCCGCATTTGGAATTTACGTGACGCTGAGTTGGTGTTGATTCCTTGCAACGTTGCATTTTCTCAACGGCGCACCGGCTGCGCTTGTGGCGAAATGGCAACATAAAAAGTTGCGTTTGCAAAACGCTTTACATATTGCCCTGCTCGTCAAATGACGCAAACTGCGGCAGCCACGACTCTTAAACATCCGCGAATAGATAAGTGTAAAGAAATCGAAACGTCCATGTTCATGTTGGCATAGGGGGTGCATTCACAAGTCCTCAACGACACAACACCAAACACCGACACAGAAACAAAGCCACCATGAAGTCACTCGTCGCAGCTCTTTACCATGATCAAAATGGTTTCATCATCTCTGCTGAACTCGTGCTGGTTTCAACGATCTGCGTCATGGGCATGATTGTCGGGTTGACCGAAGTCAGTTTCAACGTCAATCAGGAACTGGAAGACGTCGGCTCAGCGGTCGGCAGCGTCAATCAAACCTTCCGTTTCAACGGAGCCAGTGGCTTCAAAGGTGGCACAGTCGGCAGTTGCTTTGGTGACAGTTACGATGATGGCGATTCTCAATCCGACATCAGCTGCAACGTCGATGCAGCCCCTGAGTCGTGAGTCTTCCACTGATCTGACAACAAGACACTCTCTCGATCATCGCTCCAGACCCACATGACCGACCCAGTCATGAGAGCGATGCAGACCCCGCGGCGGGTAGCCGACTCTCTCTCGAAGAAAAGCCTCGCTCGACTAGAAATCGAGCGAGGCTTTTTGTTTTGTCGTTGGGAGGGCGAGGCTCCGTGCGAGCCGCTGTCCCGCGTTGCACACTTTGATGACGACTCGATGTTGGTTTTACAGCTTCATCTCAGCACAGGGAAGAAGGCGAGGCCTTCATGGTCACACTCACGGCTGGAGTATCGCTATGCAAAGTAGCGGCTCACACGGAGGTTCGCCCTCCCGCAAATAGGATAAGCATACCATTTCAGAGAGCGCTGATTGTCGGTTGCTGATTGGACCATTCAGCGAGCATTCTTTGAATTCGTTCGACATCGTATTGATCGGGATTGCAATGAGTGAGGGCGTAGTTCAATGAATCGATCGCCGGCTCCAGATCGTTTTCGTTCTTCTTGGAGAGGGCATACTGAATCTGCACCACAGCCAGCGTGCCCGCTTTTTCTTTGGTGTAGGTCCAGAGAGCTGAGTCTGTTCGGAAAACGGGAAGATAGTTGATCGTGCCAATCGTCAAAGCGAGAATCCAGGGAGCAGCCATCGCGAATGCGGTGACTTGGCGGGTCGAGGCATGCGAAGTCATGTAAGACGACAACCAGAGGAGTCCGTAGGCTGCCATTGCGACGACCGGAATGATCGGCAAGTAGAGATAGCGATCGTTCATCAGCGTCGTGATGGGGAAGAAATTCAAAACCGGGAACAGTAGCCAGAACCATGTCGCTGCAGCCCAGACGAGTAGCGGAAAGCGATTTCGATAACGCCAGGCGAACGCGGCGATGGCGATCCAGGCGATCGAGCAGAGGGTGAGTATAACCGGGATGCCAGTGACCTGTAGGTCGTAAAGGACGCACAGATTCTGTGGCCAGAACGTCATCACGAGGTATTTCCATAGCAGCAAGCTATCGATCCAGAGTAATTGCAGTTTGCTCATGCCGATGTGGGAACGAATGCCGCCGACGATGGTGGTTTGGGCGGTCATCGTCATCAGAATCAGTTGGATGCACAGGAACATCGGCAGTACCTGCCGGGCGATGCTTTCACCAACTGTCTTGCGACGAACAAGGACGTCATAGGTGAAGACGATCGGCGGAATGACGACGGCACTGGCTTTACACAGCAACGCAGCAGTCAAAAACCCGATGCCTTTGACTTCGTCGTAACCGCTGCGGTCTTGCTTGAGCCAATACAAAAGCGAGCCGAGCATGAAGGCGCTCGATAGAAGTCCTTTGCGCGAAGAAACCCAGGCGACGGTTTCAACCTGGACCGGGTGAATGGCGAAGACCAGTGTGGTGATAAACGAGACGGTTGAGTTACCAGTGACTTGTCGGACCAGCATGTAGACCAGCGCGACGTTGAGTAAGTGCAGGAGGTAATTCGTGACGTGGTAGCCGGCGGGGTTCAGCCCCGACAATGTGTGGTCGATGAGCAGGGAGAGAATCGTCAGCGGTGCGTAGTTGCGGGCGACATTGTCGGTCGCGATGTGAAACAGGTTCGATGGCGACCAGGATTTGATCAGGTCATTGTTGATGACGTACCAGGGGTCGTCCCAGTTGAGGAAGCCGAAGCCTAACGTAGGAGCGAAGACTGCTGCGGTGATCAGCACGCAGGTAGCGATTGCGCCGATTGCAGGGGCATGGCGCAGGAGCGTCACTCGATTGACGAACGATGGCCGCATGGGCTTGGCTCACAGTCTGGGGGGAACTGGGTGCGCGGGGTGCGCAGTCTCCTTACGACTGAAACCTAGCTCGTGAAATGCGGTTGTCAAAAAAATCAGGATCAACGAAGGCAATGATTCTATCTGGCGAATCGCTTGCGCCCGCGATAAACACCCGGAGCAGCTCCCAGAAACATCCCGAGAAACAGCCCGGCGGCGTGGGCGTAATTGGCAACGCCGACAGATAGCATGCAGATGACAAACCAGACGAGCAACACAAAAACCGTTTGCCGATCAGCCCCGAGACCTTCTTCAGGAGAGACGATTCCTTTCATCCAGACATAGCCGAAGAAGCCATAGAGGACGCCCGACATGCCGCCGAAGCCTGGATCAGTAAAGTAAAACTGAAGCAGATTCGACAACACTCCAACGAATAAAACCTGTAGCAGGATAAACAGGCTTCCCTTTCTTCGCTCGATCAGGCTTCCAAACTGAAAAGTCATGATCATATTGAAGACAAGGTGCATGGGAGACAGGTGCAAAAAGATTGGTGATATCAGACGCCAGACTTGCCCTTTCTCCGTAATATCAGGCAGCGTGTGGACAGGAACGCGATCGATGACTTCCTCACCCTGGTAAGTCACCCGGTAAAGCATGCCGTCATTGATGTGCAGCGAGCGGGACAGTCGGGAGTCGCTTTGCCCGAAGCTGGTCAACAGCGAAACCGTGACGCTGATGACGATCAATAAGATCGTGACCGGTATATCGTTCTGCTGGCGAGTCTGCCAGGGGAGCGTGCGTTGTCTGGAATTGGCTTTCTTCGCTTTCTTCTCAGCTTCAGACCGGATTCTTTTCAGCTCTGCGGTGAGCTTATCGGCGGCGTTGAATTTCTCGTTTTTCGGGTCGACGAGATAGTCTGTGTAAGCTGCCTTGGCTCGGTCGACGTCGTCTTCTGAGATCACCCAGATGTGGAAACCGTCAGCATCGCGATCGAGGCGGGAAGAGATTTTCTGGCTTTCAAGGTAGTTCCAGAAACGGACGGCGAGTTGTTCGTCGGATTGAGTGCCCAGAAGACGCATGCGGTGATTCGATCAGCGTTGTACGTTAGAAACGATTCACGGGAGCGAGCTAACGATTCTCGTTCCCGTGAAATAAACCAGACTAGACTTCGACCCAGATCGCAACTTCCACCGCAGCGTTGAGAGGAAGCTCGTTGCAGCCGACGGCGAAGCGGGCATGTTTGCCGGCATCACCAAACAGATCAACCAGCAACAACGAAGCACCGTTGAGAACGAACGGCTGTTCTGAGAATCCATCAGCCGACTGGACGAATCCTTCCACGCGGACGACTCGCTTGATCAGATCAAGACTGCCGACCAGGCCTTTGATTTGAGCGAGGGCATTGAGCACGCAGATTCGAGCAGCTGACTGAGCATCTTCTTTGGTCACCTGGGTGCCGACTTTGCCGGTGAAAGCGAGTTCCTTACCGACGAAGGGGAGTTGGCCGCTGGTGATGATCAGGTTGCCGGTTTGAATGGCTGGGACGTAAGCACCGACGGCTGGAGACGGAGACGGGAGCTTCTCGCCGAGTTCTGCGAGCTTGTTTTCAATGTCATTTGACATGGGGGAGATTACTTTCCTGAAGAGATCGAACTTCGCCCGGTGGTGAAGACTACTTGATACCGGCTGCCTGGAAGGAGGCAACCATTTTGTCCAGCCCCGTCTGGATGACTTGATCGGGGATCTGTTTCCAATAATCGCGATTAAAAAGTTCTAGTGACAAGGCGCCCTGGAAGCCGTTGGCATAGAGAGTCTGCAGAACGCCAGCCATGTCGGCATTGCCATCGCCTGGATAAACTCGAATCGAGTCGTTCCAGTCTTCGCGTGGTGGTTTCGTCGGCAGATCGTTAACGTGGAAGGCGGGCATCATGTTGCCGGTGATCAGCTTGAGGCCGTTGAGGTCGGAGCCACCTTTGTAGAGGTGGTAGACATCCAGCAGCAGCGGTGCAGGCTGGCCACAGGCACTGGCGACGTAGAGGACTTCGCAGAGTTTCGACAAATTCGATGAATGTCCCCAGACCTCGAGCATCGGAGCGACACCTTCTTCCTTCCCGACTTCCAGCAGTTTGCCATAGCGTTCTGCCAACGCATCGAGTTCGATCTTGCGATGATCGGTTTTGCTGATGCCAGCGGGAGGAGCAGCAATGTTATTGCCGCCCAGACGAGCCACCAGGTTGAGAGTCTTACGGGCCTCTTCGAGTCCTTTGGTGCGTTCTGTTTCGTTGTCACTTCCCCAGTTGGCGAAGGCGATCAGAGATGTCAGTTTGAGGTTATTGTCATCCAGCAGCTTCTTAAGATCAGCGACCGTGCCACCAGTATCGAGGTACGTCTGGATCTCATCGAGCCAGGGCTCGATTCCGACGTAACCAAAGTCACCTGACTTTGCTTTTGCCAGTGAGGCAATGACGTGAGGCAGTGGTGTTTTGCTGGGACGAATGCAGGCGGTATTGAAGCAGAATGTCGGAACGACGGGCGTCGATTCCGTCAGCATGCTGGCTTTGGCGGAATTGTCTGACAACCCGAGAGTGGAAGCACCAGCGGCGAGCAGGGACGTTGAGAGGAGATCACGTCGATTCATCATGGCGAGACTCCATGGCTGACCAGCGGGGATAGTCGCTGCGAAGAACACAAAACAACGACGGCGTCGCGGGGCTCTCAATCAATTGAGAATTCGTTGACGCCGTCACACGATCGTCACAGTCTAAATCATCCCGGTTCCGCGGTCGAACTCGGCGAGCTCTTTTTCGAAGACAGCGAGCGTTGTCTGGAAAGTTTCTCGCGAAATCTTATAACTCGGCTGCTCATCAGTGTACTTGCTGCAGTGGTTGACCAGCAGGCGATACAGGAATTTGAACAAATGGCGTGGAACGCGCAGGTGAGCGAACATGCCGATCAGGTCAGCCTTCGTCATCGTGGGCTCGAACAGATCCATGATGGATGCTGACTTGTCTGGATTTCGCGAACAGACACGGATGCGGTCGTTGGTGATGTCGTAGAGACGTTCGCCGGACCAGTCAAGCGAGGAGATCAGGTTCTGCTTGTCCAGGCGGGAACGTTCGTAGAACTGCTTCTCCTGACGCTGCAGCAGCGGATAGACTTCTGCTGGGAGAAGCATCTTGAACCCGATGCCAGGATACTTCAGGAACTTGTTATCAAACATCGGCCAGAGAAGATCCTTCATCCGCTCGGGCACACCTTCGATCAGGTGCGGCTCGTCGACCCGATCGACAAAGATCATCATCTGCGTGAAGCCGAGTTTATGGAGAATCGACTGGAACTTGTTGAGCAGTTCGTAACGAGTATCACCGCGATTGCTGGTAGGGAGAGGTTGTCCGGCCAGTTCAGCCTGATTGAAGCGTCCCAGAACGCGTCGCAGCATGCCGGAGTTGTGATCGAGAATGCGGACGTTGCGATCGATGAGGAAGGCCTTCCACCACAATCTCAACTGCTTGAAGAGGTACGGAGCCCAGCCGATGAGAAGCACGATGGCTAACCACATCCACTGATTTCCTGTGTTCAAGCCGCCGAAGTTATAAAAGAGGATCGGTGCAATCACCGTCACCAACCCACCAACGCCGAGATTCCACAGGCGGGTCCAGGCGGAATAGCCGAGCTTATTGCGGACAAGATCCCAGCGCTGTTCGCGGGTCATTTCCAGTGAGCGATCATAAAGCGCCGCGAGGATCAACAGGTCGCGGGCGTCGGTGCGTTCTAAACGAGACAGCTGGTCTTTCGAGACATGATCAGCCGGGTCGAAGTGCTGCTTCTTTTCCAGCAGAACATTGATCAGACGAGTGACTCCCAGCGACAGAATCGCGTCGATGTGGTCAAGGAGTTGCCAGCTTTTCAGTGCGCGATCGGGTTTACGACGGTATCCAGACAGCTTGTCTCGGAAAGCATCGAGAAACGGATTGAAGTCTTCGTACTGAATCATCCAGGTGCGTGATTCAGGATTGACGCGGTTCCAGTCATACACGCCGTTGACCATCTGCAGTCGGAGCGCCGTTTTTCCGGCTCCCTTTTCGCCGAAGACGACGGAGGTTGCAGGCTCGTTAGGCTTGCCGAAGATCTTGTCCCAGGCCGGGTGATGCGTCCCCTTGATGCAGTGACGGGTGAAGATCGAATCGGTCTGAGCATCTTCCTGAGCAAACGGATTGTCCGAAATGCCATGATGATCGAGGAACTGGTGGACTTTCATCGGTGGTGTGCTTTCATGCGATCATCGTCAAAAGCAGACAGCGATGATTCCGATCCGCGGCGACCATCGTCGCGTCGCGTGAATCGGCCTGAAAAGCCCACCGCCGTCAGCGAAAAGGGCCTGACAACATTGCAGGCGTACCTTCCCCTCGTTCAGGTTTAGTCGCTGGGCGCACGATTCGCAAGCGGGACAGCCACATGTGAGACACGATTTTCATGGAGTCTGGCGGATCTAACGACGTGAAAACTTACGTCAACACGCCATGAGACCGCACCATCTGCCAAAACATGTCAGCGTACCGGCGTTCCTTCGATCGCGGGTTCCGAACTCGTCAGAGTGAGCTGAAGCTGCTGTCGTCTCCCGTCCCGCTCGATCGTCAGGATGATCGTATCGCCTGGCGATTTGGCTTCGACTTCCGACAGGAAGTCATCAGCCGTTTTCACCTTGTTGCCATTCACTTCGAGGATCTTGTCGGCCTTCGTGCGGTCTTCCTTCTCGACGGTAAAGACGCCACGTCGAGTCCGCGTCACGACCGGGCCACGCAGACCAGCCTTTTCTGCAGGACTGTTCGGCAGAACGCGGGCCACGACGAGACCTTTTTCCGTCTGGAAGACCGCGCTGATGCCACTTTCAGGTCGAATCACTTTCCCATGGGCAATCAACTGTGGAACAACTCGTTTGATCAGACTGGCTGGAATCGCAAAGCCGACTCCCGAGCTTTGCCCACTGCGTGTTGCGATCGCAGTATTCATGCCGATCAGCCGAGAATGCGTATCGAGCAACGGACCGCCGGAGTTCCCCGGATTGACGGCCGCATCAATCTGAATGATCGACTTGATGGTACGCGATCCGTAAATCGCCAATGAGCGATTCAGACTGGAAATAATCCCTGTCGTCAGCGTTCGTTCAAAGCCGAATGGATTTCCCAACGCGAAGATTTTCATACCGACTCTCAACTTTGACGAGTCACCAATGATCACGGGGATCAGTTCGTCCTGAGGAGCTTTAATCTTGATGATGGCGATATCGTTGATGGGATCTGCACCGACGAAGGAGGCTTCGTAGCTGGCCCCGTTGTAGAGTGTCACATTGACTTGCTGGGCGTTCTCGACAACGTGATAGTTGGTGAGGATGTGACCTTCTTTATCGAGAATCGAACCTGATCCGGACCCTTCGGAGTTCAATTCCATCATGAAGATCCCGCCCGACTGGACAGCTTTCGTCGTGATGTTGACGACACTCTGGTTGACGTTTTCGTAAACGCTGATGTTGATCGCTTCTTCCTGCGTCAACTCTTCGACGACCTGCTGGAGGGGAGGCGAGGCAAATTGCTCGTTTCGAGGTGCTGGCGTCCCGAGCGGTGGCAAGGTCGGCAGGGGTGGCAACTGTG
The DNA here is from genome assembly GCA_005778225.1 of Planctomyces sp. Classification (GTDB taxonomy): domain Bacteria; phylum Planctomycetota; class Planctomycetia; order Planctomycetales; family Planctomycetaceae; genus SXPC01. Next base: position 4,145 of record SXPC01000178.1, on the reverse strand, counting down.
TCTGCAAGGGGGCAGCTTCTGCTGTCGGGCGTGAATGCTCCATGCCTCCACTGGCCCAGACGGCCACGAGTCCGCCAATGAATGCGCAAGCCAGATTCGTCACGAGCGTTTTCATATCATTCCCCTGTTCAGTTCTTCGTACGACGCCGAACAAATCGGCATCGATGCATGTGTCCGTGCGAATCTTGAGACTCGCACAAAATGGCCACGTCGCCAATTGAAATTTTAGTCAGGCGTTCGTCATACTCATAACAATTCCAAAGCATATGGATCAAGACGATCTCTCCAGTCCGCTCGACAGGGAGATCAGGAACGCGATCCCATTTTTGTTACGGACAACAACGACAGTACCTGCCAACGACGGCCACGGGACGACCTGACCGGATTCGATCTTCTGATTGCTTTTCAAAGCAAGATCGACCTTCGGATTGCTACTCGACGGCCAGCCACACTTGAACGCAAGACCAGCGAGGAATTCTGACCATGAGCATGAAACGCATCGGTATCCTCACCGCCGGAGGAGACACACCGGCGTTGAACGCCACGATTGATGGAGCCGTCAAACGAGCCAATCAGCTCGAAGTGGAAGTCATCGGCATCATCAAGGGTTTCTCTGGTCTGCTCGATCCTCGTGCGCCACACCTGCTGCTCAATCCTCTTTATCAGACAATTCCCGAACTCGATCCATACATGGGCGGAACGATCATCGGTTCGTCACGTCACTACATTGATCCCGCCAAGAAGGAAGAGTTCAAAGGGGTCACCGAGAAGCTTTCCCGCATGGGAATCGAAGGCCTGATTTGCATCGGCGGCGACGGCACAATCAATGGGATGCAGCCGATCTCAGAATTCTTCCCCTGCGTGCTCGCGCCGAAAACGATTGATAATGACCTGGGTTTGAACTACCCCGAAGAGCCCTACGAGTGGACCCGGACTCAAAACGACGATGGTAAGTTTAAGTACGATAAAGACGGGGAGCGCAAGCACATCGAGCGCGACGAAATCGTCAACTATGCGACGCCTGGCTATGCGACCGCCGTCTTCGTCGCCGTTCAGGCGATTCAACGCGTCCGCACAACAGCAGAGTCTCACCGACGCATTGCGATCATCGAAGTCATGGGGCGCGACTCAGGCTACATCTCGCTCGGCTGCGCGTACGGCCAGCCGGATATGATTCTGATTCCAGAAGTGGCAGTCGATCTGGATCGTCTCGAAGAGCGGGTCCGTCAGCTGTACGATTTGCAGAAAAACTGTGTTATCGTGATCGGCGAAGGGATTCGTGATCAACATGGTAATCTCTTCGGCGATAAAGCCAGCAGTTTCGACCCGGCTGGCAATATCATCATGAGCGGTGCCGCTGAGCACTTGAAGAACGAACTCGCGACTCGACTGGGCGACGATTTTTTCCGTTCACGTCGTCGTCACGATTCTGCCAACGAAGCCATCTTCACACGGAAGGTCGGCCACACTCAACGCGGTGGTCGTCCGATTCGTTTCGACCGCTTCTATGCGGCCAGCCTCGGCGGACATGCCGTCGATCTGCTGCTCAAGCAGGAAAACAATTCGATCTCGATCCTCAAATACTGTGACGAGCGTGGCTTCGAAGTGTCATCTACAGACGCGAACCGTCTCCGCGATCGCTGGGGCATCATCCACGCCCGCACCGTTCACCTCTCCAAATACGACCAGGAGAGAATGCACCTGTCGATCTTCGGTCGCGATTACCTCAAGCCGATCTTCGACCACGCTGTCGGCCCTGAGGATGTTGACTATCTCCACAACGAGATCTTCCTGCCGGGGAATCTGTCATCTCGCTACCAGTCGATCAACGTCGACGTTCACAAGCGAATTCGCTACCTGTAGTCACATCTGCGATGCTCAACGCTATAAACAATCACACGGACGTTCCTGTCTGCAAAGCAAAGCACGCACAGGCAGGAATGCCTGCGCGGCTTTTTACTGATCCAGTCAGAGCCAAAGCAGTCAATTCCTCTTCGCACTTCCTTTGCGCCTTCGCGCCTTTGCGTTAAAGTCTCTTTTCCCAATTCTTTCTCGCAATTCTCTGTGGCAACTCGATGGCTGATGCTCCCAAACTGACCCCGATGATGGAACGCTATCTCGAGGTCAAAGCTCAGAACCCCGAAGCGATTCTCCTGTTCCGCATGGGAGATTTTTACGAGCTCTTCCATGAAGATGCAGCCATCGCTGCGAAGATTCTGGGGCTCACGCTGACAAGCAGGGACAAGGGCTCCAGCAATCCTGTCCCGATGGCGGGCTTCCCGTATCACTCCCTTGAAGGGTACCTGCATAAGCTAATCCGCGCTGGCAAACGGGTCGCGATCTGCGATCAAGTCGAAGATCCCAAAACAGCCAAGGGAATGGTCCGACGCGAAGTGACACGCATCGTCACGCCCGGAACACTCACCGACGATTCTCTCCTCGAACCCAAGCAGCGAAATTTCCTGGCCTCCGTCGCACTCAACACGAACGGCGACCGGGCGGGCATTTCCTGGATCGACGTCTCGACCGGCGAATTTTGGTGTACCGAACTACCAACGTCACAACTCCTCGACGACCTGGCTCGCATTCGACCGTCGGAACTCGTCGTCTCCGACGAACTGCGTCATGTCGACGACGAAGGCTACTCCCGTCAGGCCTGGCTCAAAGATGCAGAGCAGCAGCTGAAACTGTCACTGGCGTATCGCCCGGTCTGGGAATTCCGCGAAGTCGCAGGCCGCGATGCATTGTGCAAGCACTTCAAAGTGAAGTCGCTCGAAGGCTTCGGACTCGATAAGGAAACGTTATCTCTGGCAGCGTCTGGGGTTCTGCTGGTCTACGTGCAGGAAATGCAGAAAGCTGCCCTCGGCCACATCCTCTCACTGCGTCGCTTCGAGCATTCCCAGGCCATGCTCATCGACGACGCCACACGTCGCAGTCTCGAGTTGACCCGCACGATGCGAGAAGGAGCACGCCAGGGGACCTTGCTCGATGTCCTCGACAAAACCGTCACTCCCATGGGAGCCCGCAAACTCGGCGACTGGATCGACCACCCGCTCAAAGACATCATCGAAATTCAGCGGCGACACACAGCGGTCAGCGAGTTGCTGACAGACCGTTCCGGCCGCGAACGTCTGCGCGACCTGCTCGATCAGACCTACGACTTGCAGCGCCTGACGGCTCGCCTTGCGACTGGTCGCTGCTCTCCGAAAGACCTGATTTCCCTCGCGAAGACTCTGAGTATTCTCCCCGATCTGAAAACACTTCTGCAAAGCTTCAGCTCTCCACTCATCGCTGAACAGACGACGAATCTCCGCCTTTGTGACGAAGTCTGCAGCCGCATCATCACAACCCTCTCAGAAGACCCGCCGCTGGCTGTCTCTGATGGCGGTGTCATCCGCACCGGCTACAACGCCCAGCTTGACGAGTTCCGCGATCTCTCGACTGGCGGTAAGCAATGGATCGCTCGTTATCAGGCCGATGTGGCTGCCAAGACCGGGATTCCAAATCTCAAAGTCGGGTACAACAAAGTCTTCGGCTATTACCTCGAAGTGACCGCGGCCCATCAGGACAAGATCCCTGATTACTTCATGCGAAAGCAGACGCTCAAAAACCAGGAGCGTTTCATCACGCCCGAACTCAAAGAGTACGAGGAAAAAGTTCTTCGAGCCGATGAGCAGGCACTCGCACTCGAAGCTCAGTTCTACGAGCAGCTGAAAACCGAACTCGCGACCTGCTGCGGCGATCTCCAACAGTCCGCAGAAGTCATGGCCATCGTTGACGTCCTCGCTGGTTTTGCCGAACAGGCAGAATCACGCCGCTACTGTCAGCCTGAGATGACGAACGAAACGCTTCTGGAAATCCATGGCGGTCGTCACCCCGTTCTCGATGTTTTGCTGCCCGCCGGTGAATTCGTCCCCAACGACGCTCTCCTCGGCGGTGATCACGGGCTTATTCAGATCATCACCGGGCCGAACATGGCCGGTAAGTCGACTTACATTCGTCAGGCTGCTCTCATCACACTGATGGCACAAGTCGGTTCGTTCGTCCCGGCAGAGACCGCGCGTATTGGTATCGCGGACCGTATCTTTGCCCGTGTCGGTGCTTCTGATGAACTTGGCAAAGGTCAATCGACGTTCATGGTCGAG
>SXPC01000015.1 GCA_005778225.1 Planctomyces sp. | reverse complement strand
GGAGCAGATTGAGGTGGGGATGGCGAAGGGGCCGGTGGATTCGGGGGGGCGGGATCTGCTGCAGGAGGTGAATGTGGATGAGGCGATCGTGGTTGCGTGGCAGGAGTTTGAGGATGGAATTTATCTGTTGGCGATTGATGGGACGTCTTATCGATCGCTGGATGAGGCGGTGTTTGTGAGGGAGGGGAGTCGAGTGACGTTTGTGAAGCTGGTGATGCTGGCGGGGGCGTGAGCGGGACCGAGGTTTGTTCCACAAGACATTTTTCACAGATGAGAATTTGAGCGAGGGTTATTCATGTTGAGTCATGAGCAGGCTGTTAAAGAGCTAGAGACTTTGCGCGATAAAGATTGGGTCAAGAAGCGGTTGACCAATGTGGAGAAGCTGCCGGCTCGGTTGAGGGAGTCGGCGAGGACGTTGTTAGGCAAGGAGGAAAAGAAAAGCTATCCAGGTATGTATGACGACCGGTACAGTTCGCTGTTCCGTGAATTGCTGGACTGTAGTGAGAAAGATGTTGAGAAGGTCGTGAGGACTTTGTTCCCGGAGATGGGGGACGAGGTGATGTCGGCGTACTGGTTGAGGGATTCGGGGGCTTATCAGACGAGTTATGTGCGGCGTCCATTTCGGACGAGTCATCCGGGCTTGAGGAAGTTCGCTCGCAATGAATGGTTGACGCGGTTTGTTTCTGTGTTTGGGCAGTATCCGCAGGATCCGAAGTTTATTGCGACGTGGGGCGGGTATCTCAATGGGGGATCGACTTCGGGGACGTTTCTGGCGGCGATCCTCAATGCGGGAGGAGAGCGGGGGGAGGAGGTTCGTCAGATTCTGATGGAGTCTGCTTCTGGCGAGCATGAAACGGGGATGATGGGGCGGCATGTGGTTGAAGCGATGCTGCAGTGTAATGATCCTTCGTGTTGGGAGTTCATTGAGAAGATGTTGCTGGCGGCTCAGCGGTCGGAGGGGTTGAGGCAGACGATTCTGGAGCGAGTGGATGAGGGGCATCCGGAGGCGTTTGTGCGGATGTTGCGGCTGATTCTGGATGAGAATCTGGTGCGGTTTCCTGCGGTTGTGCGAGCTGCGGATGTGTGGTTTGGGATGATGTGGGATTCGGCGTCTGCGGGGGTGATCAAGAAGGATCTGGAGCGGGTGCTTGCTTACTTTGAGGATGAGAAAGCGAGAAAGAAGGGGCTCAAGGGGACGGCTCAGGATTTGTATTTTGCGCTGTGGGTGGCGGCGTTTCGGGATGAGCAGACGGCGCTGAAAGAAGCAGAGCTGTTCTTTAAAGATAAAGATGTGGAGCGGCGTTATGCGGCGCTGCTGCTGGTGAGTCAACTGGGGCATGGAGGGGCGTATCAGTTGATGACCCGGCTGGTGGATGATCCGGATCTGCGGGTGGCGGATCTGGCGATCTGCTCGCTACTGAGTGTAAGTGGCGGGAGCAGCTATCATCCGTTTCATCATCGGGAAGATGAACCTGGGCTGATTGCAGAACTGAATGCATTTGACAAGAAGGGATTGTTTGAGCGAGTCGAGGGGATGCTGGCGAAGTATCCGAAGAATTCGAAGCAGCAGGCGATTGTGTTTCCGTGGCGTGTTCACACGTTGAAGGTGCAGGAGCCGGCAGTCCTGATGGCGAATGTGATTGAGGATCGACCGTTGACGCGGCTTCTCCCGTATATCGATCTGTTTGAGAGTTATTCGCGGGGGAGGGTGATTGGGAAGCTGGCCAGTCAGAAGAAATGGGATACTCAGACGCGCGATGCGATGTTTCGGCTGGTAGGGAATAGCAGTCCCAATGCGCGGGATGCGGCTTTGAAAGCGCTTGAGAAATGCACGATGACTGCGGATGAGGCTGAGAAGCTTGAGGAGATGTTGTCGCGCAAGTCTGCTGATTTGCGGCGCGGGGTGATGGGGATACTGCTCAAGCAATCCGACAAGCTGTTGATGTCGTCGATGTCTCGACTGATTGGCGCTAAGAGTCAGGAGATGCGTCAGTCGGGACTGGAGCTGATGAGACAGTCGGTTGAGCAGAATCGGCTGGTTGAGTCATGTCGGGAAGAGACGAGGAAGTTCGTCGAGCAGTACAGTCCGCTGGGTGATGATGATCAGCAGCAGGTGGATGTGATCCTGGCGGTGAAGCGGGAGGTGCCGACGCTGGCGGATGGGTTAGGTTTGTTTGATCCTGGCAAGCGGACGCCGATTGTTCCGCCGGAGTTTAACAACGTCGAGTATATTACCGAGGCTGCGGTCAATCTGCTTGAGTCGCTGATGAAGGTGATGAAAGAGCAGGCGAAGACAATTGTCGAGGTCACTGGATATAACGGTGTCACGCAGGAGGTGTTCAGTAATCTGAAGGTCTGGCAGATCACCTGGGTGGATCGAGGTGATGGGGGTGATTTGCCGACGGGGGGAGTTTCTGCTGAAGCCAAGCGGCTGCGCATTCATTTGGAAGCCGTGTGGCGGGGTTGGTATGAGACTCTTCCGGCGAAGTGTTGTGATCAAGATGGGCTGCAGTTAATGAGGGCTCTGGCGTGTTGTCAGTACCGCGCGCCGATGCTTTCGAAGATTGAGAAAGAACGTGCGAAGGGGAATCGGAAGAAAGTGTCAGGGTTGATTGACCGCTTGCAGAAAATCAGCGAGTTCGATCGTCTGGAGAAAATCCTGGAATGGCTTGGCCAGTCTTATGTTCTGGAAGAAGCGGTGGACTATTCGCTGGATGTGATGGAAAACACGCTGGCTGTTCTAAGGAAAATCATCGATGAGGCGTTGAAGACATCGGCATGGGCCAAGAAGCAGAAGAAGTCGCCACAGCATGGGACGCCGATATTGACGTGGGAGGAAGCGGAGCCGGTTCGCGCGTTCGCGATTGGTTATGTGGAGTTTAAAGAAGCATTGTCTGATGAGCAGGCATGTCGACTATTTCGACTCTTTCGCTGGCAGGAACGTCCGGGGTACTTGTGCAGATCCAAGGCTGTCTCTGCCAAGCTCATTCTCCTGGCATTTCGGCTTCATGAGATCAACGAACATGATCTGTTCGACTATCTGTTGACAACGCCTCCTGCGCTTCCGGAAGAATGTCTGAATCCCAACGAGCGGAGCTGGTATCGTCCTCACGCGGAGTATGCTTTGCTGAGAGCGATTTTCAATGGGCAGGTTGATCAGGAGCTCAAAGCAGACCCACGTCTTCCGGGGCTCATTGAGCGGGCGAAGGCGCGTGTGGTCGATGTGGAATTGACGCGGGGGCAGGCGCCGACGGCTGCGACGCCGGTCGCGACGATCATCAAAAAAGTTGGGCATATGGAGTTGTTTCTCCGAGTTGCCTCCCTGCTGTCAACCGAAAAGCTTTCTCGTGGATACGCGTGGGGACATGATAGCCAAAGTAAAGCGTATGTCTTCAGTCACTTTATCAAGCAGACGTCACCTTTGCCTGAGGAGACGCCCGAGGTCTTTGCGAAGCGGATTACGGGGCTCGACAGTAAGGCGGGGTTGAAGGTGGAGAAGCTGATTGATATTGCGTTTTTTGCTCCGCAGTGGGCGACGCATATTGAGGAGGCGATCGGGTGGTCTGGGTTTGAAGAGGCGGTGTGGTGGATGCGGGCCCATACGAAAGATGACTCATGGGGATACGACAACGCTCTGAAAGAGACCTGGGATAGTGAGATCAAGAAGCGAACCCCTCTGTCGATGGAGGATCTGGCCGATGGGGGTGTCGATGTGGCGTGGTTCAATGAGGTTCATGCGAAGTTGAGCGGAGAGCGATGGTCGCAGCTATTTGACTCGGCCAAGTATGCCAGTTCGGGAGTGGGGCATAAGCGGGCGGAACTATTTGCGCAGGCGATGCTGGGGCAGCAGAAAGCGGATGATCTGTCGGAGCGGGTCATCAAAAAGCGTTACCAGGATGCAGTCCGTGCGTTGGGGCTGGTGCCGCTGGCGAAGAAGGGGAAGGTTCGGGAGGCGGAGATTTTGTCTCGTTACCAGACGATTCAGGAATTTCTTCGGACTTCGAAGCAGTTTGGGTCTCAGCGTCAGGCCAGTGAGAAGAAGGCGGGGCGGATCGGGCTGGAGAATCTGGCGAGGACGGCGGGTTATCCGGATCCGATTCGTCTGGAGTGGGCGATGGAGTTGGAGGAGTTCAAGGATTTGAAGGATGGGACGATGACGGTGACCGTTGGAGAGGTGAGCGTGACGTTGACTGTTGATGATCAGGGGGAGTCGGAGATCACGGTGATGAAAGCAGGGAAGCTGCTGAAGTCGGTCCCGCCTGCGTTGAAGAAGAACGAGCAGATTCAAGTCGTCATCGAAAGGAAGACGACGTTGAAGCGTCAGGCGGCGCGGATTCGCAAGTCGTTAGAAGAGATGATGTGTCGAGGGGAGCAGTTCACTGGAGAGGAGTTGATGCAACTGTTCGGGCATCCAATCTTGCGGCCGCTGCTGTCGCGGTTGGTGTTGATTGGTGAAGGGATCATGGGGTATCCGGTGGAACGGGGGCGGGCGCTGTCGGGGGCTGATGGCAAACTGGAACCGGTTAAGAAAACTGAGAAGTTCCGGATTGCGCATGCGGTTGATCTTCTGGAGGGAGGTGCGTGGACTGAGTGGCAGCGGGACTGTTTCAAGCGGGAGAATGTGCAGCCGTTCAAGCAGCTGTTTCGAGAGTTGTATGTCGTCAGTGCTTCGGAGAACAAGAAGGAGAGTTTTTCCAAGCGTTATGCGGGGCATCAGGTGAATCCGCGTCAGGCGCTCAGCTTGCTCGGGACGCGGGGGTGGGTGACGTCTGGAAGCGAGGGGGGAGCGTTCAAGGTGCATCACCAGGAGCGGATCATCACCTGGCTGGAGTTCCAGGAAGGATTTTTTACGCCCGCTGAGATCGATGGGTTGACGCTGGAGAATGTCCGGTTTGCCAAGCGGGATGGGAATCAGCCGTTGCAGCTGGGAGAGGTGCCGCCGAGGGTGTTCAGTGAAGTGATGCGTGATCTGGACCTGGTGGTCAGTGTGGCGCATCGTGGGGGCGTTGACCCTGAGGCGTCGCAGTCAACGATTGAGATGCGTTCGAGTCTGCTGGCGGAGACGTGTGAGCTGATGGGGCTGAAGAATGTGGAGATTCGTCAGAATCATGCGTTTATCAGCGGGGAGTTTGGGGATTACAATGTTCACCTGGGAAGTGCGAACGCGTTTAAGATGCCTGGGAAGATGCTTTACATCGTGGCGGTGCATGCTCAGCACTGGGGGAGGTTGTTCCTGCCGTTTGCGGACAGCGATCCGAAGACGGCGGAGGTTCTCAGCAAAGTGATCCTGCTGGCGGAGGATGCGAAGATTCAGGATCCGTCGATTCTGGAGCAGGTGCGGTAAGGGGGGATAGAACTCCTAGACCCTGAAAAGCCCGATTAGTGACTGAAATTGAATCTGGGAAAGACTGGAACGCAGAGCACGCGGAGGTGTGCAGAGGCCGCAGAGATTCACCACGAAGACACGAAGTCTCACGAAGGAGAAGTCTTTGAACCACGGATGAACGCAGATCGACACAGATAAGATGCGAGAGACGAAGTGGATCGAGATGAATCGTTTTTTGATCTGCTCCGATCGTCGTGATTCTTGCGTGCCGAAGCGGCACGTCCGGGTTGGGGCAACCCGGACTACCCGGAGAGGAGGGGCTAAGCGGCTTTTTTGGTGGGAGCGGGTTTGGTTTCGGTGGGCATGGCGACGGTGGCCATGGCTTCGAGGGCGCGTTGTTCGATTTCTGCCTGCTGTTTCTGGTATTGTTCCTGCTGCCATTTGACGAGGTCGCGGTGTTGTTCGATGGTGCGTTCTTGTTGCATGAGGGTGCCGAGGGTGCGCAGGGCAGCGAAGAGGCCGAGGGCGTAGACGATGTAGAGCATTTCGGACACGGGGGGCCTCCCTGCGGGGTGATAACGGTGGGGAGGATATGTCGGGGGGCGAGATTGGTGAAGAGCAAAAGAAAAGGGTCGACGGGTGTCGAGGGGTTTTTGCAAGAATGGACGTTTTTCTGTCTACAGGTTGTCTGTGGCGAATGGAGAGTCTTGTGACTTACTGCTCAGTCAATGCGATGAGTAGGACCAGGGCAACAATTCGTTCAATCTTCTGTTCTGTCGTCCAACTCCAGAAACCCTGATGTGCCGAAGGGTTCTAGTGTGTCCCCGAATTTTTCCATTGTCAGCAAGACACCACCTGTTTGAAAGCAGGCGAAAGCTTCTGCCTGGGGGCTGTGTGGGTCAAAGACGCCTGCCACGATCCCTGCATGACCATCCAACAAGATTCGATCGCCAACCGTTACCAGCCGCTCGGACCGGAAATACGTTGGGCCGATGACACTCTCATGGCAATTCATATTTAGCTCGGAGTTAGGCCGAAGCGAACGCAGCGGGTGGCGTTAATTGGGTGGCGATCCCAGGATTGAGACAACTCGGGTTAACCGGCAAAGCTTTTCACGTATGGCAAACGATCTGCCGTTGCTTCGATGGCGGGGACGTTCGACAGCAGTTGGGCCAGGAAGTCCCATTGTCCGGTTGTGAGTGACTCTCGGGCGCTGGCGGGCATTTCGATTGTTGCTTTGACATCGCCGATACTGGCTGTCATGGCTTTCAAATCGACGACGACTTCTGCCGTCGGGTCGGCCTTTACGGCTGCGTTCAACTTTTCGAGATCAGCGCGCTTGGCTGCTACGGCGGGGACGCCCAGTGATGTGCAGTTGCCGAAGAAGATTTCTGCAAACGACTCTGCGACAATGGCGGCGATGCCCCATCGCATCAGCGACTGAGGAGCATGCTCGCGTGACGAGCCGCAGCCGAAGTTCCGTCCTGCGATGAGGACTTTTCCGTTCTTGTACTCTGGCTGATTGAATGGATGTGATGGGTCCTGCTGGCGATCGTCTTCGAAGGCGTACTGTCCGATTCCATCGAACGTGACGCAGCGGAGGAAACGGGCCGGGATGATGCGGTCGGTGTCGATATCATCTAACAGCAACGGGACACCGGAACCAACGACTTGAATGACTTCAGCGGACATGATCTTTTTCTCTCACCAGACTTAAGACTGGAACGCAGAGGGAACAGAGTTGAGCAGAGGTCGCAGAGTTTTCAGCGAGCTCGATAATGTCAAACCTGTTGACCAATGTCTCCAGCGAACGAATGCCTAAATTGTTTTGAATAATGTTAAGATCGCAAAGCCTCTTCTTTGCGACCTCCGCTCTCCTCAGCGAGCTCTGCGTTCCAGTCTCTCTTCTCTTCCGAAGAGAAGACTAGGTCAGCATGTTGCGAACGTCTGTGGCGTGCCCTTTGATTGCTGCGGCTGCGACCATCGCGGGGCTCATCAGGAGGGTTCGGCCAGTTGGGCTGCCTTGGCGTCCCTTGAAGTTGCGGTTTGACGAGGAGGCGCAGATTTCGCGTCCCTGGAGTTTGTCAGGGTTCATCGCTAAGCACATCGAGCAACCGGCTTCGCGCCATTCGAAGCCAGCGGCCTTGAAGATCTCATCGAGACCTTCCTGTTCGGCCTGTTGGCGAACCAGTTGAGATCCTGGCACAACGAGCGCTTTCACGCCTGGAGCAACGCGGTGTCCATTGACGATTGATGCGGCTTCACGCAGGTCGCTGATGCGGCCGTTGGTGCAGCTGCCGATGAAGGCGACGTCAATTTTGAGTCCTTCGAGGGGCTGCTGCTCTTTCAGATCCATGTAGGCGAGAGCTTCTGCGACGACGGTGCGTTCGTCGGAAGGATAGCTGTCGAGCGTGGGGATGACTTCGTCGATTCCGATTGCCTGTCCTGGCGTAATTCCCCAGGTGACGGTCGGAGCAATTGTCGTTGCATCGAACTTGACGACGTCGTCATAGTGGGCGTTTTGATCACTGGCCTGGCTTAACCACCACTCAGCGGCGGTCGCAAAATCGCGTCCTCGCGGCACGAACGGACGGCCTTCGAGGTATTGCACTGTTGTCTGGTCAGGATTGATATAGCCGCAACGTGCACCACCTTCGATGCTCATGTTGCAGACGGTCATACGTTCTTCCATGGTCATGCGGGCAAAGGTATCGCCTGCATACTCATAGGCATAACCAACGCCGCCCTGGACGCCGAGCTTGCGGATGATGTGGAGAGTCACGTCTTTGGCGAAGACGCCGCGACCTAATGCCCCATTGACTTCGACCTTGCGGACCTTGGGTCGGCTCATCGCGAGGGTCTGGGTCGCGAGAACATAGGCGACCTGGCTGGTCCCGATGCCGAACGAGATCGTTCCGAAGGCGCCGTGTGTTGAGGTGTGAGAATCGCCGCAGGCAATGGTCATTCCGGGCTGTGTCAGTCCCTGCTCAGGGCCGACGATGTGGACGACACCCTGGCGCTTATCATTCAGATCCATCAGCGTGATGCCGAAGTCTTTGCAGTTTTTTTCGATGGCGGACATCATCTCTTCCGCCAGCAGGTCTTTGAACGGGCGAGCCTGACTGAGGGTCGGAACGATATGGTCGACGGTCGCGAATGTACGCTCGGGATGAAGGACTTTCAGATTGCGTTCCCGCAGCATCGCGAACGCTTGAGGGCTGGTCACTTCGTGGATCAGGTGGAGCCCGATGAACAGCTGTGTTTGTCCTGATGACAACTGGCCGACGGTGTGATTGTCCCAGACTTTGTTGAAAAGATTCTTGTTCATACATCCTCAAAAAGGCGAGCGGGGAGTGTGAACTCCCTGTCATCAAGCCGCTAACGAAACAATCAAAATTCAAAACCGAGGCAGACATGCCTGTAACATGTCGGATGTGCCCTTATCAATCTCCAAGTATATCGATCCGACACTTCGTTCGCATCGGAGTTCGATCAAAAATTTCGTTGCACCGCCTCCGAGCCCTCGTAATCCAATCCTCCGCGCAGCAAAAAGCCTCAATCACCTGTGAAGCACAAATGATTGAGGCTGCTAAGCTTAGATTCTGATTGATCTCAGGATGAGCCTGAGATCAGGTCGACTAGAACTCGCCAATGACTTGACCATCGTTGACAGCACCGAGGCGTTGCCAGGTGGTGTTGTCGAGGTTGTCTGAACCGAATCGAACGCCACCATCACCCAAGAGGAAGTTCACTCCGCCTTTGTGACGGCTGCTGGCTGGGAAGCTTCCAGCGGTGTCGTTTGTGCCGCAGTTGACGCAGCGGACGCAGTTACCGAACTTGGTGTTGGGATTCATCATGGTTGTGAAAATCGACATGCCGGGGACGCCGTGAGCCCAGTTGGCGCCCTGGTTACCCTTTGGAGAAGAACCACCAGTGACGGTTGAATTGGCTTGGCAGGCTGTCACATAAGCATCCTGAGTTGCCTTTGGCCAGAATGTGTTTGGTGCACCGGATGGGAAAGGAGTGTTTCGGATCGTGTCTCCTTCGGTGTAAGCATTGTTTTCACCGTCGCCTTTGATCATTTCAGAAGCAGCAATCGTGTTTGACAGACCATCAATGACGTCAGCCATGCGAACTGAGCGACGCCAGTTGAACATACCGATTTGATCAGCAAAGTTCGGGAGCGGTGACGTTTCGATGTTCGTCGTGGTGTCGACGCCAGCAGGGAAGAAGAAGACCGAAGGACCTCCGGAGACCATATAGTTGTTTCCCGGCCCGTTGTTGTAGTTACCGCCATTGGCGATCATGTTGACATCGGATGGACACAGGTAACCTGGAATGATGGCTCGCTTGGCAGTGTCGTTCGTCGCGTCCGGGTAAGACGGTAGATTAAAGTTGATGGTATCGTAAAGCGCAGCTTGCTCGACGAATGGCAGAAGCATTGTCTGGGCAGACCAGCCGTAGTAAGAGTAGTTGGTCGCACCGGTCGTGGCAGCACGCGAGTTGAAGTTGGCGCGGGGGAAAATGTTGTGTGTATCGTGGTAGTTATGAATCGCGATACCGAGTTGCTTCAAATTGTTTTTGCAGGTCGAGCGGCGAGCGGCTTCACGAGCCTGTTGCACGGCTGGCAGCAGGATTGCAACCAGCGTTGCGATAATGGCAATGACGACGAGCAGTTCGATCAAAGTAAAAGCATGACGACGGGACATCGGAACGACCCTCGAAAGAAGAATGAACATTGGATGGGAACGGCGAAACACTGTAGTGAAAAAAGCACACAAAATCAGTCAGGCTCGATTCCCATAGAAATCGAGCCCGACCGATATTTGCCTGAGAAAATGGGCGAGATTAGAACTCGCCAATGACTTGACCATCGTTGACAGCACCGAGGCGCTGCCAAGTGGTGTTGTCGAGGTTGTCTGAGCCGAATCGGACGCCACCATCACCCAAGAGGAAGTTCACTCCGCCTTTGTGACGGCTGCCTGCACTGAAGAGTCCTGAACCATCGTTTGTTTGACATGAAGCACAGCTCATACAGACGCCGAACTTGGTATTTGGATTGGCCATCGTGTTGAACACGGTGAAGCCAGCAACTCCATGTGCCCAGTTTGATCCTGAATTACCACGAGGTGGGTTGGTTGTCGCTGCTGAGTTGGTCTGACATTGGGTCAGATACGTTTGTTGTTGTGCGACTGTCCAGAATGAGTTTGGCAGGCCAGTGATTGGAACACCTTTAATGCCATCGCCCTGGCTGTAGCCAGGACCGGTACTTTCGCCGTCACCTTTGAGGATTTCGGCAGCAGCGATGGTGTTTGACAGACCATCGATGACGTCAGCCATCTTGACGGACTTGCGCCAATTGAACATCCCGTTTTGATGAGCGGCGTTTGAAAGTGCAGTTTCTGGGTAAACGCCGGAAGGAAGGAAGAAGACCGACGGACCTGCGGAAACAGCGTAATTGTTACCTGGGCCGTTGTTGTAACCGCCGCCGTTGGGAATCGCGTTTACATCGGACGGGCACAGAAAGCCTGGAATGATCGCGCGTTTGACGACATCATTATTTCCGAAGTTCGATGTCTCGTTGAAGTTGATCGAATCATACAGAGCAGCTTGCTCGACGAACGGCAGAAGCATTGCCTGAGCCGACCAGCCGTAGTAAGAGTAATTCCGGCCACCGGTGCCGTTCACGGCTTCAAAGTTGGCGCGAGGGAAAATGTTGTGTGTATCGTGATAGTTGTGAATCGCGATACCGAGTTGTTTCAGATTGTTTTTACAGGTTGAGCGTCGGGCGGCTTCTCGAGCCTGCTGAACTGCGGGCAACAAAATGGCAACCAGTGTGGCGATGATCGCAATCACGACCAGCAACTCAATCAGGGTAAAGCCTTGCTTACGGAGAGACATACAGACCTTTCGTGGAGCAGATGTGGGAAAACAAAAAAAGGAAAAATATTGAGTAGAGTCTCGTCTGTGGTGTCAATTATTTAGGAGACTCATCAGGCGGTAACGCCGTGAGTGCTTCGGAAGCAAGTTTTTTGCGTTCAGCTGCACTGCCAGTCTTGGCCAGCTTTTCAAGTGTTGGATTCAACTTGTCATATAATTCGGCGTCAACTTCTTTGAGACGCTTGTGGTCATCAAAAATCGCATCCATCCCACTACCAGCTTCGCCGCTTTGTGAGGCAGCGGTTAGTCCGCTTCTCATTGAGCCCAGAATTTCTGTGCGTCCTGTGGGAGGTTCAACAGGTTTACGGGCCGTTTGCCCACATCCAGCCTGAAAGATCAGAGTCAGAAGAATAACGCCGAGGAATCGCTTCACGAATGAACCTTTAGTGCAGAATGAGACGATGTGCATTGGAAAGACGTGCCATGCAATGCACTGTTTTTCGGAAACTCCCCATTGTAGCCAACACATGAGTATACGTGAAGGATCATTAAATGAGAATGTTTTCCTCTAATCAAACCCACTTTGACGTCAAAAGATTCAGCTTCTTCCCTAAAAATTCGTAAAATTCTGCTTAAAGAATTCAGACAGAGAATAAATCGCTGGTTTCTTGCCAATCGCGAGGCAGCGTGTTATTCTGTTCTGTTTTTCCCAAACGCCATTGGGACATTGACTTTCCACAAGTTTTCCACACCCTGAACCAGAGCCTTCGTCGTGTTTGAATCGATCACAAGAGGTTTGACAAATGCCCTCAGCAAGCTCCAGACGGGCAAGCTGACCGAGGGGAATATTCGCGATTCTTTGCGCGAAGTCCGTCAAGCCTTGCTCGAAGCCGACGTTCAGTTCCAGGTGACCAATGACTTCATTAAGAAGATCACTGCGGAAGCTGTTGGGGAGAAGGTCCTTAAGTCTCTTAAGCCTTCTGAGCAGATTGTCGGTATCGTGTTTCGTGAGCTGGTCATGCTCATGGGCCCTGTCGACCACTCACTGCAGCTCAAGAAGGGGCTGTCTGTTATCATGATGTGTGGTTTGCAGGGAAGTGGTAAGACAACCACGTCCGGCAAGCTCGCCAAAATGCTTAAAGAGGAAGGTCGCAAACCCCTCCTCGTAGCAGCCGACCTGCAGCGCCCTGCCGCTGTTGAGCAGCTGAAGATTATCGGCTCGCAGATCGGCGTTCCCGTTTATACGGAGCCAACTGATGGTCGCAGCCCGGTCAAGGTTTGCCAGAATGGCTTCGAGTTCGCTAAAAAGAACGATATCGATGTCGTGATTCTCGACACAGCTGGTCGTCTTCACGTTGACGATGAGCTGATGCAGGAAGTGATCCAGATTGATCGTAAACTCAACCCTGATCAGGTGTTGCTCGTTTGCGACTCGATGACTGGCCAGGATGCTGTCAATTCCGCCAAGGCCTTCAACGAAGCGTTGGAACTTGATGGGGTGATCCTCACCAAGCTCGACGGGGATACCCGCGGCGGAGCGGCACTTTCGGTGAAAGCGGTCACTGGCGTTCCGATCAAATACATCGGTGTTGGGGAAACCCTCGACAAGCTTGAAAAATTCCATCCCGAGCGGATGGCCAGCCGAATTCTCGGCGGCGGCGACCTGGCGACCCTGGCAGAACGTGTCCAGGAGCAGTTCGACGAAGAGGAAATGCGTCTGCAGCAGGAGAAGCTCGCCAAGGGGAAATTCACCCTGGAAGACTTCCAGAAGCAGATGAAGCAGATCAAACGCCTCGGCTCGATGGGCGACATCCTCAAGATGATACCGGGGCTGGGGGGGATCGCTGATCAGCTCGGCGGGATGAATCCAGAGAAAGATCTTGGACGGATCGACGCGATGATCTCGTCCATGACGCTGGAAGAACGCCGAAATCCTGATATGATCGACCGTTCGCGTCGAACCCGGATCGCCCGCGGAAGTGGTGCTGAGCCGGCCGAGATCAACAAACTGCTGACCGACTTTAAAACAATGTCGGGTGTGATGCAGAAGATGGCCGGCCTCGGAGTTCGAGATCGGATGCGAGCCATTCAGGATATCGCTGGCGGTGCGATGGACCCTAATGTCCAGATCGCCGACAAGAAGATGCGATCCAAGCGTGGCCCGCTCGATCTGAAGAAAATCGAAGAGATGAAAAAGCAGAAACGCAAGGACGCCAAGAAGCAACGCAAGAAAAATCGCAAGTAGTATCATGGCGGTTTTTATCGTGCTGTTTCTCTGGTGGTGACCTGGCAGTTTCTGTTTTTCCTTTTTCAACCAATCACTTAATTGTTTTCAGTCTCAGGAGTGACTTACGTGGCAGTTCGGATCCGAATGAAGCAGATGGGACGTCACCGACGTCATTTTTTCAGAATTTGCATCGCAGATTCTCGCAGCCCACGTGACGGCAAGAACATCGAAGAGATTGGTACTTACGATCCATTCGTTAAGGAAAAGTCTCAGCGCGTCAACCTGAACATGGAACGCCTCGATTACTGGCTGTCTGTTGGTGCACAACCATCTGACCGCGTCGCGACCCTGATCGATAAGGTCAAGGAAAACCGCTGGACCACAGCCAAGCCAGCCCCAGCGATGCTCGATCCGAAGCAGCCTGCTGCTAAAGAAGAAGCCCCTGCTGAAGGCGAAGCAACTGCAGAAGCTGAAGCTCCTGCTGAGGGCTAATCTGTCCGATCGCCCTCCCGAGAGTGGTTCCCCAGGTCTGAATTATGCGTTTTGATATCATGACGCTGTTCCCGGAGATTTTCACCGGTTACATGGGGCAAAGTCTTCTCAAGAAGGCGATCGATCAGAACCTCGTGAACATCCACTTGTGGAACTTCCGCAACTGGACGAAAGACAGACACAATACCATCGACGATCGTCCTTATGGCGGTGGCCCTGGTATGTTGATGATGTGCGAGCCGGTTTACGACTGTGTCGAAGCTGTCCGTGCAGAAACCTCGCCAGAAGGTCTTCTGGTGATGATGACCCCTCAAGGACGGCCTTTGACTCAGACACTTGTCGAGGAACTGGCGACTCAGCCCCGCATTCTGATCATGTGCGGTCGCTATGAAGGGTTCGATGATCGAATCAACCAGGGGCTCAAGCCTCTGGAAGTCTCAGCTGGAGATTTCATCTGCAATGGCGGGGAAGTTCCAGCGATGCTTCTCGTCGATACGGTCATCCGGTTGATTCCGGGTGTCCTGGGAGATGAAACGAGCAGCAAGTATGACTCGTTCTCCCATCAGGGACTTCTCGAGTACCCTCAGTACACACGACCTCGGAATTTCCGGGGCATGGAAGTTCCAGAGATTCTCCTATCCGGTGATCATGAAAAGATTGCTGCCTGGAGACACGAACAAAGCCTCCAGAGGACCCGCGAAAAGCGCGGCGACCTTTTGAAATAAACTTCCACGGCATGAGTGGTGACAAGGTCGTCTCCCTCATCTGGACAACATCGAATTCCAAATTTCCAATTACGAGATTCCCGCCATGGCAACGACGAGCAAATCGAAAACTGAACTCCTGAAGATCGCCTCTGAAGGCAGCCTGCGATCCAACAAACTGAGCTTTGAAATCGGCGATACCGTCGATGTCCGTACGCTGATTCTCGAAGGAGACAAAGAGCGTACCCAGCTGTTCTCAGGCGTTGTCATCTCCATGCGTGGCAGCGGAATGTGCGAATCATTCACGGTCCGTCGTATCGTGGCTGGTGAAGGGGTCGAACGGACCTTTCCAGTCAACTCGCCAAAGGTGGCTGACGTTGTTGTTAAGCGTTCTTCCAAGGTTCGCCGCGCCAAGCTGTTCTATCTTCGCGACCGCGTTGGTAAGGCAACTCGTCTGACCGAACGCCGGGTCAACAAGAAAGAAGAAGCCGCTGCTCAAGACAGCGAGTGATTTTTTCAAAGTCGATTAGGCGGTTCTCCGTCTTATCACTGATCAAGGAGGCGATATCCCCATGCAACACTGGTGGTCTCGCCTCTTGTCGTTTTTTAAGAGTGGGGAGTCGAGTAACGTCGGCCAGCAAGGTGAAGACGTTGCGACGGGGTTTCTTAAAGCCGCCGGGTACAAGATCCTGGCCCGGAATCACCGCTCGGCCATTGGCGAGCTTGATATCATTGCCCGTTCGCCGGACGGGTTTATTGTCTTTGTGGAAGTGAAGACGAGAAACGACAGCGATCCGGAGGGAGGGTTCGGCGCGATACACCCTGCTAAGCGCAAGAAGCTGACGCGGACTGCGCTGGGTTATCTCAAGAGCGAACGTCTGCTCAATCAGCGGTGTCGATTCGACGTCATTGTGATCACGATTGATGCCACTCGACAGCCCACGATCCATCACATCGTCAATGCCTTTGAAGCCACTGGTGTGAATTCGATGTTTTCCTAAGAAGTTTGCCACAGAGAACACAGAGAACACAGAGGACTCAGAGAGAAGCCATAGAGATTTCTTTGTCGACCGGAGCTGTTTGTCTGAACGCAGTCTACTCTGCCACAAACCTCGGTGCTCTCTGAGTCCTCTGTAGCTAGACTCCTCCCCGCATTTAACTGGAACAAACCACGGAGACACACGGATGAAGAGAAGATTAGAACCGCAGATGAACGCAGGTGAACGCTGATAAGTTGAGAGATGGATCTTTTTCCTTTACCTCCTCTCGGATCTGTGTCCATCTGCGTTTATCCATGGTTTGCATCTTCCTCCGTGTCTCTATGGCTAATTTCATCTATCAACTTGGAAGTCTCCCATGTCTGCATTTGCTGAACGTACCGATAAGAGGGCTGTTGAAGAGAGTCTGTTGCTGGCGCCGAAATTTGATGCAGACGGGTTGATTCCGGCGGTTGCGACCTGTGCGAAAACGGGCGATGTTCTTATGCTCGCGTACATGAATGCGGAAGCTTTAAAGAAGACGATCGAGATCGGGGAAGCGGTTTATTACAGTCGTTCCCGTCAGGAACTGTGGCACAAGGGTAAGACATCAGGGCACGTGCAGAAGGTCATCGAGCTTCGTATTGATTGCGATCAGGATGCGATCTGGATGAAGGTGGATCAGCTGGGCGAAGGTGCGTGTCATACCGGGTTCTCGACTTGTTTCTATCGCGCGATTCCGACAGGCCAAGTGCTCGATGAGAAGCCATACATGATGGAGCAAAAGCTGATTGATAAAACATTTGATCCGAAGAAGGTCTACGGCAAGTAGTCTTTGCCCCGGTATTTCGCGGAAAATGCGGTTGGCCACGAAATCGGATGTGAGATTTCACGGATGTTAAGTGAGCGAAGACGGAGTGTATGTAACGCCTCGGATTGCGATGGGTCCATATATTGCCATTGTTGCAATTAAGCATCTTGAATGCCCTGTTCTTTAAGGCCTATACTGGAGAAAGCGGCTTCCAGCTTTCTCCCGCTTTCATTATTCTTTTGACCTCTCTGTTGAGTCATCCATTTTCTTTTGCATCGCGTATGTCCGAAATTTGAATCCGCGATGGCGTTCCTTCGCGATGCTCTGCTCGCTCTCTTACTCGTGCTCTTGCCCATTGAAAGTCAGTTCGCGTCATGAAGATCCTTAGCCTTGGTACCGCTACGCCTCCCTATGCGATTACGCTTGATGACCGACACGAAGTTGCTGAGAAGTTCGTGGCAGGTGATGAAAAAGATCGCTGGTTCACTCCTTATATTTTTGAGAAGTCGACCGTCGAGAAACGCTATAGCGTCTTTTTGAACTCCGCTGAGGGGTCACTTCTCGAGCGTCAGAATTTCTTCACGGCGGTCGCTGAACTTGAGGATCAGACTGGTCCTTCGACAGAGACCCGCATGAAGGCTTATCAGCAACATGCGACGGACCTTGCCATTCAGTCCTGCCAGAAAGCGTTTGCGAATGCTGGCATCGATCCTAAGCAGGTCACACATCTGGTGACAGCCTCTTGCACCGGGTTTTCTGCGCCGGGTGTTGACATCGATCTGATCTGCAAGCTGCCACTACGGCCAACGACCTCACGAACGCACCTGGGATTCATGGGATGCCACGCTGGTATGAATGCCATGCGTGTCGCCAATGCGTATGCGGCTGCTGATCCGAATGCGTGTGTTCTGGTCTGTTCGACAGAGCTTTGCACACTGCACTTCCAGTCGGTCGCTGAGAACGATCAGAAGGTTGCCAATGCACTTTTTGCAGATGGTTCAGGGGCGGCGATCTTCGTGGGAGATAATTTCGTCTCCGAGAAGTCGACGAACTGGAGCCTGAAGGCCAGTGGCTCGTGTATTCTGCCTGATACGCTCCCTGAAATGGGATGGCACATCAGTGACCACGGCTTCGTGATGACTCTGTCTGAACGCATTCCTGCCCTGATCCTCGAACATGTTCGTCCGTGGCTGGAAAGCTGGTTGGATCAGCAGGGGATGAAGCTTTCTGATATTGCTTCATGGGCGATCCACCCGGGCGGTCCTCAGATCCTGCACTCTGCAATGCGTGCCCTGCAGCTTAAGAAAGACCAACTTTCCTGTTCTTACGATGTGCTTAAGAACTATGGCAATATGAGCTCTGCGACGATCTTCTTCGTCCTGCAGGAGACGATGAAGAAAGATGCGAAGCTGCCATGCGTCGCGATGGGCTTTGGTCCTGGTCTGACGATTGAAGTCGCATTGTTTGTGTAATTGATAGAGATTCAGTTGGGCCGCTTCGGGACGACGTTGACCGAGGCGGGTTTGAAGAGTGTGAGGTCTGTGAGGGTGGACTTCACGCCGACTTCTGGGACTTCGCGCTTGGCTGACCAGACGATGCCGTTGAGGATAAAGGTTCGCAGGTTGTCGTCGGACCAGTTTTTGTAGAAGTGGGGCATGACGATGGCGTACCCTCGGCCGCCGTCGGGGCGTTCGATGCACCAAGCGACCGGTTCTGCTTTTGGGGCTTCCGGGGGAAGCATGGATGTGGCCAGGATCGTGACGTTGTCGGCTGGCTGGTTGTTGTTGGGGCCGAAGTAATTGTTGATGTAGGGCTCGTCGTGAAGTGTGAAGGGCTGCCAGCCTTGAAGGATGGCGTGCTGGGTTGATGTTGGCTTGATCGCGGCTTCCTTGAAAACTCGCGCGATGCCCTGATGATGGGCGCAGGTTTTATTGGCGAAGTAGCCACCCATCCAGTGGAGGAGGGGGTGATCACCATCGGGGCCGACGTCGGTGCCGAGGATGCCGGTGGCGTAATGGATGCAGACGATGCCGCAGCCTCGGTCCATCATGAGTTTCAGATCGTGCAGTTTTTGTTGTGTTTCGCCCATGCGATGGGGTGGGAACGTGTCGCCGGAGAAGACGATGGTGTCTGCGGTTTGACGCAGTGCTTCGCTGGGCCATTCGGTAACGACGGTGGTTTTGATGTCCTTCACGTTGTCGGCATGTTCGAGGCAATGAGCCATCAGCCTGGCGCTGGCGATGACTTCGTGCGTGCCGGGAGGATGGTTTGTGGGGCCGACGACGATGAGGACGTGAGTCGGGTCTGCAGCGAGTGTGACTGTTGAGATGCTGAGCAGGCAGAGAAGGGCGAGGAGTCTGAGCATGGAGGACCTTTCTGTGAGCGCGGGTGATTCGTCACAATTGCTATTATGGTTTCTTTGACCACAAGATGACGAGGATCTTTTCACTCGTCTTGAGTTGTCGGGCAAGGTTGAATCATCTCAATGAGTGGCATCCTCAAGGCGGGTTGCAAATGATGGTCAATTCATAATGTACCGTTATCACGGTTGGAAATCTGCTTTGAAGTTGTGTGATCATCGTGGTTATAGTGACGTCATCTTTTACACTGCCCACCGTTGTTGGAGCCTTTGATGAAACACTTGCGAGCGCTCGCTGTTTTCTGTGTAACGACCTTCGTCATGATCGCGTCTTCACACGCCGAGGAGAGGGTGCTTCCCCGGACGGTGAAGGTCCTGACGATTGGGAACAGTTTTTCGGAGAATGCGTGCAAGTATCTGAAAGAGATCGGGAAGGATCAGGGAGTTGAGATCATTATCGGGACGGCGAACATCGGTGGCTGTCCACTGGAGAAACATGCGAGGCTGGCTCGGGAGTCGGACGCGGATCCGAGTTTGAAGCCCTACACGACCAAGCATGACGGCAAGACGACCAAGATCAACCTGCAGGATGCTCTCAAGGCTGAGGAATGGGACTTCGTCACGATTCAACAATATAGCCTGCATAGTTATCGACCTGAGACCTACCATCCGCATGTGGATGAGCTGGTTGGTCGTATTCATTCATTGGCACCGCAGGCAAAGTTGCTGGTGCATGAGACGTGGGCTTATCGACCGGATTCCCCATCGTTCAAGCAGGAGAAGCTGGATCAGCAGACGATGTATGACGGGTTAAGACGCTGTTATGAGGATGTTGCTCGCGAGTTCAACGGGACAATCATTCCCGTTGGGACAGCCTTTCAAAAGGTTCGTGCAACGCCTGGGCAACAGGTGGTCGTGCCGGATCCGAAGTTTGATTACAAAACTGCGGTTGCGCCGAAGCTGCCGAATCAGGATCACTCGTTGATCGTGGGATGGAGATGGGTGGAAAAGGATGGCAAGAAGACTTTGAGCCTGGATGCCAAGCATGCGAATGCGTCGGGGTGTTATCTGGGTGGGTTGGTGTGGTTTGAAGTCCTGACGGGTGGCGATGCGACGAAGGTCAGGTTTGTGCCGAAGGGAGTTGAGGACGGGGATGCGGAGCTGTATCGAAAGGTTGCGCATGAAGTCGTTTTGGAGAGGCGGAAGTAAGGGGAAGATCCGTGGCTTGCCTCAACCGACGTCATCAGTCGATGTCTGGACGTCGATTCTTCTTGGTTTCGGAGCGTTGCTTCTTGGCCTGGAGTCGGCGTAGTTGTGAGCCGCGGGTTGGTTTGGTTGGCTTGCGTTTTTTGGGAGGAGTGATTGCTTTGGTGATCATCTCGCTCAGTTTGGCTAAACAGTTTTCCTTGTTGGTCGGCTGGTCTCGGGACTCTTCGGAGGTGATGAGGATCTGGCCTTCGGCGTTGAGGCGGTTGCGGTTGGCGGCGAGGAATCGTGTGCGGACTGCTTCGGGAAGCGCGGTGGATTCGGCGAACTGCCAGCGCAGCAGAACCTTGCTGGCGACTTTGTTGACGTTCTGGCCGC
>SXPC01000177.1 GCA_005778225.1 Planctomyces sp. | reverse complement strand
GCTGACAAAAGACTGGGTCTGTCCTAACTTCTCTGCCAGATCAAGCTGTGACAGTCCGCTCTGCTTTCGAAGCTCTTTCAGCAGCTCCAGAAGGACTTCGTATTCAACAGTGTAAATGGATTTTTCCACGACGCCTTGCCATGACAAAAGGCGAAGCGTATAGTCCACAAAGGAATAGTCCAAAATGGACTATTCTGCTTGTGCGAATCGGTACTTCCAATTTCAAATTCTGCCCGAGGGTGAACAATTCCCCACGGCAACCCCATCAAAGTTCTGTTGACACTCGGGAGGTTTGCTTCCATGGATCGAATCAACAACCATCGTGGTGCACTAAAATCTCACACACAAAATTCTTGGATCAGTAATCAAAAAAGCATTCGCTTATCTCCATCCAGAATGCTCGCCGTTACCATTGTCTTCACCGTTTGGAGTTTTGTCCTTCCGTTAGGTGCGTATGCATTTATGCCACCTATCAGTCAATCTCTAGACGCCTGCCGCGCGTTCCTTGATGCAAAGAATAGCCGTGAGCAACGCGCCGTGTGTACCGAAAATATGTCACCGTTCATTGAATACCTTGCCATCGACGACATGACACACTCAGAATCGGACGAATTTCGATATGAGTTCATTACGTTGTCGAATCCTCCAGTTACGTTGAATGGAGCCGTCGTTGGGCATTGGCTAGAAACGAAAATCGAAGGAGAGCCAAGCGTGCGTGTTGAAGGTTTTTTCCATTTGATAGTGGAAGAGAACCGGTGGAAGATAAACGACTGGTATCTGACGTCGATCAATCACGAAGCGATCATTGGCGGAAGCATGAAAATCATGGATGTCTTCACCGCAGCGGAAAGTCAACAGTCTGTGGTAGTCAGCAGTTCGCCGAGTCCACCATCGTCCGTGTCGCCGACTCCTTCCATTTCAGTTATACGAGAAGATGATTCTCAGCCTTTGAATGGAAGAGTAATACGACAAAGCACCCAATCCATGTTTCAAGCAGGCCAGCTTGCAACGCAGCTCTCATCGAAAACGATGCGGAGTAGCATTCAAGGCATGTTAGCACTCATTGCGTTCGTTTTGGGAGCATTAATTGCAATTGGCAAACTGCTAAAACCCAATACGAAAGCGGAAACCATATCCGGACCTCCTCCGTCGCCGACTGATACACTCAAACCTCCCGCAAACTAAACTTGATGCCAATTTGCCCCATATTGAACTGAAGGGGCAAGATCGCTCCTTGAAACAGATTCTTCGGTTCTCAGGAGAGGTCAATGTCACATTTTTATGCGATTCTTCGTACATGCGCTGCAATAATTGCGGCGTCGATTACTAGTTGCTCCACAACAGTTGCTAGAAAACATAGAGGTGACGGTTGCTTGAAAGAACCTCCTCAACGACATGAGATTCTTTCTCGTTCAGTCGACAATGGCACAGAAATCAGAGGTGATTCAGATGGCTGCTTAGTTCAGGAGAAGTAGCCATGAAACACTACGTGCTGCTGATTTTATCTTTTGCTGTAGGCGTTTTCGTTTCTGGCGCAGTTCCTACTCAATCAATTAATAGCATTGCGTTCTGGAATGCAGAAAATAAGCCGCCAACTGTTATCAACCACCAGATACCGACGCTAAAGCAGATTCAAGATCTTGGTCAATTGGTTGTCCTAAAAGTCACCATCGGCGATGTGATTGAGAATAACGGCCATGGTTACACTGCTGTCTATCTGGTTAAAGGGGACGGCCTCATTGCTGTGGACTTTCGGCGCGCCGAACTGAAAGACAGAAATGAGAGTTTAAGACTGGTAACGATAAAGATACCCGTACCCGCGGTGCTCCAGTCCCGTGTCGACCATGAGCAGACTAAGAGCTATGACTACCGGCGAAACGTGTGGTTTGGTGGCAACAAAGATGCGTTGCGAGATGCATCGATGAGATTGGCCCAACGTCAAGTTGAACAAAGCTGCCATTCAACTGAGCATATTGATCGCGCAAAGCAAAACTGTGAACTGCTGCTGTGCATGATGTATCGATTCGCTGGTTGGAACGTACAGGTTGAATGGCTAGAGAACGTCTCGTCCAACTGAAATATGACACTGTTCGAATGCCGATTTCCCACGTTGGGGTCGGCATTTTTCATTCTACATATACCGAGAGAGGTTATTAAATGTCGCACATTGTCACGATCAAAACGCAGGTTCGCGACGTCGCCGCCATTCAAGCAGCGTGCGAACGACTCCAGCTTCCCGCTTCTTATCACGGGACGTTTGACGTCTACAAAGTCCGTGCCACGGGCTGGGGCATCCAGTTGAAGAACTGGCAGTTCCCAGTCGTGTGCGATCTCGCAGCGGGGGAACTCTTTTATGACAACTTCGAAGGCCGCTGGGGCGATCCGAAGTGTCTGGATGAGTTTTTGCAGCGTTATGCCGTCGAGAAAACACTCTTGGAAGCTAGACGCCAGGGGTATGCGGCGATGGAACAACCGTTGGAGAACGGTTCGATTCGTGTCGTCATTCAGACGAATTGATGGTCTGCTGTCTTTTCCACTTTGTCTTTTAAGAGAGATCATTCATGACAACGATCACGGTTACTGTTTCGCCGCAAGGTGAGACGCTGGTCTCCACACACGGGTTTGCTGGCAATACCTGCCAGGATGCCACCCGCTCCCTGGAAGCAGCTCTTGGCCTCAAAGCCCACGAGCAACTGACCAGCGAGTTTTTTGCCGCTGTGAACACAGAGGAAATCCGGCAGACTCACTGAGTTACTGTCTCCCTCACGTTTTACTTTTCCTCCAAGCCCTCCTTCGCGAGGGCTTTTTTCATGCGCCGATCACAACCAACTTAGGAGTTTTAAAACATGCCATCACTCATGGAAATTCTTCCCGACTACATTCGTGCCGCCTTCTCAGGTCTGTGGATCGTCACTCACGAACCCGATGAAGCCGAACGGGACATCTTCGAATTAGCAAACGCCGAAGACTGGCGCTGCGTCGTCTGGGATCTGGCGCGTGGCCTGCGTGGTGAATCGGATCTTCCTCGTGCGGATGATCCGATCACCGCGATCAAGATGGCCACCCAGATTGCGGGCGGCAATGAGACCGTCCTGATCCTTCTTCATAACTACCACAAGTTCTTAGGGTCTGCCGAAGTCCTGCAGACACTGATCAACCAGTTGCAGTTGGGCAAGACCTCGCAGGTGTTCTTTGTGGTCCTCTCGCCAGTGCTGCAGATCCCTGTGGAACTGGAGAAGCTGTTTGTGGTGATTGAGCATCCGCTGCCCACCCAGCATCAACTCGCCAAGTTGGCAGTGGACCTGCTGGGAGCTGAAGATCTCAATCAGATCACGCCTGCGTTACTGGAGTCCGCCTCTGGGTTGACCTGCTATGAAGCCGAAAATGCCTTTGCGCTGTCGCTAACACGACACAATGCATTACGTCCCGATGTGATCTGGGAGTTGAAGGCTCAGGCCCTCAAGCAGCAGAATCTGTTGTCGCTGGATCGTGGTAGCGAGACGTTTGATTCCCTCGGCGGTCTGTCAGCCCTGAAAGACTTCTGCCACAAGGCCTTGGCTCCCGGACGTTCCGTCAAACCCCGCGGGACGCTGCTGCTCTCACCTCCCGGTTGTGGCAAAAGCCAGTTCTGCAAAGCGCTGGGCAAAGAAGTCGGACGACCGGTTCTGTCACTTGACCTGGGAAGTCTCTACGGTTCCCTGGTTGGTGAAAGCGAACGCAACATCCGCCAGGCACTCAAACTCGCCGAAGCAATGGCGCCTTGCATCCTGTTCGTGGACGAACTGGAAAAAGGACTCTCCGGCGTCAATGGGCAGAGTGATTCCGGTGTCTCGACACGGATGTTCGGGACCCTCCTCACCTGGCTCTCGGATCATCAGAGCGATGTGTTTTTCATCGGAACCGCCAATCGCATTGATCGGTTACCACCGGAGTTCACGCGAGCCGAACGGCTAGATGCGATCTTCTTCATTGATCTCCCTGGACCATCGCAACGCGAGCAGATCTGGCAACTGGCACGACGTCAGTTTGACATTGCTCCCAGTGAGCCAACACCCGCCGACGACGATTGGACCGGGGCCGAGATCAAAGCTTGTTGCCGCCTGTCAGCCCTGCTGCAGATTCCACTGACGGAAGCGGCTCGTCTGGTCGTTCCCGTTGCTCGTACAGCGGCGGAATCGATCACCAGCTTGCGGGAGTGGATCGGTGGTCGGTGCCTGTGTGCCGAGACCGGTGCTGTTTACTTGCCAAATCGTCGTCCCGTGACGAACGGCAAGCGGACACGCCGCATCGAGCAGAATTGAGGTGCTTTTAACCATGGCACTGCAACCTGGACATCAACAGAACTTCAAGACCTTACTCACGGCCGCACAGCATCAGGATCTGGCACTCGTGGAGTGTCAAGATTCCCGCACAGGACAACCGGTGCCTGTGATTTGTGCGGTTAACTACGAGCCGGACGGTGGCATCGCGTTGGTGCCGCTGGCGCAACTGTTTGCTGACAATCCTTACGACACCTTGACGCCGCCGAGTTGATCGTCGGCGTTTTTTTCATTCACAGAAAGAACGACTTGCATGAGTACCACATTAGAACCTGAAACCACACATGATCCGATTGCGCAGCTGCGAATGACGATGTGTGCCACCCGACTGTCCTTCACCTGGCTGGGAGTGCGAAAATCCCTTTCAGCCGAGCAGACTGCAACGGCAGCGGATCAGTTTGAGGCGGAGGCGAAATTCGTGTCCGCCCGGAAGAAGCTATTGGACACGAATCATCCGAAGTTCAAAGCCGTCACCGCGATCAAAGGGAAGATTCAGCAGTACTGGAAGTCGCTGACGCTCCCGTATCCAGAGCCGGGAGTGCGGCTGATCAAGCATGTGGATCTGGAGGTGTTTCAGAAACAGATGGAACGGTTTCAGAGGGAGCTGAGTCAGGCAGTAAAGGAGCTGGAGGAGCATTTTGAAGAGCTGAAGCGGGCGGCGAAGAACCGACTGGGTCAGCTCTTCAATGCGATGGACTATCCGGCCTTCCTGACGTCGGAGTTTCAGGTGTTCTGGGATTTTCCATCGGTGGAACCGCCCGATTATCTGCGTCGACTCAATCCTGAACTTTATGAACGGGAGTGTCGACGGGTCGCGGATCGGTTTGATCAGGCCGTGGAGCTGGCGGAGACTGCCTTCATTGAGGAGTTTCATAAGCTATTGACACATCTAACCGATCGACTCTCAGGTAACCAGGATGGGAAGCCCAAGGTGTTTCGAGATAGTGCGGTGGATAATCTGCGGGAGTTCTTTCAGCGGTTCAAGAAGCTGAACCTTCGGAGCAATGAAGAACTCGACACGGTCATCCATGAAGCGGAGTGCAT
>SXPC01000176.1 GCA_005778225.1 Planctomyces sp. | reverse complement strand
TGGTGCTTGGTTGGCTCTTTGGGTTTTGGCTCGAAGAGGAACTGGCCATGGAAGCCGATCTTCTTGGCGTAATCATGAGCCATGTGCATGAAGCGGGCGAGGTGATCGAGTTCGCGTTTCATGTCGGTGTTGAAGAGGTTGTGATAACCTTCGCGACCACCCCAGAATACGTAATTCTCACCGCCGAGTTCGTGAGTCACTTCGATCGCTTTTTTGACCTGAGCAGCCGCGTAGGCGTAAACGTCAGCGTTGCAACTGGTGGCGGCCCCGTGCATGAAACGAGGATTGGAGAAGAGGTTCGCAGTCCCCCACAGGAGCTTGATCCCGGTTCGCTTTTGAGCCTCTTTGAGCTTGGCTGTCACCTTGTCGAGGATCTGATTCGTCTCTTTGAGAGAGGCACCCTCTGGAGCGATGTCGCGATCATGAAAGCAGTAGAATTCGACGCCCAGTTTCTCCATGAACTCAAAGGCAACATCAACGCGTTTGAGAGTGTTATCCATCGAGTCCGTGCCATCGCACCACGGCCTGACCATGGTGGGAGCACCGAACGGATCAGAACCATTGCCGCGGAAGGTGTGCCAGTAGGCGACAGAGAAACGAAGGAGATCCTTCATCTTCTGGCCTTCGACGACTTCCTCCGGGTTATAATGTCGAAACGCGAGCGGATTGCGGCTTTGAGGGCCTTCGTACTGGATTTTGGAGATTTCAGGGAAAAAGGCCATGGGATGCTTCCTTAGAAATATTGCGGATGAATTGTATTTGAATGCTTGTTGATGCGTTCTGTTTTTGGCAGTGTAATCATGGTGGGACCGGGAAGCTAGAAATGGAAAGGGGCGAGACAAAAAAAGAACTGCATTTGCTGGTCAAAAAGACTAAAATCTGGTAGACTGTTAGCTTGGTTTTTAGGTGTCTGAGATATTTTGCCGGATATCCGCATCAAGTCAGATCAAGGTTACGGTGGCGAGCCCTGTTTCAGGTGAGTTCCGCCGGGACCGTTTAGGAAAATGAGTTCGAAACATGGCCCGTAAGACACTTCTAGATCGACGTCGCGAAGCAGAAGCTGCCGAAAAGTTACCAGCAGAAGCCAAAGTCAAAAAGACCGTGAAGCGGAAGGCCAAGCGACGTACCAAGGCTGCCAGCCTGGAACGTAAACGCATGGTTTGGGTGATCTTCAGCGGTGCACTCAAAGAAGAGGGTCGCTTCAATTACGACCAGAAGGACGAAGCTCTCGAGAAACTCGAACTGCTCCGCTCCAAGTCGAAGAAGCTGTATTTCCTTCAGCCAGTCAAAGAAGTCATCGGTCAGGAAGCTCCGAAATCGAAGATCGTCGTCGAAGACGATGAAGAGCTGACCGACGAAGTCGCAGGTGATGACGAAGTCGGCGACGAAGAAGTCGAAGTCGAGCTGGAAGTCGAAGAAGATGATGCGTTTGACGACGATGCCGACGCCGATGATGCTGGCGAAGAAGACTTCGCTGACGATGATGAGTAATTCATTCGCATTGGAATGATTGACGTTCCCAACCGATCCCGCTAGTTTTGAGCGGGATCTTTTTATGCGCCGTTTTGTGCAGCGCCGGAAGTTATGTTTCGTAGCGACCTTAGGGACAATCGACGTTCCGAGTCGCCAACGATTTCCGTTCGGCAGAGAAATTGGGCTTCCTGGTCAAAGTGGATGACAGGTTGCTGCCGGCTGGATAACAAGGGAATTGCAGGACTCTCACGTCGGAAGCAGCCGACATCCTGTCAGTGATTCGATCCATCAACAGGGCCAGCCGAGTCGCGATGCACTCGAGGGCTATTGATGTTCCTCTTGGGCATGTCGTCGCAGGGATGCAATTGGGTAACGAATCGATGAAGACGGTCACAAACACCCGGATTATCATCCTGATAGGCTGCTTAGCGGTGTTTCTGGTTTTGTTGACCGCTAGTTCCTACCAGCGCCTGCGTCAGATCGAAAAAGCCCGTGCATCGGCGCGCGAAACGAACAACCTCGTTCACAAATTCGAACAGCTTTACTCCGTCATCGTTGATGCAGAGACTGGACAACGTGGCTTCCTGATCGCGGGAGAAGATGCTTACCTTCAGCCCTTCATTGACTCGACCAACGAGATGGCGTCTCGCAAAGACGAGATCGAAAACGTCGTTAAAAATCATCCAGAATACAGCGACGAATTCAAAAAGCTCTTTGATCTCATCGACAGTAAAATGACGGAAATGAAGCGCACGATCGATGTCGCTCGTCAGGATGGACTCGAAGCCGGTCGAAACATCGTCAATACTCAAGAAGGCCTGCGTTTGATGCAGGCGATTCGTGGCCAGACACGAACACTCAGTAGCACGCTGGATAAAGTCTATACCAGCAGAGTCCAGGCGCTCAACAACAGCTTCCAGCGCGCCCGAGTCGAAATGGTCATTTCTGCTGTTCTTGGCCTGACGGCCTGTGCAATGGTACTCCCCCTGGTCGTCCGCGAACTCAGAGGGCGCCAACGTGCCACCGAATTGATCCGCCAGGAGCAGGAGAATCTCCGCGTCACCCTCGAGAGTATCGGCGACGGCGTGATCGCGACCAATGACCGTGGCGAAGTCACGATGCTCAATCCCGTGGCGCAACAACTGACCGGGTGGACGCTCGAAGAAGCTTTGGGGCAGCAGTCGACTGTCGTCTTCAATATTGTCAATGAAGAGACGGGTGCCGTCGTCGAAAGCCCGGTCACGCGTGTCTTGCGAGAAGGCGTCATTGTTGGGCTGGCCAATCACACGGTCCTCATCGCCAAAGACGGCTCGCGACGCCCGATTTCCGATAGCGGGGCTCCCA
Organism: Planctomyces sp.; assembly: GCA_005778225.1. Lineage (GTDB taxonomy): Bacteria > Planctomycetota > Planctomycetia > Planctomycetales > Planctomycetaceae > SXPC01. The sequence continues at coordinate 31,257 of SXPC01000176.1, read as the reverse complement.
TCCGTCGTGCAGATAAGATCGTCGGCGCGATCATGGTCTTCCGCGATATGAGCGAACAACGCGATGCGGAAAAGGACTACGAACAATACGTTGCCCAGATTCAATCTGAACGACTGCGCCTGCGATCCGTCATCGAAGCCATGCCCGTCGGTGTGATTCTTGCCGATGCTGATGGCAAGCTGACTCACCTGAACAGCGAACTCAAGAAAATCTGGGGCGACTCAACTCCCCTCTCGTCGACATTTGAGCATTATCAGGATTGGAAAGGCTGGTGGCCCAGAACTGGGGAACTCATCAAAGGTGAAGAATGGGCCATGAGTCGAGCATTAAAGAACGGCGAAATCGTCCGCCCCGAAGAAGTCCTCATTGAAACATTCGATGGCCAGAAAAAAACGATTCTCAACTCTGCCAGTCCCCTGTTCGATATTGAGGGAAACCTTGTCGGCGGTGTCGTCGCTGAGGTTGATATCACCGAGCAGGCCCAGATTCGCGCCTCGCTGGCCGATGCTCAGTCGCGTCTGGAATCGATGCTCGAGATCGGCGAGATCGGAACCTGGGACTGGAACATTCAGTCAAACAGGGTCTACGCAGATCGTAACCTCGCGAGAATGTTCCGCGTCGCAGATGACCAGGCTCAAGGCGGTTCGCTCGAATCATATGTCGATGCCGTGCACCCCGATGATCGCGAACTGCTAAATCAGGTCATTAGCGAAGCCGTCAAAGCCGGCGATGTATTCAGTGCAGAATATCGCCTGACAGATGATGATGGCGAAGTCCGCTGGATCACCGCTCGTGCTCGAATCGAGCGGGATGAGCAGGGCCGTCCTCTGAATATGCCGGGCGTCGTTATCGACGTCACCGAGCGACGCCTGCTCGAAGACAACCTGCGTAAACTAGCCAGCGACCTCTCGATTGCTGACCAGCGCAAAAACGACTTCATCGCCACCCTGGCTCACGAACTCCGCAACCCGCTGGCTCCGATCCGCACCGGGATCGAGACTCTCAAATGGCAGAGCCGTGATGCCGGAGCCAATCAGGTCATCGAGACGATGGAACGCCAGGTCAGACAGATGGTTCGCCTCATCGAAGACCTCCTCGACATCTCTCGCATCACCCGAGGCAGCTTGTCACTACGTCAGCAGCCCAGTGAACTCAGTGAAATACTCAACAACGCCATCGAGTCGACCCGCCCGCATTTCGAAGACCGAAGTCAGGAGTTCTTTGTCGAACTGCCCAAGGAAGAAATCTGCGTCAACGCCGATGCTGCCCGACTCACCCAGGTCGTCGCGAACCTGCTCGATAACGCCGCCAAATATACGCCTCATGGCGGGAAAATCTGGCTCAAAGCGTTTGAAGAAGATGGTCGACTCGTCATCTCAGTCAAAGACACCGGCTTTGGCATCTCTCACGAAATGCAGGAACACATTTTCCAGATGTTCGGGCAGGTCAAACGTTCGCTCGAAGAAGGTTACTCGGGACTGGGGATTGGGCTGACACTCGTCAAAACGATCGTCGAAATGCACGACGGCACGATCGACGTTCTCAGCGAAGGCGTCAACAAGGGAAGCGAATTCCGAGTCACCATGCCCACCTGTGAACTCCCCGAAGTCCCCGTCATCAAACCCCCTCAGTTCGATGAGATTCAGGAATCGACGCGTCAACTCCGCGTCCTGGTCGTCGATGACAACCGTGCCGCCGCGAAAATGCTGAAGGTCATTATCGAGAAGCTGGGCCATCAGGTCGAACTGGCCCACGATGGCGTCGATGGCATTGAGAAAGCTCAACAACTCAGCCCGCACTTGATTCTGATGGACATCGGCATGCCCAAGATGAATGGGTACGAAGCCACTCGGCGTATTCATGCAACCGACTGGGGCAAAGACATCGTCATCGCCGCTCTTTCCGGCTGGGGCCATGAGGATGATAAACGACGCACCCAGGAAGCGGGCTTCGATTATCACCTCGTCAAACCAGCGGAAATCACGGCCCTCAACGAGATCCTGCTGAAAGTCGCGACCGAAAATCCTGACGCAGCTGTTATCCAGCGAAAAGAAGCCATGCCCCTAACTACTCCCAATGAGAACGCACAGACAGCCATGGATGATCCTTTGCCGAAGTCAGACGTCCCGCCAGAATCGGTTAGAAAACTGGCTCATGACATCAAGACCCCGCTGTCTATCATCACGATGGGGATCGAACTCCTGAAGCAAAATCCCAACATCGGCGAAGATCAAAAAATGGTCTGCGAGATGATCGACGGCGACGGCGTGAAGCCTTTGGAAACTCTGATCAGCGACATGATTGAACTTCTGAAGAAGCTGTCCGAAAAATAGCCTATCCGGGAGGGCGTGGCTCCGACCGAGCCGCAACTTTGCCTTGCGAAATGAGAGCTTTGCAGCCGAATTATGGCAAGGCCGTGTCAGCCGTGCGAGTGGAGGCTCAATACTCAATCACACGGCTGATATAACCGTGGCACACAGGGAATGACCGTTGATTCGCCGAAGAATCGATGAAACGCAGGACAGCGGCTCAGACGGAGCCTCGCCCTCCTTTACAGAAAAACGCCGCTGCGGAAATTACAACGCTCACCGCTCGTTGCAAAATTGCTGCTGCACAATCACGTTCAGCGTGATACAAAAGAGTCTCTTCCCATCCCTGCGCGCCCGTTTGGTTGCTTCTTTAAGGAGCACGTCCGATGACCCTGTCTGAATTTCAACGTTTTGTGCAAGAGCACGAAGCGTGGTTCATGGGGCATGCGCACGAGTCGTACTTCACGATCGATCGTGTCGAAAAAAATCTCGGAGTGCGGTTCCCTGCCAGTTTTCGCTGGCTGCTGGGCCAGTATGGCTACTGGCGATCGACAGGCGTGGCCGCGTTGTCGGTTATCGAACAGATGACAAGTTCGCGACGCCCTGCACTCCCCCCTCATTACGTCGTCCTCGCGACACCAAGTGCTTTCTTCTTCGACCAGTTCAATGGTCGCGCCGCGAATCTTGACGATGAACGAAAACTCGGATCGGTCGTCCTGAAGCTCAATGAAACCACCGGCAGTGATGATGATGTCGCTGTTTACTGGGTTCGCGGGCCCGAAGAAAAATTGAACGGTCAGGCAGGAGCAATGGCGACTGGACGTGTTGTCAGGTTCAAGAATTTCGCCGAGTACGTCGCATCGTACTGCCGCTACCAGCAAGCTCATGCAACGACCGCCCGAGTCGCGAATCCCCGCGGCTGGACGGCGGACATCGGACACAGCTATACGCTCGAAGAGATCCAGGGAAACCTGTCTCACCTGTTGAAACTGCTGACCGAAGTCATCGTCTGCTTCGAACATCACCTGACCAAACCCCTTAGACGAGCCGTCTCGGCTCACGGATCCGCATCGGAGTCGTCCTTCACGCCTTCACCTTCCACAGTGCCCCATCCCCCAGTTGGCAAGATGACGGTTGAAGAAGGTCTCTTCGCGATCCAGCAGTATCGGACTTACGAACTGACAAAATCGATCACTCATGTTGTCCATCATCGCGATGATGACTCTGAGCCGCTCGATGAAGACGAAATCGTCTCAATCGGCAAGTCGTCCAGATCACCCGTTGCCTGGCCCGTCATCGCTCGAAGTTCCTCGACCTGGAGCGTGCCGGAAGAAACTCGCCATCTGCATCATGGCCGGCTCTATCTCTTCCCGGTCGATTCGACAAAGGTGCCCTCCCCTGCTCTGCCTCCGATGGAACACTGGGTCACGCTTGTAAAAGACGATGCCTGTCAGTTGACCTACCTGATGTGCTGGCTGGCCGATGGCACTCATCGGTTTGATCGCCAGGTCAGTCAGCTGGGACCTTGTGCCTATACGAAGCGTCTGTTTCGAGTCTTGACCTCGCAGGAATTCTACTGCGAACTCGAAGACCTGATCGTCATGCCCAGCAGTTACAACGGCGTGAAAGCCTCCGCCTGACAGACAAGGCCAGCGATGACGACAGCAGCTGCAGTACTATCTCGACTTGATCCTCCGCTGTGGATCGTGACATCGGGATCGATCGACGAACCTGCCGGACTGGTCGCCACGTTCGTCACGCAGGCTTCCCTGGACCGGGAAAACCCAAGGTTTCTCGTCGGTTTAGCCAAACCACACCATACCTGCCAGACGATCGTGAAATGTAATTCGCTCGTTCTCCATCTGTTGGAAGACTCCGAGCGCGAGCTGATCTTTCGCTTCGCCAGTCGCCATGGATTCGACGATGTGAACCGCGATAAGTTTCATGGACTGAGCATCAAGCCGAGTCAACATGGCGTCCCGAGACTAGTTGATGCCATGTCTGCCCTGGAGTGTCATCTCGTCAAAACATACGAGACGCCAGATCGTTTCCTGTTCCTCGTCGAAGCCGACGCAGCATTCGACAGCGGATCAACTCAGCAGCCATTGAACTGGTCACGCTACGCAGCGACAGCAGCCCCAGCAGTGTTGCAGTTATTGGGAACACTACTGCGCGAAGACACCATCCGAGACAACAAGATGATCGCGAATGCTCCGTAGGGTCCGCTGTGCGGACCGTAATTCGCAGAATTGCCGGTTGAGACAATTTATTCAAAACTGCTCACGCAACTCAGGACAGCAACCCGTTTGACGGTCCGCACAGCGGACCCTACACAAACCAGCGCGCATAAAAATGGCCTCTGGTCAAAGGAACCAGAGGCCATCACAACACCACACGTCCATAAATTTGTTCGGTGGGCGAAGCGGGACAAGATTCGCCCACCTGTCTGCTTAGTAACCGTAGCCGTATCCGCCGCCATGTCCACCGTGACCGCCATGTCCGCCGCCTTCGGAGACAGCACCTGATTCACAGCTCAGGTTGAATTGGCTGTCGCAGGTATCGTATTCGTCGCCATACAGCGACCCGACGATGCGACCTTTGTATCCGGTGACGCCCGAGTAGTAAAAGCTCTGGTTGACCGATCCAACAGCCGAGCCGACGTCTTCGAGTTCCTGGTTGACGCCGTAAGAGATTTCGGTCAGACCAACGACCATGCCGATGACACAGATCGTCGCAACAAGGACAAGTTCTGCAGAGATGATGAAACCAGCTTCGTCATTCTTCAGAGCACAGAGAATTTGAGTGAAAGTAGCAATCATGGTGATGTTCTCCAAGTGTGGAAATTAGTGATTGAAAATTAGAAATTAACCGATCCGGGTAAGAGCAGGTTGAATAGCCGATTAAGCGATAATGTCGAACGCGTGGGGGGACGAACTGATCAGCTTTGTCGCGTGATTTCCAGTTTCTAAGACCCCGTGCACCATCAATCAACCTTCTGGTTCAGCAGTCGCGTTGCAGCTGATATCGCAGCTATCGTCGCCGTCGTCTGACTGATCGCCGTAAGCAGAGCCGAAGTAGAAGCCTTTCTTGCCAGTTGTTCCGTTGTAGCGGTAGGTCTGGTTGATGCTTCCGAAAGCCGATCCGACGTCTTCGAGTTCCTGATTGATGTTGAAAGCCACTTCGGTCAGGCCGACAAGCATACCCATGACGCAGATGGTGGCGATGAGGACAAGTTCCGCAGAGACAATGAAACCGTTTTCGTCGTTGATCAGTTGAGCGAAGAGAGCGTTTGAGTTAGCCATGGGTGTCGTTCCTTTGAAGAGTGACTCAGTGTGTGTTGGTGTGTTGTGGAAACGTGTGTGTTTCGATGAGAAGGATGTAAAGCGAGAGGCATGCCAAAGGTTGTTGGCGCGCTCCGTCTGGTTAACAAAGAATCTCAGTCATGGATCCATAACACCTTGGCATGTAATTCTTTATAACTTTTCGCTAATGTGTAATATTTTATCTACACTACCCATGAAGCCCATTTTCACCAATGTTGGCAATCGGCAACATGGTGATTTGCGGACATCAACACAAGAGACTTAACGTCTTTTGCAGTATTTACTTAAAGCCGCGCAACCTCACGTATGCATCATGTTGTGTAAAGTCAACGCAAAGCCCCTGCGTGAACACCGATTCTGGAGGTCGTAACGGTTGTGTCGATTCCGGGAAACATGGAGCTTGGCGCGAGCCTGAGGCGGACTTGGCGTGTCTTTCCAAAGAGAGATTGAGGAAAGCCAAGGTTCTTAAAAGAGGCGGTCGAAAAATAGTCGTGGATTCTTGACGGACGAAGACATTGTGTCATAATGCGATTTCGGCGTACGGAGCCCGATCAGGGAAACGTCGTCACAAGCGGGCGTAGCTCAGTTGGTAGAGCATCACGTTGCCAACGTGATTGTCGAGGGTTCGAGTCCCTTCGCCCGCTCTTTTTTATTGGTGGTATTGAGAAAGTTGGCCCCGTTTGCAGGCTGACTCCTTAAGACCCGGCAGGCTCGAACCTCAGCAGGAGCAGGAAGGCGTCAAACAGATTGCAAGTCGATCTGCACAGGCGGTATCAATCCAAGCCTTAACATGGCAAGCCTCTCATGCTGGAGGCGAGATCATCGAATCGGCAGCAACTCTCTCGCAGGACGCCAGATAATTTGCGGGATGCAAACCGGGCTTGCCATTTCTTTGCTTTGGCAGTTTTCACAAACCGTTTTGATCGAGTCAACAGGTCGTCCAGAAATATGATTCGGGTCGTTCCCACAACGACGGTTTTTCTAAGCGAAGTCACTGTTGAATACGACACGGTTGAATACGATACAGTTATTAATACGACATAGTCACCGGGATAACCAGACATGACTCAAGAACAGACGCTGGACGAGGCAACATCAACTGACGAGGAGGCCCTCGGCGGTCTGAACCTGAAAGTCAATGTTGAGCAAGTTGGTCCTTGCAAGCAACACATCACCGTCACCATCGATGGCCAGGACATCGCTGATTACCGCTCAAAGACGATCGAAAATTACACGTCTCGCGCTGAGCTGCCTGGCTTCCGCGCCGGTAAAGTGCCAACTCGAATCATCGAGAAGCGATTCGAAAAAGAAATTCAGAATCAGCTGAAGCACGACCTGCTCGTTCAAAGCCTCGAGCAAGTCATTCGCGACAACAAGATCGACGCCATCAGTGAGCCAAGTCTGGATATCGAAACTCTCGATCTGCCAGAGCAAGGCGACATGGAATACGAATTCGACGTCGAAGTCCGCCCGTCGTTCGAACTGCTCGAATATAAAGGTCTGGAAATCAACCGCCAGACACGCGAAATCAACGACGAAGAAGTCAACAGCTACCTCGATCGCCTCCGCGAACAACATGGCACTCTGCAACCAGTCGATGAGCCGGCCCAGGCTGGCGACTATGTCGTTGTCGATGTCAAGTTCTACTTCGGCGAGAAGCTGGTCCGCGAAATGAGCGAACTGACCGTCCGCCTGCGACCAGTCGTCCGCTTCCAGGATGCAGAACTGGCTGGCTTCGATGAGTTGATGAAAGGCGCCAAAGCCGACGACGTCCGCGAGACGACGATCCCGATTTCTACTGAATCGGACGTCATCGAAATGCGAGGCGAAACAGTCAAGGCCGTCTTCACGGTCCTCGACGTCAAACGTGCCCAGCTCAAGCCACTCGATGAAGACTTCCTGGAGATGTACAACGTCGCCAGCGTCGAAGACATCAAGGGCAAGATCCGCGAGATGCTCGAACGTCAGGTTGGCTATGAGCAACGCCAGTCAACCCGCGATCAGGTTCTCGAAAAACTCGCTGAGTCAGCCAGCTGGGATCTGCCAGAAGGTCTCGTCCGCAGCCAGATGGAAAACGCACTGCGTCGCGAGATGCTCGAGATGAGCCAATCGGGCTTCTCTCAGAAAGACATTGCCGCCCGCGAAAACGAAATCCGTCAACGCAGCTTGACCATCACTCGTCAGGCCCTCAAGCAGCACTTCATTCTCGACAAGATCGCGGCAACGGAAAACATCGAGCCGACTCCGGAAGATCTCGAACGCGAAATTCAGATGATGGCTTACCAGCGTGGCGAAAGCCCACGTCAGGTTCGTGCCCGTCTGATCAAGAGCGGCATGATCGAAAACCTGAGTGCCCAGATCCGCGAACGCCTGGCTGTTGACCTGATTCTGGACAACGCCAAATTCAAAGACACTCCAGCCAAGCCAGCTGACATCGATCGCGTCGAAGCCATCAGCAAAACGATCTGCGTCCCAACCAAGGATCAACGTGCTTCGTTTGAAGAAGAGACCGAAGAAGGCGACGAATAAGATTCGCCCTCCACAAAATCAAAAGGCCTCACGATTTCGTGAGGCCTTTTTTTGCGCGCGTAGGGTCCGCTGTGCGGACCGTCAATCGATGACCAACATCGCTCGGCTACTTGCCAGGACCGACTCACACATTCACTTTGCCAGCAGTTCATTTCGCTTCCGTAAGCTCATTGACGGTCCGCACAGCGGACCCTACACACTGCAATGTCGACGACGTCACATTGACGCAAAACCCGGCGGGATTTTTTTTCTGGCGGATGACTTGTCCCTGAACACTTCTCCTCACTCGCCTGACAGCCTATTCTTATGATGTCGAAAGGGCACCGACTCAACCACCAGGGATGGACATCTATGGTTTAAGGTCACACGTCGCCGTTTTGTAACAGACATTGAATCGAACACTGCCACTCGAAGTTAGATGGAACGCACCATGGAAATGTTCAACCATCGCCCGAATGAAAGCTTCCTGCGACATCAGGACACGTACAACCAGTCACGCGACTATCAGCGTCAGCGTCAGATGGGCATCGGCGACTTGCTGCTGGAAAACCGCATCATCTTTCTGGACGGCCCCATTCATGACGCCAGCGCCAACCTGATCGTCATGAAACTTCTTTACCTGCAGTCGGAAAACCGTCACCAGGACATCCACCTCTACATCAACTCACCCGGTGGATCGGTCACAGCGACACTTGCGATCTATGACACGATGCAGTTCCTCGAACCAGCGGTCGCGACCTACTGCGTCGGTCTGGCTGCCAGTGGTGGCGCGATCCTCTTGGCCGGCGGTGCCCGAGGCAAGCGATACTGCCTGCCGAACTCCAAGGTCATGATTCACCAGCCATACGGCCAAGTCGGCGGCCAGGTTTCTGACATCGAAATCCAGGCCAACGAAATCATCTACACCCGCGAACTGCTCAACACGATTCTCCAGCAACACACTGGCCAGCCGATTGAGCGTATCGCCAAAGACACGGAACGCGACCGCTATCTGACAGCGATGCAGGCCAAAGAGTACGGCATCGTTGATGAAGTGGTGCAGCATAAGAAGAAGTTCGTCGAAACCGACATCAAGCCCGATCAAAAGGCGACCTGATCAGCGACGGACACGTTGAGTACTCCTTCTTTTACTTTGCATCAACGCTCATTCAGATAAAGGTTTTCCATGTCGACTCTCATTCCATATGTCATCGAAAAATCGGGCCGCGAAGAGCGGGCGATGGATATTTACAGTCGTCTCCTCAAAGACCGGATCATCTTCCTGGGGACGCAGGTCAACGACACCATGGCCAACGCCCTGGTCGCTCAACTGCTGTATCTGCAGTTCGAAGACCCGAAGGCAGATATTCACATGTATATTAACTCACCCGGCGGCTCGATCTCGGCCGGAATGGCGATTTATGACACCATGCAGTTCATCACCTGCGACGTTGCGACCTATTGCATCGGACAGGCCGCATCCATGGGTGCCGTCCTCCTGACAGCAGGCGCCCCCGGCAAACGATATGCACTGCCCAACGCCCGCATCATGATCCACCAGCCGTTGGCTGGCATGGAAGGAACGGCGACCGAGCTGGAAATCCACGCTCGCGAAGTTCTCAAGGTTAAGCGACGCATGAACGAAATCATGACCAAGCACACCGGCAAGTCGATCGATGATATCGAGAAAGACACCGACCGCGACAACTTCATGACCGCCGACGAAGCCAAGGGCTATGGAATCGTCGACAAGGTCCTCGAAAAATTCGACCTGCCGATCAAGTCGGAGTAGTGGGAAGCGGTAGCAAAAGAGCAGGAGGAAGACTGGAACGCAGAGCACGCGGAGGAGTGCAGAGGTCGCAGAGAAGAGTGATAGATTCTTCTATCCTTGCAGGTCTTCTTTGCGTTTTCGCGACTTTGCGTTGAATCTGAATGTTACCTCTGCGTGCTCTGCTCTCCTCTGTTATCTCTGCGTTCCAGTCTCTCTTATCTTTCGTATGAATACTTCCATAGTACCGTTATCCAGCAGTGCGAAAGATGTCATCTCGACAGCCACCAATGATCGACGTATCATGGTGGCTGTTTTCATGCGCGTCGGAATGTCGCGCAACGCCCGTATTGACGTCAAGGATGACGAGCGATGGCTGGCTGGTTACGACTACTTATTGTGATGATCCTCCTGCCGGGCTGCGGCAGTCGCGGACATCAGGAACTGCTGGAATCGCGGTTGCGCGCCCAGGAAGAACAGCTGGCGACGCTCGAAACTCAGCTGAACACCAACCTCCAGGAACTCGCCTACGCCCGCAAGGAGAATCAGACTTTGCAGGAACGTCTGGATGCTAGTGCCCCCGGTTCAACCGCTTTCGTCTCGGCTCAATCCCGTGTCGAAAAGATTGTCATTGATCCTCTTTATACAGGCCTGAATCGGGTCAACAACAAGCGGACCTTAGTCCTCTTTTTCACTCCGCAGGATGGCCTGGAAAAGCCGGTCAAGCTGCCTGGAGATGTGACAATCCAGCTTCGTCGAGCGGATCAGTCTGATTCGTCACCCCCCCTTGAGCAATGGGACCTGACTTCACAATCGTGCATCAAGTATTGGCAGGACGGGTTCATAAAATCCGGCTTCCTTTTCCAAGTCGAGCCAACAACAGACCTATCCCAGATGGATCAGATCTCTCTGAAGCTTCTCTTTGCAACAAGCCCCAGTCAGGTTCTGGAAGCGAAGCTACTCGTCAAAACGAACACCGCCACCGAGTCGTTCCCAGGTGGACTCTCAGCCCAAGCGACGACGCCAAACCCCAAGACCGCCGTCGTCGACTGGGCGTCTGCTGATCGCGAAGCCGGAACCGCCAAAGTCGAACCCGCCAGTTATAAAACCGAGTCGAACAGCAGCATGCCGGAATGGGCCAATCCCCCCGGCGATCTCAAACCGGTCGAAGGCCAACCCAGACTCGAGCCACTTCCCGAAACAACCCGCGAGAAAAAGCCAACCGTCACCTCGGATAATTGGACCGACGAGTCGACACCCGTCTGGCGGTAAATCTGAAGAGAAGACTGGAGTTCAATGCAGCTTGACCTGGTCGCCAACTCGAAAGACGACACAGAGGTGATCGGAGCATGCAGAGGAAGAAGTTCCGATTCAACGCAACGTCACGAAGACGTCAGGAACTCTTGAAAAGCAAAATCAGGAACCTTACTTTTCGTCCACGACTCCTCTCAGCGATCCAGTCATTTTCCCATTTCTCAAATTGAACATTTGCTCAATTTGATCAGTGTGACTGTCGAGAAGACACGGTGAAAAGACCGACGAAGGTGCGCCAGGTCATCTCGTCTTGCACAAATGAAGAAGATCTATCGGAGGTCTTTGTAGCTATCGATGCCCATGTAGATGACGATGCCCGCGCTCAGCAGAAACATCACATCCATCACGATGCTGGCACGAGAAAACGGGATGCCGATTGCAAGATCGGCTATGGTCATCAGCGCAATCAGTCCTGCGATCGCCATGGAGATGGTCAACAATTGTTTGATCATGCCAAGTCCGATTCCCATCATGCTGTCACACTGGCTCGTCGTTCGGGGATCTGCCGTCACCAGACAACACGCCGTCTGGCCATGGCGTGGCGTCTGAAAATGAGAAGACGACAGTGTTGATGATCGAGAGAGGAAAATCAATTCAAATCCGCCCTGCGTTGATTTCGCATCGGCAAGTCGGCTGAATGATTTCTGATTAGAGGGGACGAGGAAAAGAAGTGTATTCACTTGTCCACACAACAGACACCGTCGAGACCAACGGAGTCTGCCTGTCGCGAGTTATCGACTGAAGATTCCGTGAGCTTTGCTTCAGCGAGAACTGCCCCCATAGAATAAGCATTTCGCCTCAGCGTGTTAACCGATTCAAGGGTTAAACGCGTTCCAAACTACGAAATAGCAGCAGCCTTACGGACCAGAGGTCAGCTCAATGACATGCCCGTCCGGATCTTCCAGGAAGAATTGCCACGCCCCATCCGGCCGCTGCTTGAGAGAATGCGCGACCTTTGCGCCAGGATGCTGGCGAACAATCTCAAAAGCCTTGGGACAATCCTCCACCTGAAATGCCACGTGATGGGTCCGACTCGATTGAAAACTCTCAGGCTTGAAGATTCCAGCCGGTCCTGATTTGTCATGCTCAAGAATCAGATGCACCAACGTCGGCCCCGCCTGAAACCACGACCCGCCAAAATCAAACGCAGGTCGGGCGATGTCCTTCATTCCCAACAGGTCAACATAGAACGCGCGCGAACGATCAAGGTCCTTAACGACGAAGGTGACGTGATCGATGGTCTTGACGTTGAGCATGGGGAGACGACAGTTCTCTTCCAGAGTTGTCCGATGAATGGCTGGGTCAGGTTTTCTAGCTGGCCCCAGTTCCTTAGCCGTTCGAGTCGCTTTCTGGGGTCAGCGAACGAACCTGACCCCAGCCATCGCCGCGATCATGCCAGCAACGGTTCCGGCGCATGTCCCTCGACCCACCAGTTGGCGCCGTCGCGCTGAACGCGTCGGTAAAGGGTATCCCGCTCGACCGGATTGCGACCCGCTTCGCGGATCATTCGGTGCAACTGGGTGACGGTCAGACCCTCGGGGGTTTTGGCACCGGCGTCGTGGTAGATGATCTCGTGGACGACGGTCCCGTCGACATCGTCGGCTCCAAAACTCAGCGCGGTCTGTGCGATTTGCTCGCCGAGCATGATCCAATAGGCTTTAATGTGGTCGAAGTTGTCGAGCATGATTCGGGACAGCGCGACCATCCTGAGGTCCATGTGCCCCGTCGGCTTGGGAATGTAATCAAGGCCGGTGTGGTCAGGGTGGAAAGCAAGCGGGATGAACGTCTGGAATCCGCCGGTTTCATCCTGAAGTTCACGCAGGCGGTTCAAGTGATCGGCTCGGTGTCGTGCCGATTCGAGGTGACCATAGAGCATGGTCGCATTTGATCGCAGGCCCATCTGATGAGCGACACGGTGGATGTCGAGCCATTTGCTCGAGTCGGCTTTGTGCTCACAGATCTGGCTGCGGACTTCCTCATCAAAGATCTCAGCACCACCGCCCGGCATGCTTCCCATACCAGCATCAATCAGCTCTTTGAAAACCCATTCGTAGGGCTGCTTCGTCAGGTGAGAGAACCAGTGAATCTCAACCGGGGTCCAGGCTTTGATGTGGATCTTCGGATCCGACTCGCGGATAACCCGAACGATGTTGACGTACCAGTCGAACTTCTTTTGATGGTGCAGCCCGCCGACGACGTGGATCTCTGTCGCCCCGGCAGCGGTAGCTTCCGCGACCCGGGCACGAACCATGTCGTCTGTGAAGACATACGCCTTCTCACTTTTCAGATCCGAGCGGAACGCACAGAACCGACAGCGGTAGACACAGACGTTGGTTGGGTTCAAGTGGATGTTGGTGTTGTAGAAGGCGTCGTTGCCGTTTTTGCGTTCGCGGATCTCGTTGGCCAGACGCCCCAAGGTCATCAGGTCGACATGCTCGTCCAGGAAGATCCCTTCCTCGACGGAGACACGTTGCCCGTTTCGAATTTTTTCTGTGATCGTATTCAGCGTGGGATTCATACGTTTCAAATCGATCTCAAGAGCAGGTCGAGCGCACCGACCAGAAAGATGCCGATGCTCAGGACTGCATTAGTATGAAAAAAGGCCAGGTTGACGCGGGACAGATCGTCCTCACGCACCAGAGTGTGTTGATAGACAAGCAGTCCCGCAAACAGGACCATACCCGCCATAAAGACTATACCGAAATCGCCGACGAACCAAAACAGCCCTAAACAGGCCAGCATCAGAAAATGGCTCGCCATCGAGATCCGCAGGGCGTTCCGAACCCCCAGTCGGGCAGGGATGCTGAACAGGCCGGCCTGCTTGTCGTACTCGTAATCCTGGCAGGCGTACAGGATGTCGAACCCGCCGACCCAGAAGAAAATCACCGCCGACAGAATCACCGGGGGCCACGCAAGACTTCCCATGATCGCAATCCAGGCCGCGATCGGCGACAGCATTAAAGCCGCCGCCAGCCAATAGTGACACCACATGCTGAAACGTTTGATGTACGAGTAGCTGAGCAGGAAGAGCAGAACCGGAACCGAAAGAATCAACGGCCAGCGATTGGGGAGAAAGAGCAGGGTACTCGCGATGAATCCAGCCGAGCAGAGAACCAGAAATAATGTCACTTGCCCAACAGACAGAATGCCCGCCGGAATGTGACGCCCCTTGGTTCGAGGATTGTCTGCATCGTACTTCCGATCGACCAGGCGGTTGAACGCCATCGCAGCAGAGCGGGCGCAAACCATCGCGACCAGAATTCCGACAAGCTCCACCCAGCGAAACGTTCCTCGCTGGTACCACGCCAGCGTCGCCGACAACAGCGCGAACGGCAGCGCGAAGACCGTATGCGAAAACCTCACCAGGCTCAGCAAGTGTCCGAGGAGGGAGGTCTTCTTTTCAACAGGTGGAACTGCGGCAGTGGTCACGGATGCGGTCTGGGTTAGAGGAGTCGCGAGAAACTCGGCGGGGTGTTCACGCTTGAGTTTAGTGGATCGAAAGATCGGCGCGAACTGTCGGCTCGGTCGTGAGAGGCCAGTTCGCGGCTTCTTCTACTAACCGCGAAACAGTCGTGTTCGATAACGCCGACGGTAAAAAACAGCAGCCCCTCGAATCCACCGGGACGCGAGGGGCTGCATCGAACTGCTTTCGCTTTTGAGGCTTCGTGGTCACGGTGCCTCAGGGGCCGGTGTTGCAGGAGCGGATCCAGCAGGCGTCGAAATGACCGGAGTCGATGTCGAGTCCTTCGGAATAGTCAGGATCGCCCCTTCTTTCATCAGGTGCTCGATCCACCGGGCGACGGACTTCTCTCGAAGTGCCTTCGAGTCCTCTGCGCGGTACTCGTAGTTCTTGCCGGTCAGGTTCTTCAGCTGACCGATGACCAGGTGCCGCACGGCGACGTTTTCGTGCCCCAGAAGTTCGATAAGTTGACGAGACGTGATCGAACTGGATGCTTCCTGTTTCGAGACACCCCAGAGAAGACGGTAGACAATGTCGGCAGTGCCTTCAGGGAAGTAGTCCGCAAGGTCTTCCTTCAGCTCGAGTCGGTTGACGATGTTTTCATTCATCCACAATCGAAGAGAAATGATCGCGTCTTCCCGCGCTTCCTGGTGAGTGCCGTTGGCAAGAATGTTGACGAGCTCACGCGTGTTCCGAATCAGTCCCAGGGTCAGGGTTGCGTACTCGGCCATCCGGGCATCACGATCTGTCGCGATGCCAGTGAGAGTGTTCGTCGCATTGGTGTTGGGAGTGAAGGCGCGGAAGTAGCGGGTCGCGTAACTGCGTTGCGTCTGGGTGCGTCGATCGATACTTTCATCGACCCAGCTTCCGTCAGCCACCAGCCCAAGCATGTTACCCACGACCTGCGACAAGCTCGGCTTGTCTGCCCCTTCCCAGGTCTTGATGACCGAGGTGCCACCTTCAATGATCGAGACTGGCTCATTGCCTGACAGGACTCGCACCTTCCCGCTCTTCAGAATTACCCGCGCATAATAGCCGTTGCCTCGGAAGTCCTCTTCGAACGAAACGGGTGAGCGGGGAACCATCTCCACGCCACAGACCGTGCCCGGTTCAATCAGCTCGATTGTCCAGTTATCTTTCTGCATCGCGATGCCGATGCGGAGCGGCTTCGATGGTTTGTCCGCTTCCACTGTTCCCTTGTGAGAGAAAATCAGTCGGCCTTGTGTGAGTGTCATCGAGAGGGCAGTCTCGTTCGCGGTTCCATTCAAAGTTAGCAGGGACGCACCGTCCAGCGTGACTCCGGCGAGCGGATCAGGTCCAATCAACTCCGCGCGGAATGGCTTCGGAACTGCGATCATCTGACCTTCCTGCAAGACGGCCCCTGCGGGCATGACCTGCCACACCGGAGTTCCATCGATATTCATCTGGCAGAGGAGCAACTCCTCGCTGGAGACGAACGTGTATCGGGCCAGTGGACGGTTCGGGTCAACTGGCGGGCTTTCCGGAACACCAGGAGGAATGATCGGAGCGGGCGTTTCGATTTTCGGAGTCGCCATACTTGGATCGTTCATCGCGACTGTGGGACCGGTCGACGTCGAGGGGACAGAAATGACATTGGTCATCTCGACAGTAGTTGATGTTCCCGGAACAGAAAGTGGGGTCTCGACGATCGCGACAGGAGTCATGCCAGCGACACTGGAAGACTTCGGATCGGTGGCGACAATGGTGGAGGTGGGCTCCTTCGGAGGAGGAAGAACGGGAGCAGGTTTCTTGTCACCTGTCGCCGGAGCAGCTGCTTCGCCTGGCTGATCATTGCTGGCGAGGGTCGTGGTGTTCTTCTTGAACCAGTCGAGCGCGGGATCGCCAGCAATGGAGGCGACCCAGATCAACAGCAACGCCGCGACTCCCAGGCCGATGAGGACGTTGCCCCGGTTGTTCGACTTCTTCAAATACTGAGGTACCTCGTGGGGTCCGGTGTCGATCGGATCGCCCAGCAGTTCCGCCATCCGGTAAAAGCCACTGCCAGCCCCGATCGCTTCCAGCTCTGATGCGGAGGGGCGCTTGGCAGACGAGACTGGTACTGCTGCGGCCGCTGCGGGTTGACTGGCACCGGCAGCAGGAGTAGGAGCAGCTTTGGGAATCTTCGAGTCGACCAGGGCATACATTTTGTTCCTGGTCTGTTCCGAAACGTGAGCCGGGTTGCCCAGAACGAGCGTCAGGATCTGGTGACAGGAAGCCACCTCTGCGAGAACCTCATCTGACTCAAGGGCCCGCTTCTCGACGTTCGCGATCTTCTCACTGGGGAGCGTGTTGTCGAGGTACTGCGAAATGGCATTGGCGTCTGCGAACTCGTCCTTGGTGTCAACAGCCGGCGCAAGAACTCGTCGCTTACGGATAACTTCCTTCAAACGGGCCATCAGCGACTTGGCGACATTACTCTCATCAACCTTCGCCCCGATCTCGCGCGTCTGCTCGGGCCCCAACACGTCATCCAGATATGCCAGCAGTGTTCGCAGTGTCAATCGCATGGTCAGTCTTCCCCATTGTGTTCACAAAATCCAACGAGGGATTAGTGGGGAAGTGACAGCCGATTTCGTACGAGATTTCTGGAATTTGGCCAATTCGCCAGAAATAAAACTGACCGCGCAACAAAAAACCTCCAGCGATGAAGCTGGAGGTTTTAGAAACGAGTCGGGGCGACACGATTTGAACGTGCGACTTCCTGCTCCCAAAGCAGGCGCTCTAGCCAAGCTGAGCTACGCCCCGTCGTTGTTCGAGTATCCTAGACGGTCCTTTTGACCTCGTCAATCGAACGTGGCTACAACGAACAAAGTTTGTCGTTTTGTCTGAAAATCAACTTTGGGCGGGTTGACGTTTCACGTGAAACCGGGGCCTATACTGTGATTATCTGGCCCCGGTCGTATTATCTCGAATGACACCGAAACTGCATTTCAGGTTCACGCCGCGTTCGACAATCGGTCTCGCAGGCGTCCCAGGATGCCTTCGAACTCGTCGTTGTTCTCGAAGTGGATGATGATCTTGCCGACGTCTTTACCCGACAGCTTGATCTCGACTTTCGCGCCGACCATTTCTCGAAGTTGAGACTCCAGGGACGCCAGGTGCGGGTCGCTCGTCGGTTCGGTGTTCTCGGCGAGTTTGATCTCTTTGCTCTCCGGCTTGACGATCTTGCGAACTTCCTCTTCGGTCTTGCGAACCGTCAGCGCCTGCTTGACGACCTTCTCGGCCATCTTCTGCTGCATCTCCGGCTTGAGGGCCAGGATCGCGCGGGCGTGACCTGCAGTCAGTTCGCCTTTCTGCATCATCGTCTTGACGGGAACCGGCAGGTCGAGCAGACGCATCGTATTGCTCACCGCAGAGCGGCTCATGCTCAGCTGTCGGGCGAGTTCTTCGACGGTCGAGTCGAACAGGTTCATGTAGTCTTTGAATGCCTGGGCCTTCTCGAGATCGGAGAGATCCTGACGCTTCAGGTTTTCTTCGAACGCATATTCGCAGGCCGTCTTATCGATGACATCGACCACGCGACAAGGAATCGTCTCGCGACCAATCTGCTGACAAGCCAGCCAGCGACGCTCACCCGCGACGATCTGGAATGACGTCCCATCGAACTCGCGGACGATGATCGGTTGAAGGACGCCGTGTTCTTTGATGCTGTTGGCGAGCTCTTTAATCGAGGTCGCGTCGAAGTCCTTGCGCGGCTGGTTTGGATTTCGTCGGATGCTGGCGATCGCGAGTTCGCGCAGCTGCAGTTTGACTTCGGGTGATTTCTCAACCTCAGCGACGGCCTCTTCCATCGGTTCGTTGGTGGGACCAGCTCCCCCCAGCAGTGCACCCAATCCTCGTCCGAGACGACGACGTGCGACGACCTGCTCTTCGACGGGCTGCTGTTCGGCTGGCTGTTGTTCGTTCATACTCTGTCCGTCCTGCTGATAATGTCCGCTATGGTGATGATCACCATGGTGCTGTTCGTGATTCTGGTTTTGTTCGTGATGGCCGTGCTCGTGATGCTGCCCGTCTTGATGATGCTCATGGTGTCCGTGGGACTGATCGTGGTTCTCATGATTCTGCAGGTTGTGATCGTGATGATCGTGTTGGTGACCGTCAGTCATCGTGACAACTCCGTAAGGCAAGTTCGACGATGGTGCGCAAGTCACCAAGGTCATACGGGAAGCTCCCCAACCCCACAGCCTCCAAGGCGAGTGAGTCATCGGGGTCATGCGTCTGAAACGTCCCGCGTTCTAAACCAACCTGGAAAACCCATCAAGACAGGTTGCCCTCACCGTTCAAGTTTCACGTGAAACGGGCAACATTTACAACGCGAAATGGGTTTTCAGACAGCAGAAGGACAGTCTGAAAAGTCAGAAAGGCGAGCGGGGGTGTGAACCCCCTGTCTGAAAACGTATTGACTAACAACGAGTTGAAGGCATCAGAAGCAAGACGCCTCAAGTCGATGCGAAAGATTCGTCATCTTTCACTGCATGGCTAGTTTATAAGACAGGGGGTTCACACCCCCCCCGCTCGCCTTACTTCACCTTCCAGAGGGTCAAGGTTTCTACCTTCTTGGCCTTTGGATCGCCGCCGACTTCGTCCATTTTGATCAGCAGGCTTGGCTCGTAGTCGAACTTGCCGACCTCTTCGAAGAGGTCTTTCTTGGCTTCCATCTGGGTTGCGAAGGCAGGCGTCTGACCAGCATGAGGACCAGTCACCAGGTACAGCGACACGCCTGCCGGACGCGTTTCGGAGCTAGCGAATTCAAGATCACTGACGGGACCTGCGAGGATCTGCTGACGAGAGAGATTCCAATAGACAGCGGGTTCGCCATAGACGTAGACGATGACGGGGGCGTTGAGATCGCCGTTGGGGATGACAGTTTTGACGACTTGAGAAACACTGGTCTCTAAACCCACTCGTTGTCCATAGATTTTCGTTGGCAAAGTGATCGTGGCCCTAACAGCATTCAAAAGCAAAAAGGCCATAAGAACAGTCAGAATTTTTGTTCTTCGATTTTCTTTTGCAAGATCAGAGGATTTCGAATCTGCCTTGTTGTCATACGTCAGACGGATTAGTTCAACCATGATTCCGTACAAGACTAAACCTGCAATGACTGCTGGCAGAATCAATCTTGGATAAGGATGATAGAGTGGTGTCATTATCAGCAGTGATACAAGCCAAATCGCTGTCAGACCGATTGACATTGTCAACTTCGTCCGTGCGTTGATTGACTTCCGATAGTCGTAGCAGAGCCAGACTGCCAGTCCACCCACGAGAAGAAAAGTGAAGTCAGAAATGATGTTTGAAAAAAAGACGTAATACACAATCTGCATGAGCCAAAAGCGAGATTTCCTGAGGGTGTCAATCAGGAGTATTCTACTGGCTTGGGCTTCTTGTTCCCGCGACCACAGAATGAATCCCAGAACCGAAATGCCCCCCAACGCCCCAGTCATATAAGTTTGAAGTGTATTCAAACTTTGTATCTGCAGATTCCAGTTCTTCCACCACGATCCCAGTCCTTCAAGGTACTGCCGGTGATTCGCGGAAACGGCAAGGTACCCGCCGGTGGGTTGCAGGCTCCAGATGTAGGGGGCGTAAACCAGGATGGTCACTGCCAGCATGATGCCGACGACGATCAGATTCTGCTTGAGGCGGCGGCTGGTTCTCTCCATGATCAGCCACTGAAGGCCCGCGGTCGCGGTTAATAGAAACGCGGTCAGCCAGCCGTTGTACTTGGTCCACCAGCAGAGGCCACAGGCGAGACCAGCGAACGCGGCCAGGGTGTAGGCGCGACGAGGGTTGTCAGCCAAAGGAATCAGCAAGGCTCTCGCTCCGAGTCCAAGCGCGAGGACCCAAAAGAAACCCAGGACCGGTTCGGTCAGCGCGGTGCGGGAATAGAAAATGTGATACTCGTTGGTGGCGAGCAGCCAGCAGGCGAGCATCGCGGCGAGTGGACCGGCGAGGCCGCGCAGCATCCACCAGAGCAGCGGAACGGTCGCTGCTCCGAGGAGGATTCCCGGGATCATCGGTACCCAAGGTTCCATGCCGAGGAACGTCATCGACCACTCGATCAAACCTGGAACCAAGGGAGGGGCGTAAAGGTGTTGATTGGGGTAGCGGAAGTTGTCACGTTCGGTGAAGAAGAGGTTGGATGCATAGACCCCTTCGTCGAAGTGTTCGACGGCCAGCCGGTCGAGATGCCAGAATCGTAAACCGAGTCCGAGGAATGTCGCGACGAGGACGAAGACCCATTCAACTTTAGTGATGCGTTCAGTTGGCGACACCAGATATTCCCACGAGCGATGCGACGAGTTTCATGACATTCAGTCTCAGCGAGAGTACCAAGATGGTCGTTGATCAGCCAACCCATTCGAGGTCGTCCGGCTCGAAAAGTGTCCACCTCGAAAACGGACATCTGACAAGTGAAATGGACCATGCAATCTTCACGGAAACTCTGTCTTCTGGAATACAGGGACTGGAACTTGACATGGCTCACTATTAAGATGACCAAAACCATCGCGTCTCGCCCACCTCAACCCTCCCCGCGGATGTATTCATGCCCGAACAAGCCTTTCCAAACCCAGACCAGATGTACGACGAAGCAACGTCTTTGAAGGAACAAGGCGATCTGGAAGGGGCAGTCAAGAAGCTTAGAGAAATCATTGTCACGTCGCCGAACCATGTGCTGACTCACTCAGCCTTGGCGGTCAACCTGCAGAAGCTTGGCCAGAAAGAAGACGCGGTTGCTCACGCGAAGAAAGTCGTCGAGCTCGAACCGGAAGATCCGTTTTCTTACACCCAGCTGTCTGTCATCTGCCAACGCTGCGGCCTGATTCGCGAAGCTGAAGACGCCATGGCGCAATCAAGAAACATGCAGCACTGATCGCCCACTTCAGGGATCACTGAAAACACGAAAAGCACGGGAATCGATCCCGTGCTTTTTATGGTTTGACTGATTCGGAGAGACTGGAACGCAGAGATCGCGGAGGGGAGCAGAGGTCGCAGAGAAATCAAAACCTTATTCTTTGCGCCTTATGCCACTCACCACTTGATTCAGCGAGACATCTTCTCAGCGTGCTATGCTTGCGGCTTTGAGCAAGCATGTTCTGAACGCTCCATCGTCAAACGACGCAGCGTGCTCACCCAAAGCTGTGAGCATGGCACGACTGTTGTGACCGTGCTGGTTTAAAGTGGGACTCGTATTCGCTTACTTTGTGACTTTCCTGGCGTTGCTCCAAATTTGATTTTCTGCCTCTGCTTTACTCTGTGATCTCTGCGTTCCAGTCTTATTTCAGAACATGCCTGCTTAAAGCTGCAAGCATGAGAGACTGCCTAGACTGTTTGCTTCAGGCTGGAATGTGAGTCTTCTCACCTAGACGAGAGCTTTCGCCGACAGAGCTGTCGAATTCCAAGGTCAGCGTTGGTGTTGAATGCTCGCTTGCTGTTGCTGTCGGTTCCACACCGAGCTGACCGCTCGTACGATGGGTCAGATACATTCCCCACCAGTTTCTGGCATCGTTCGAGTTCCAGCTGCGAGCGGACTGACAGCCTGACAACGCAATCGCCAGTTCTCGCACTGACTCCGGGCGGTCTTCAACCTTCTTGTTGAGACACTTCATGACCAGGTCTTCGAGGTCCGCGTCAATCGGCTGCCCGAGACGCTTCGAAGGCGTGATCGGCGTCTTGGTGACCTGCTGAAGACAGATGTCGACGACGCTGTTCCCGGTGTAAAGAGTGTGGCCGGTGAGCAGGTAATAGGCTGTTGCACCGAGGGCATAGATATCGACACGGTGGTCGACATTGTCAGGAGTATCGATGGCTTCCGGCGAAAGGTACATCGGAGTTCCGCAGAGACCTTTTTGCTTCGGTGCGTTCTCGTCGACATTGAGAGAGTCCGACTGCTTGTAAATCTGGAGCAGTCCGAAATCTAGAACCTTACCGAAATCATGCTGCCCTGCGCGAGTCGTCAGCATGATGTTCTCAGGTTTGATATCACGGTGAATGACTCCCATCTGGTGAGCTTCATCAAGCGACCCGCAGACCTGAATGAGAATCTGGATGACGCGTCCCATCGGCTGAGGACCATACAGCTTGACGAGCTCTTTGAGCGTAATGCCGTCGAGGAATTCCATGGCGTAGTAGAACAACCCGTCTGGCGTGCGACCGTAATCGTAGATGGCGATCGTGTTCGGGTGTTGCAGCTGGCTGGTCATCTGGACTTCGTGCTGAAACAGCTCGATGATTTTGTCGTCGACGATATTCTTGTTGACGACTTTGACTGCAGCGGGTCTTTTGAGCATTCTGTGACGTGCTTTATAGACGACGCCCATCGCCCCTTCCCCGATTTTTTCTTCGAGGGTGTAGTTGCCCACTTCGCGCGACACGCTGACGGCTCCGCGGATCTGTTGTTGCAGATAGCGGGTCATGTTTTCGTCCATGCGGTCGAGGAGTGGTTCACGCATCGAGACGTGTGAGCCGAGTTCTTCGAACTGCTTGTCGACCTCTTCAGCGATGTCGAGCAGGTTGAACCGGTCGTCTTGTTTTTCGCGTTCGAGAAGGCGTGCGATTCCTTTGGGAATCTGGTTGAGAGAATCGGGAATCCAGGCGGAGGTAGCGATGGCGCTGACGGCAGTTTCGTAGAGACCTTTCTCGTGCAACTCTTCGTCGGTCAAGTGGTGCAGGAGGATGCCGCAGGTCAGTTCGTCTGGGAATGACCATTGCAACGTACAGGCACCGGCGGCGAGGGCGTGGTCGCAGGTAAAGCGGGCACGTTCGAAGTGGATGAGTTCCGGCGACTCATGCGAGCGACCTTCCATGAATTCGAAATAAATCTGTTGAAAGCGGTTAGTGAGCGCCGGCAGCAGGAAGTCCTGGAGCATCGCGCCGGTGTAGGCGATGTCGGCATCTGTTCCCATGCGCTTGGCGACTTCGCGGGCGAAGAGGGCTCGCTCGAGATTGATGCACCAGAACTCATTGAGGTCAATGACTCGCGATTTGACGGTGTTGACAGTGTTCTGGACGGCGGCGGTCAGGAGGAAGAGTTTCGATCGTCGGATGCCCAGAGTCGTGATGGCCTGAACGGCGCTTGTGGCTTTGTGTCGTCGGCCGATGGAGGCGGAGTTGACGTGTCTGAGAAGTTCGCAGGTGAGCTTCGAATCGACTTCGATAGATTGCGCGATGACCTTCAGATCGCAGTTTGGATCTTCCGTACGTCGAACGAACTCCGTGACAACCTGCGGAAAAACCGGCAGCTCGAGCTCGGGAGGGACGATGGATTCCGTTGTCTCTGGCAGAAAGCTTCTTCGGACTTCAGACCAGTTGATCATCGATGTGTTCTCCGATCACACATTTCGCGTGACCATCATTCACAAAAGGGGGACTGCAAGGGAGAAAGCGTTCAACCTGGGACGCCGATCGAGGCAATGGCGTTTCCGTTATGACCTGCTTTCCAAGCGTGACCATCCTTCATGAATGGTCCTCCGTGGAAACATAGAACAGGTTTGACGGGCGGGCCTAAAATTTCAGCGGACGCTCTATGTTTCGATTTGTCGACAAACGACAAAATTGAAAAAGTCGCGCGAGCTGCTACGACCAGAGTCATTTGCAAGGTCGTTGACGGGGTGCTTCTTGTCTGTTCGTGAAGATTCGATGAGAATCAGATGAAGCACAATCGTTCGAAGTTCTCAGATCCGCAGAATCGTCTTATCCTGAACAATCGTCAGTCCATGATGTGACTGGCCTTCCCTACCTTCAGCGACGAGGCGACTGCTATGAATCTCCAGGACTTTCGTACGTTAATCGGCGCGACCGAAGACGATGCCGAGTATATCCCGTTCGCAGTCATGCTCCGCTCCGGCTACGCCTGTGCTGGTCACTACAATGAGCAACTCAATGAGGGAATGCAGGACACGATTGTCGTCGTCAATGCTCAGCTGATCGAGTTGAAGGGTGCCACCACGAAAAACCGGCCGAGCATTTCGGACTTCAGCGAGTTCCTGGAAGAGTTTGTTCTCAATGTCTCGGAAGGAGACGATGATGAACATACACTACCAACCCGGGATGAGTTCGGTAAGCAGATCCCGCTGACCGCGATCCCGATGGATGAAATCGCTGCGGTCTATCCCGTCTCGCGCATCGGCACTTTACTCAAGCGAGCCGAGAAGCAGCGGAAGGTTCCAGCCATGTTCAACCTTGAGAAGAGCGAGATCCTGTCGATCCTGAAAGTGAAGCTCTGGTAGGTTAATTCGACGGGTAGTCCAGGTTGTCCCAACCCGGACGGCGAAGCCGCAAGAAGCACGGTCGATCTCGCATTGGACGTCCATTTTTGTGTTTCTTGCGTGCCGAATGGGGGGAAATGCAGTTAGTCATCGCCCCAGCGTCGGCCTAGCTGGTGTTCGACGCCTAAGTGATCGCAGACGCGGGCGACAACGAAGTCGATCAGGTCGAGGATGGTTTTCGGCTGGTGGTAGAAGCCGGGCATCGCTGGGAGGATGATTGCGCCAGCGGCTGAGAGGGTGCGCATGTTGTCGAGCTGGATCGTGCCGAGTGGTGTTTCACGTGGGACGAGAATGAGCTTGCGGCGCTCTTTCAGGTGCACATCTGCGGCGCGGTGAATAAGGTTATTGGAGAGTCCATGAGCCAGACTGGCGAGGGTTCCCATCGAACAGGGGCAGATCGCCATGCCGGCGGTCTGGAAGGAACCACTTGCGATTCCGCCCATAAAGTTTCTGTGGTGATGAAAGACGAGTTCGCCCTGCTGAGTCGATCGTGACGACAGGCAGCGTTCGCCAAAGACGCGATTGAGTTCGAATGCTTCGATGCTCATTTCGCGCTCGTCGAGTTTGACTCCGACTTCGGTCTCAAACACGATCGCAGCGGCAGGACTGGCAGTGACGTGGACACGTCGCCCCGCTGCAAGGATGGCGTCGATCAGACGCAATCCGTAAAGGGCGCCGCTGGCACCCGTCAGTCCGACAACCAGGTCATTCATGAGACTGACTCCCCTGCCCTGCTCCGACGGTTTCTCGTGACGTATTCACAATCTGAGCGGGCTTGTGTCCGATGTACAAACTTGCGACTCCGAAGGTCAATGGTCGACAGCTGACCTGCTCCAGTCCCATCTCTTCGAGTAACGAAACCATCGCGTTGCCGTGGGGGAACTCGGAGACGGAATCGGGCAGGTAGTTGTAGGCTGACTGGTCGTTGCGTGCGAGCAGTTGGCCCAGTCGTGGCAGGATGTTTTTGAAGTACCAGCTGTAGCCTGCACGGATGACGGGATTGCCGGGCATCGAAAATTCGAGGATGACGATGCGTCCGCCGGGCTGACAGACGCGCATCATTTCCGCCAGGCCTGCTTTCGTATCGGCAACATTTCTCAAACCGAACGCGACCGAGACGAGCTGAAATGTGTTGTCTTCAAACGGCAGGTCCATCGTATCGGCCTGCTGAAAAGTAATCGGCGCGGTGTTGTCTTTTCGAGATAGACCGGCTGCCTTAACGTCGGCATGTTTGAGCATTTCGGGAGTGAAGTCCGAGCCGATGACTTCGACTTTTCCTCTGGCTTTTTTCCAGTAGGCGATCGCCAGATCACCTGTTCCCGTACAGACATCGAGGATCGGTGCCTTGCCCTGCGGCGGGGCTTTGCGAATCGTGACGTGACGCCACCAGTAGTCGACGCCCCCCGAAAGGAAGTGGTTCATGAAGTCATAACGGTCAGCGATCTGACCGAACATTCGCTGCACTCGTTGACCCGACTTATCGACACTCATCGCAATCCTCATGGCTGGTCCTTGGGCGTTTTTTGTAAACGCTCGTTGAGCCAACCGTAATTGTCTTACATTTCAAACAGGCTCTGCCACTTGATATCGAGAGCCTGGTGAATTTCATGCGGAATGCGTCCGCTCCAAACGGCTGGTTTGCAGTCTGGGGGAAGTTCACTAGCCCATTTTCGTGTCGCGTCGATTCCCATCAAGCCGGCGGGACGTCCGGACGCATATTCGATGTCCAGTTCCTGACTCGTGCTGGTTGCCGTGATGTAATCGCGTGATGGGGACGCATGTTGACTGACGGCTTTCATGACGGTGGCATAGTCGCGAAGCGGGACATCGGCGTCGACGCCAATGACGAGGCGTGGTGACTGCAGCAGTGATGATCCCCAGATCGCGTGCAGAAGTTTGTGCATCTCAAAGGGAGATGACTTGTCGATCGCGACGAGCAACTGGTCACCGGAGATCGCCCGCTGAGGCAAGTGAACATCAATGACCTGCGAGTGATCGAGCTTGAGAGCGGCTGCGATGATCTGCTCCCACAACTGGTTGACGACTTGGTATTCCGTGAAACCATGATGCGGGATGATCGCAGGAAAGACCGGGTTGCTGCGCTGCGTTAAGCAGGCGACTTTCATAATCGGGCAATCGCGTTCTCCCGAGAGAAACCCCGCGGCGTTGGTCATCACGCCAGTCCGGAAGGTTGCGATCTTCGGATCAAGAGTTCCTTCGAGCACGATTTCCGAAGTCGAAGGGACAAGTAAGTCGCTCGTGCGACACTTCACCAGTTCGATGCGGGACTGGCCGAGAATTGAGGCGAGTAGATAGGGACTATGAGATCGAAACGGCGTCCATCGCAAAATCACTTCGAGCGACATCGGCCCGCCGAAGGTGACGGCGCAGGCAAGTGGACGGTCTTCGCTGCGGGCTCGTTCCCAGATCATGCCGAGTCGGGATGATGGCGACCAGCGAACAGCGAGGTGCTGTTGATCGAGGGGGAAGACCGGAACCCGCTCGATGATTTGCTCGCCGGTCTGTGAGTCGTAGCAAAGGAAATTCGCTGTCGAGAAACTTGGACCCGATTCGCCGAGATCGTTCTGGATCCAGGGAATGTTCGTCAGAACGACATCGCGTCCCATGCGAACGACGTACTGGCAGTCTCCCTCTTTGGCGACTGTTGGCTGCAACTGCTGATAGAGAGCATGACGTTTGAGATCATCGAAACGAGCGCGCCACCCTGCGGGGAGATCACGGGAGAGAAAGTCAGCAAACCGAGTCGAGACTTCTTCAATGGTCTGGCAGCCAAAGGCCATCGCGATACGGTTCGTGCTCCCCAGCAGGTTCGTGACGACGGGGACTCGGGAGGCGGTGACGTGATCAAAGCAGAGAACCGGGGCGGGCTGAGTCGGTGAGTGCAGCGCATCGACACGCCGGGCGATTTCGGAGAGTTCAAACTGCGGGTGAACTTCGGCGCGGACGCGCTGGAGCCCTCTGCGGTCTTCAACCGCGGTCAGAAATTCACCCAGACTCCCCACTTGCATGACGTCCCGTCCGCTCAGATCGCCCCTGAATGCCCAAAGCAAGGAACGATTAGAATCGAACAGTGGAAAACCCGCAAGTTAGCAACGAATGCCGACGGCGAAATCGCGTTGATCGACCTAGTACTTCTTAAACGTCGTCGCTGCTATTCGCAGTCGCGACTGGAAGTGGGGGCGAGGGGCCTCGTGGGCATGGTGAGCGACGTAATTCTGCAGCGTCTTCAGGTAATTGGCGTCGCTGGTCAGACAGGGATGTTTGTATTGCTCGGCTGTCCCTTGGCGGTTTCGAACCTGTTCATGCACAAACCGATCCCAGAGACCTTCCGGGAGAACTTCGATCTTGATGGGTTGCAGTCGACCGCTCTGAACTTTTTCGTCGTACTCGCAGTTAATCTGTTTGAGATGTGTCTCAAATGTTTTGGCGAGGTGCTCTTGCTTGCCATGAAACTGTGAGAGCAGCGGCTCTTCAATCATCAGTCGATACCCCGGGACTTTGTCCCAGACGGGGGCGAGCGTGAAGTAAGAGAGCGGCGATTTCCCAAAGGTCCGACGGGCGGCTTCGACGACCTGATGCTCGGTCAGTTTCTCGCCGGTGAAACTGTGGGCGTGCTTGCCTTTGTGAAGAAACTTCAGCAACGGCGTTGACTCGCGATAGCCTGTGCACTGGACGACGTCGCCGATGTCGTAGCGATAAAGGCCGGAGGCGGTTGTCAGCAGGATGTAATAATTGCGGCCTTCTTCGAGTTCATCAGCCAGGAGGACGTTTGGCTGATGCGAATCTTTTTCCTCTTCGGGAATGAACTCGTAGAAGTGACTGACGATATCGAGGACGCCCGACGGGTCTTCATCCTGGAGTGGGATCGTCATGCGACCTTCGCTGGCGGAGAGGCCGTGATCCCGGACAGGGAGGTCGCCGAAGACTTGTTTCATGCGGGCGACGTAGGCACCTGCTGCTCCACCCGTCCAGACACACAGAAGAGAGAGCATCGGCCAGACGCTGCGCGGCGTTAGCGTTCCTTCGCGGTTGAGGATCTGTTGCAGTTGCGCAGCGCGCGGGCGACTTTGCTGGCGGAGTTTCTTCAGCAGCCAGCCGGGGAGCGGTTCGCTCATCTGGTCAGCAAAATGGAAGCGACCATCATGCAGATCGCGGACGAGTGTCTCACCATGGCCCGCGAGCGTTTCTGCCATCTGCAGCAGCGTGCTGGGATTGGCAGTGGTCATCATAGTCAGGTGTTCGCAGCAGATGGATGTGCGAATCGCTGCGTACAACTTGATGTGATGATCGCCGATCAGACTGAGTTCAGCTGGAGCCGTATACAGCGATTTCACGAGCGGGCTCTGCATCGACGAGACGAGCCCGCTGATGTTGCCGCAGGGAATCCCCGTCGGCGTCTTGAAACGACAATGGTGCCCGGAGAGTTGGAAGAGTTTGCCCCACAGCAGGCGTCGGTGCTCTTCGAAAATGTTGATGCCCCAGATCTGCCAGCCGAGTCGATACTGATCGACGAATCGACTGGTGATGGGAATATACTTCGGCTGTGACGTTGTGCCGCTGCTCATGGCGAACATGATCAGCTTGTTGCTGGAGCCGAGGAGTGCATCCGTCTGACCGTTTTTGACCTGCTCAACCCAAGGGCGGTAATACTCAAAGTCGCGTGCCGGGACTTGGTTACGGAAGCTGGCGAGCGAAAGATTACCGGTCAGGCGGTGCTGTTGCGAGAATTTGGACTCGGCATTGAGCGCCAGAAGCTGCTGAAGCACGCGAAGCTGAACGTCTCTGCAATTGCCGAGTTGGGAGAGGAAGCGACGCGCCTTGGCACGGATTTTCATCCGGACCGGGATACCGCCCATAAAACGAATATGTCGCAACATCCCTGTTGCTTCTCCCGACAGATGGCCGTGGACGGGCGACAGATTTCCTTGTCGCGATCAAGGTGGACTCGATTTTATTTCGTCGGATCGGTTATGCGAACTTTAACGAATCTGTTGGTTTTTTCACATTTGAAGAAGGCTGGAACGTAGAGGGGAGCAGAGGACGCGGAGAAGAAATTTGTTTTAACGCAACGATGCTAAGCTGCAACGAAAACGAGAATGGGCAGTCATGATAAAAGCAGAGGCTCAGAGCTTTAAAACTCTGCGACTTCTGCCCAACTCACTGCCACCTTTTGAGCAGGTGGCATAAATAATAGAACAGCCTCTGCGTTCCAGTCTCTTTCCGGAAGACTACGACGCGATTGGCAATTCCACCAACGGCTTAAACTCCGGCGTCTCATTCGGACGCTTCGACGGGCTGCCTGGAGGGGAGTTGTTCTTATCCTTCGGCGTCCCGCCAAAGCGTTTGCCAGTCATGACCAGCGACGCCGTGTTGAGGAAGCCCTTCATGCTGAAGAAGGTCGAGTTAACTGCAGAAGGCTCATAGCCACAGTGGACCATGCAATTGGCGCATTTCGGATTGCCCGACTTGCGGCCGTAATCTTCCCACTTCGTGAGAGTCATCAGTTCTTTGAACGACTGGGTGTAACCTTCGTTGAGCAGATAACAGGGTTTCTGCCAGCCGAAGAGGTTATACGCCGGGCTGCCCCAGGGAGTGCACTCGAGATCCCATTTGCCCATCAGAAATTGCATGAAGAGTGGCGACTGATTGAACTGCCAGCCTTTTTTCGGATTGCCGAGAACACGCTGGAACAGCGACTTGGTTTCTTCCCGCTTGAGGAAGTGTTGTTGATCAGGAGCTTTCTCGTATTCATACCCGGGCGAAACCATCATCCCTTCGACGCCCAGTTCCATGAGGAAGTCGAACATCTCGCGGACTTTTTCGGGATTGGCGTTATTGAACAGTGTCGTGTTCGTTGTGACGCGGAAGCCCTTGCTGATCGCTAGTTTGATGGCGCGGACCGCCGTTTCAAAGACCCCTTCACGACAGACCGCGTGATCGTGTTCATCTTTCATTCCGTCGAGGTGGATCGAAAATGACAGGTACTTCGAAGGTTTGTATTGATCGATGTGCTTTTCCAGCAGAATCGCGTTGGTGCACATGTAGATGTATTTCTTGCGGGCGACCAGACCCTCGACGATTTCTGGCATTTGCGGATGCAGCAGCGGCTCGCCACCGGGAATACTCACCATCGGAGCGCCGCATTCCTCGACTGCTTTGAAGCATTGCTCAGGCGAGAGATGGCGTTTGAGAATCTCTTTCGGATGCTGAATCTTTCCACAACCGGCGCAGGCAAGGTTACAGCGAAACAGCGGCTCGAGCATCAGCA
>SXPC01000175.1 GCA_005778225.1 Planctomyces sp. | reverse complement strand
GTACAATGACGCAGCCGTTAAGAAGTTCTTTCGAGACGCTGCCCAGCAAGGCAAAGTGGTCTGTCTGGTCTTCAATCAGGTCTTTCTGCCAGACGATGAGCCCTATTGGCCGACGTGGCTGGAGACGTTTACGAAGGAGACAGGGGTCCGGCCGCAACGGGTTTATCTCGCGCCACATGACCGCCGGGCGGTCGAAGCGAATCGACTCCCCTTCTATGAACGAAACCCGTCATCGCCGAAGACCGTTTCAGAGACGCCAGTCGACTTGCGAGAGATCTTCTCCGTCTTGAGGTTCGCAGAGATCAAGCTGCATACCATGCTCGGTGCCCTGCAGGAACTGACAGATGACAAGCGTGGTGCCCAGTCCTGGCTGTCGGACATCCAGCTGGCGAGTTCCCGCTACCAGGATGCCGCGAAGCTGTTGTCACAGCATCGCCTGACGCAGATCGACAGCTGGCCGAATCTGCCGAATCGCTACCTGATTGGCGTGATTCGCAACTGGTGGACCCACCAGCGCGAAGGATGGCCCGCGCGACTGCACGGCGCCTATGACACCGTCGGACGAGCCATCCTCTGGCCCGTCCGTTATGCGACAGGGTCGTTCACAGGACCAGCCAAGGACGACCTCGCGGAGTACAAGCAGAAAGAATGGTCGACGATCATCACGATCATCGAGCAGGTCTTCCGACAACTGGAACGCATTAAGGACGAAGGTAACCCGCTGCTCAAAGCCCGTCTCGAACTGATGCTCGGCGGACATTCCCGTCAGCAGATTTTGAGCGACCTTCACGCGGCCTATCAGCAGACGGATCTTGCAACGGTGGTTCAAACGACCGTGGAAGAACAGCTGATGAAGTTCCGCCAGGAAAGCCCTGACTATTATCAATTCTTCCGTCGCCTCGATACGGTAGCGGCGGCGATGAGACCTGCAACGTCGGTTGCGCTCTTCGTCACGGGGGTCGGGCCGGTCAGCCATGCGGTCTCGCCCCTCCTGTTCGATGCGGCGACGCAGACCGTCCTGCATCTGGTCGGAGATGTGACGGCGGGAGCGGTGACGGCAGCTGTCGGGGAGACGGCGATTTCGGGGTCCGCGTCGAAGACAGCCGGTTATCTCGAAGCCCGTTTCCGAAAACTGCATGAGAAAATCGTGGAACAAAGAGTCGGCTGGCTGGCAGAACTCCTGCAGCAAAAATTCCTCGGGACCCTGATGAATGAACTCACGTCCTGTGCAGAGCTCCCGGGGAGTCCTGCCTTCAAGAAAGTCTCGGATCGCCTGAAATCGTTGCGCACACAGCTGGCAGACCTGCCAGCAACCACTTCGCAACCGTTGCTCTCTGACGCACCAACTGTTTGGAAATTATGAACACACACTGGGAGGGCGAGGCTCCGTCCGAGCCGCTGTCCCGCGTTGCAATCATCCGTCGTCTGATCGACATCATACGTTGTGCAGGAGATCGAAATCAGTCGAGGCCACCGGAGTCAAGTTCGTGGCTATTGTTTCGCAATGCAAAGATGCGGCTCACACGGAGGTTCGCCCTCCCGTCGACCAAATCGAAACGTAAAATTCTCTCACCAGTAAAGAGCTAACCCCTTCATGACTCAACAGACTTCAAAGTCCTCTCCGATCACCTCATGGACGTCGCAGCTTCGCGATCTTCAGGATCGTGCGCATGTTGCAGAACTGCTGGCTCGCCTGAAATCGTGGGGCAGCGAACGATCTGACTGGAAGCCCTGGCAATCCCTTGCTCGCTGGTTCCCGCAAGCAATCAGCCGCTGCGAAGAGACGCTCGCCCGGATCGACATGCCGCTGATCGTCGCGACGTTCGGCGGGACGGGGTCCGGGAAGAGTACGCTGATCAATGCGCTCGTGGGCAGTGATGTCAGTGTCACGGGACGTCAACGCCCGACAACGATGCGTCCTCTGCTGATCGCTCATCCGGAAGTCGAGCTGTCGAAAACGTCCCTGCCGATCGAGACGCTGGAAATCGTCACAGCGAAAAGTGACTGGCTCAAGCGCGTCATCCTCATCGACTGCCCGGACCCGGATACCAGTGAATCGTCCCAGGAAGGACCCAACACCGCTCGTCTGCGTCAGATTCTACCTCACGTCGATGTGCTGCTATACATCACGACCCAGCAGAAATACCGCTCCGCACGCGTGCTGGAAGAGCTGATGTCGATTGCAGCTGGCTGCAAATTTCTGTTCGTACAAAGTCATGCGGATGTGGATGTCGACATTCGCGATGACTGGCGAAACGTGCTCAAGCCCCATTTCGACGTGCCGGATATGTACTTCATCGATTCCATCTCGGCTCTCAAAGCGGAGCGTGAAGGGGCATCGACACCGGCAGAATTTGAACGACTCGTCAAGACGTTGTCGTCACCCTTTGGTCCGGAACAGCGAGATTCCCTGCGCTTAGCGAACCTGTGCCAGTTGATGCTCGAAATCGTTGAACTCATCGAAAAGGAAACCTCCGAGTACACGCCGAAGCTGGCAGAACTCAAATCGCAGATTCAACTGCAACAACAGCGTTTACTCAAAGAGATGTCATCGAACCTTCAACGTGAACTGGGCCTGAGCAAGGGTCTCTGGGAACAACGACTCCTTTCGGAAGTGTTGAATCTCTGGGAGATGACCCCCTTCTCTGCCATGCTGAGGATCTATAACTCGCTTGGCTCTCTGGCCGCTTCTTTCGGAATGGCTCGCGCGAGAACAACGGCTCATCTGGCGATCATCGGTGCCATTCAAGGGGCACGCTGGTTATCACAGCAGAACGAATCGCAGGCAGCCAAAGAACGCTTCAAGCAAATGCAGACCCTGTCGATCGAAGAATCGTCCGTCCGTGAAGTCGAGATGATTATTAAAGGCTATGAGCAGTCAGCCGGGTTGAGTCAGGGAATCGAAACCGCCAAAGAGCATCGCGATGCACTCGCTCAGGCCGTCACACTCGAGCATGCTTTTCTCGATAAAGCGTCCAGGCTGATCGATCAGATGATCCAGTCGGTCGCCTTCGACCATACGAGATTCCGCTCTCGCGCTGTCTATGAAACCCTGTTTCTGATTTACGTCAGCTTCGTCGTGCTTCGCATCGGCTACAACTTCTTTTATGAAAGCCTGTGGAATCACAACGAAATCATGAAGCTCGATTTCTACATCCCAGCCGGGATCTTCTTCATCATCTGGACCGGCGGACTGATCATGTTTTATCTGCGCGGGCTGCAAAGGTCACTGGCGTTAAAACTCACCGAAGTCTCACGACAGCTGGCAGAGATCAATGTCCCGACGGCTGTCTTTCGAGATGTGCAGACGAAAGTCGAACAGACCGAAGCCCGCCAGCTGCATCTGATTCAACTGAAACGCGACATTCAATCGCAGTACGAAAAGAACGCCCCTTCAACGCCGACACTGGGAAACTTCACGCGACGAAACTGATCTTCAAGACAACAAAAAAGGCGAGTGAGAATTGACTCACTCGCCTTTTTGAATTTGCATGATTCGGCAGCGTTACTTGTTGTCGTCTGCTTTGTAAGTGTCAGAAGCCTTGCTCGAGTTGAACCGGTCTGCTGCGCCCTGGTTGATGCCGACACGTCGTCCCCCGTCGCGGATCGGGTACGGTGACGAGGTGTCGTTAGGATCGTAAATACGTCGCTTGGGCTCGTAACCGATATAGTTCAGGAAGTCGGTCAGGTTGATGACACGGACACCCTGAGTGTTGGCTTCTGTTCGCAGAGCGGAACGCTGTTCGAGAATCTTCTCAACGCGTTTTGCATCGGCACTTCCCGGTGGGAAGTTGGTCGGATCTGGAATTTCGCCCATGACCAGATACTTCGTATTCACGGTGATCCCGTTCCCCGTACGGTTGCCTTCGTCATCGACTTCGTTGTCGACTTCTGCACCGGCAGCAAGGAGCATATCGTGAAGCAGTTTACGATCCGATTTGCCGTCGCTGTCGATATCGATCAGGCCGACGAATGAGAATTTCAGCTTACGGCCTGGTTCCCACAGTGGAGAGAAGACGATGTCACCAGGAGCGATCGGGCGGCTCAATTTCTCTTCGGTAATGCGGGCTTCAGCCAGATGCCCGTCGAGAATACGGGTGACTTCGACTTTGCCTTTGATATCAGCAGACCCGCGAGCAACACCGGTGTTTCGTTTGTCATAGATACTGAAAGTGGTCCCACGGGCCAGATTATCATCCGATCCAAGATTGACAGTCACGATACGAGCAGAGTGATCAATTGATCGAATCTGGCCATCCGCTTTGTCGAAGCTGACCTGTCGGTGCTGATCGAGTTCTTCGTTCAACTGAGTGTTGATCGCCAGGTATTTCTTCTGGTTCTGTTCTGCACGGGTGCGAGAACGATCGAACTCTTCCTGAAGCTTGGCATTGGCCAGGATGGCTTCGTTCAGCTTGGCACGGTTTTCAGCGATCTCTTCGTTCTTACGATTGATCAAGTCTTCGGATTCACGAATGCGGGTTTGGAGATCGGCTTTGGATTCGGTTGCGAACTTCTTCTGCTCGACAACCTGATTGTTGTATTGAGTGCTCAAGGCAGCGATTTGTTTGGCTGAGTTCTGAACTTCGGCTTGAAGCTGATTGCGTTGTCCGATCAGGTCGTCGATCTGCTGACGAAGGGCAATGAGAGTGTCTTTGTAAGTGTTGGCAGCGAATTCTTTGCCGTACTTCTTCATATCGTCGGTCATGGCGCCGACGACGGTATTGGGATCGTTTGGAGTGCCAACGCCGACCTTGTCCATCTGGTGACCGATCGTCCGTTTGAGCTCGCCGATTTCTTCGACGGACTGACGGAAGTTCGTATCAGCATCATTTTGGCTCTTCAGAGCCTGTTGTGCCTGAGTTCTCAGTTCGGCCTGATCTTTGAACCCCATGTAGGTCGTGAAACCCAGAACAAGGGTGGTCAATCCAAAAAACATCAGCCAATAGTGAACGGCGCCCATCGAGCCCGAGGAATTTGAAGCCATGACGATTCCCTTAAACTGCCTTCTCGAAAGGTAACTCGAAGTGGATTGTCGCGACCGGATCCAGTGTCGCTATTCGGGCCGATTTCGGTGGGTCGTTTGATCAACTCAAACAACCCAGACCGCCTCATCCGTAAACTCGGGCCGTATTGTTGTATCATGAAAACCAGCGTCACGCATGCACAAAGCATGGCATATCGCTAGGATCGGCCATTGACTTGCTCAGCCACGCTATGAATTTCCCAGCACGCAAGGTCGTCAGAGTCAGCAAAATCGATGTGATGCGAAACTCAAGACGTGATGTGACTGCTGAAGTGAATGCAAAAATTGGCCCAGACGCGAATGATCAGGCGTTTTCCTGACGGCGTATCTTTCCCAACCCGCATTGTCCTTTCAGTTTACGGCAGCGGGCGTCAGCGTCAAGACCCTGTCTGCGAACATCCGATCCCAAGGGACTTGAGTGTTATTCGCGAGGGATTCCCTTAGAATTGGCGCAATCGTTAATCGCAACATGTCCGAATCATCCAGCCTGGTGAACCCGCTTCGATGCCCAACACGCTTTACGTTATTGATGTTTTCTCGCTCATGTTCCAGGTTTTCCATGCGATCCCTCCCATGACGGGGCGCCTGGGACAGCCGACGAACGCGGTCTTTGGCTTCACCCGCGACATCATGACGATCCTGGGAAAGCAGAAGCCGTCTCACCTGTTATGTGCCATCGATTCAGAAGGCGAAGGCCAGCGATCCGGCTGGTATACCGAATACAAAGCCAACCGCACTGAAATGCCCGAGGAACTCGTCCCGCAGATCCCGATGATCCTCTCGATGCTGGAGGGGTTTAACGTCCCGGTCATCAAGTTCCCCGGCTGGGAAGCAGACGACGTCATGGCGACCGTCACCAAACGAGCCTGTTCAGAGGGGTTCGAAGTCCGGCTTGTGACCAGCGACAAAGACTGCCGACAACTGCTTTCCGACTGCGTCCAGATGTTCAACTGCCGCAAGAACGAGTTCTTCGGCCCTGCTAACTTGATGGAGACCTGGGGCGTGACGCCCGAGCAGGTCATCGATTTTCAGTCACTGGTCGGAGACAGCGTCGACAACGTGCCAGGAGTTCCAGGAATCGGACCAGTCGCTGCGACACAGCTGATTAAAGAGTACGGCGATCTGGAATCGGTCCTCGCCAATGCTCCCAAGATCACCGCGAAGAAGCGTCGCGAGAATCTGATCGAGTTCGCGGATCAGGCGAGAATCAGCAAAAAGCTCGTCACTTTGTACCAGGACCTGCCGCTGGAATTCAATTTCGAGACAGCCAAGGTCGGCAGCATTAACGGCCCGCGCCTGCTGGAATTGTTCAACGACTTCGGCTTCAAGAAGTTTCGCGATGAGATCCTGACCCTGGGCCTCGAAACGGGCCTCCAAGCCAGCGACATCGCCGCGTCAGAACCTGCTCCCGCTGCTGTTGCCAAACCAGCATCAAAGAAGCCCCCCATCAAAGTAGGTCGTGGTCTGTTTGATGACCAGGAGAATGATGACGAAGCAGCTGAAGGAGCCGAGAGCATTCGTCAGGATGTCCTGTTTGCGAATTCGCAACTGGCGGGACGAACCTGGCAGGTGATTGATACGCCAGAGAAGTTCGCAGGCTTCATCGAGATACTGAGTAAGCAGGAACACATCTGCTTCGACCTGGAAACAACCGGGCTGGATGCAAATCAAGCCGACATCGTCGGCTGGGCGTTCTGCTTCGAACCGGGATCTGCGTATTACTTGCCCGTCATGGGCCCCAAAGACAGTCAGCTGCTGGATTCATCAGCGACTTTGGAAACGCTCAAGCCGATTCTCACGAATCCTGGTGTCAAGCTGAGCAACCAGAACATCAAGTATGATCTGCTGGTTCTCAAACGTCTGGGCATCAATATCGAAGAAGTCTATCTCGACTCCATGATCGCTCACTTCCTGCTCGATGCCGGTGCGAGAACTCACGGACTCGATACGCTCGCCTACGACTATCTTGGCCACAAGATGATCTCGATCAAGGAACTGATCGGCACCGGCAAGTCACAGAAATTGATGTCGGATATTCCCGTCGCACAGGTCGCTGAATATGCCTCGGAAGATGCAGACGCCGCATTTCGCCTGTCCCTTCAACTCGAACAGCAACTCAAGGACGAGCAGCTCTGGGATCTTTACTGGGATCTCGAACGCCCACTGATCATCACGCTGAAAGACATGGAAGCAGTCGGGATCACCGTCAACGTCGACGAGCTCAAAAAGCAGAGCGATGAGCTGGCTCATCAACTCGATCTGGTTCGCGACGAGATCAACCAGCTGGCAGGACACCCTTTCAATTTCGATTCGCCCAAACAACTGCAAGACGTGTTATTCAACGAATTGAAGCTGCCGAAGAAAAAGAAGACCAAGACCGGGGCAAGTACGGATCAATCCGTCCTCGAAGAGCTGGCTCCGTTGCACCCGCTACCGGCCAAGATCATCACGCACCGTCAGCTGTCCAAACTGAAGAACACCTACCTCGACGCCCTCCCCTCGCTGGTCAATCCTTATACCGGACGAATCCACACCTCGTTCAGCCAGGTGTCCGCCGCGACGGGACGTCTGGCCAGCAGCGACCCGAACCTGCAGAACATTCCGATCCGGACGGAAGAAGGTCGCAAGATCCGCAAGGCGTTCGTCGCGGGGCAGCCAGGGTGGTCGCTCGTCGCAGCCGATTACTCGCAGATCGAGCTTCGAATTCTGGCAGAGTTCAGCGGCGATGAAGCCATGCAAAACGCTTTCAGATCGGGCCATGACATTCACCGCATGGTGGCCTCGGAAATCTTCAGCACGCCACAGGAAGAAGTCACGTCCGAGATGCGACGGATCGCCAAAGCGGTCAACTTCGGGATCATCT
This sequence comes from Planctomyces sp., assembly GCA_005778225.1. Lineage (GTDB taxonomy): Bacteria > Planctomycetota > Planctomycetia > Planctomycetales > Planctomycetaceae > SXPC01. The sequence continues at coordinate 5,359 of SXPC01000175.1, read as the reverse complement.
ACGGCCAGTCTCCTTATGGACTCGCCGCTGCCCTTGGGATTCCGCAGGAGCAGGCTGCTGCGTTCATCGAAAGCTACTTTGACCGTTATCCCGGTGTCGAGAAGTTCATCCAGGACACGCTGATCGAATGCCAGCAGACCGGGTACGCCAAGACCATCCTCGGCCGACGTCGCCCGATCGAAGGCATCCGCACCCCATTTGGACGCAACCGCAACCTGCCGGAACGCACGGCTGTGAATACGGTCATTCAGGGTTCTGCAGCCGATTTGATTAAGCGTGCGATGGTTAACATCCACGCCCGTCTGAAAAAGGAAAAGCACCCCGCCCTCATGCTCCTGCAGATCCACGACGAACTTGTTTTTGAAACTCCGGATATCGAACTGGAATCGTTGTGTGACCTCGTCAACGAAGAGATGACAACCGCTTTGAAATTGAAAGTGCCGCTGGAAATCGATATGGCTTCAGGCCCGAACTGGCTGGAGACAAAGGGCTGATTTTCATTTGATTTTCATATCGATTTCGACCTGTTAAACATATGATAAGCGAAGTGAAATATTTCGCTGTCACTTCATGATTCTTTGCAATGTGAGGATATGCACCGATGATGAAAGTCTCCCGCGCTTCAGACTGGCTTCGAATAACGTTGGTCGTTGTTGGATTTATCGCAGTATGTAGTGATGCAGCGCACGCGCAGCAGAAGAAACCGAACATTCTCTTCATCGTCTCCGACGACACCGGCTATGGCGATCTTGGTCCCTACGGCGGCGGTGTCGGCCGCGGCATGCCCACTCCGAACATCGACCGGATGGCTGCCGATGGCATGACGTTTTTCTCCTTCTATGCACAGCCGAGTTGCACTCCGGGACGAGCCGCCATGGTCACGGGACGAATTCCGAATCGAAGCGGAATGACGACTGTCGCGTTCCAGGGGGAAGGGGGAGGACTCCCCAAGGCGGAATGGACTCTCGCATCAGTTCTCAAAACCGCAGGTTACGGCACGTATTTCACCGGCAAGTGGCACCTCGGCGAAGCAGACTATGCGCTGCCGAATGCCCACGGTTACGACAAGATGAAGCATTGCTTCCTCTATCACTGCAACGCCTACACCTATTGCGATCCAACCTGGTTCCCAGACATGGATCCCGAACTTCGCGAGACATTTGATAAAATTACCAAGGGATCAATGTCGGGCAACGCTGGCGAAGCAGCCAAAGAAGACTGGAAGGTCAATGGCCAGTACGTCAACACCCCGGACAAAGGCGTCGTCGGCATTCCTTTTCTGGATGAATACGTTGAAAAATCAGCCATCGGCTTTCTCGACGACGCAGCCAAAAACAAAGAGAAGCCATTCTTCATCCACCTGAACTTCATGAAGGTTCACCAGCCCAACCTGCCTGCCCCGGAGTTCGAACACAAGTCACTCTCGAAGAGTAAGTACGCTGATTCGGTGGTCGAACTCGATACCCGCATCGGCCGTGTGATGGACAAGCTGCGCGAGTTGAAGCTCGATGACAACACGCTGGTCTTCTACACAACCGACAACGGCGCCTGGCAAGACGTCTATCCAGATGCAGGCTACACGCCATTCCGTGGAACCAAAGGAACAGTCCGCGAAGGTGGTAACCGAGTCCCTGCCATCGCCGTCTGGCCAGGAAAGATCAAGCCAGGTCTTCGCAATCACGATATCTGTGGCGGACTCGATCTGATGGCGACCTTTGCCTCTGTCGCCGGTGTTGAACTCCCCAAGAAAGATCTCGAAGACAAACCGATGATCTTCGACAGCTACGATATGACCCCGATTCTGACCGGCAGCGGAAAATCGGCCCGTAAGGCGTGGTTCTATTTCACGGAAAACGAATTGTCTCCCGGCGCTGCTCGCGTTGGAAATTATAAAGCCGTCTTCAATCTCCGCGGAGATGATGGCCAGGCAACCGGTGGACTGGCAGTCGATTCGAATCTGGGCTGGAAGGGGGCAGAAAAGTACGTCGGCGCTGTTCCCCAGATTTTTGACCTCTGGCAGGATCCCCAGGAACGCTATGACATCTTCATGAACAACTTCACGGAACGGACATGGACGATGGTCCTGTTCAATGACTCCATCTCCAAACTGATGAAAACGTACATTGAGTACCCCCCTCGAAAACTACAAAGCGCGATCTACACAGGTCCGATCACGATTACGGATTACGAGAAGCTGCAGCACATGCGCGAAACGCTGAAGAAGGAAGGTTTCAATCTTCCAATGCCAACAGGGAATTGAAGTCGCCCATCGATTTCGTTCGCCTCAGTTTGTGACCGAATTGGCCAGCATGATTCCGTGCATCCACACAATGCACGGCGTCTCATGTTGGCTGATTTTTTTATGCTGCGAACTCTTGTGATTTTTAGATTTGCCCTGTTCTTGAAAACATGAGTGATTCCTCGGCCAAGGACCGATCCATGAAAATCGGTCCAGAGGCTTGCCTGATGTAGGCAAGGAGAAATCCTTCTGTTATGTTACCGCTTTCCGCCCATAATCTCTGTAGCCAAAACATCTTACAATGCCACGACTTACCCAGTCAGACCTGAAAAGTCTCAATCAGAATTTTGAAGAGCGGACGCCGTTTGAGCTGCTGCAGTGGGCTCATCAGATTTTTGGTGAGCGTCTGGCGTTTCTGACCGCCATGCAGAAAACCGGGACCGTGATCAGTCACATGATCAAGCACCTGAATCTGCCGGTCACCGTGCTTTTTGTCGACACGGGGGTCAACTTTCAGGAAACGCTGGAAACTCGAGACCGACTCATTTCCGAGTATAAACTCAATGTCCGCACGCTGCATCCTGAACTGACGATGCGTGAACAAACCGAAAAACACGGCATCCTCTACCTGACCCCCGAAGGTCAGGCGACCTGCTGCCATACGCGCAAGGTCGAACCGCTCAGAAAGATCGCCGGGGAATACGACGGGTTTATCGGCTCGCTGCGTCGTGCCGAAGGGGGACGTCGCGGAAAGACGCCGATTCTGAGTATCGATAAAGAAATGAACGCGTTACGCGTCAATGCGCTGGCCAACTTCTCAGACGAAGAACTCGAAGCCTACACCGAAGAACACAACGTGATTGTGAATCCTTTGCACTCACAGGGTTTCACCACCATCGGCTGCAACCGCTGCACAACCCCCGTCATGCCCGGCGAACCGCCTCGCGCAGGTCGCTGGCGTCACCTGGGACCCTGGTCGATGTATTGCGGCATCAATCCGACCGACGTCTCGGATACCGACCAGGAATACATCGAGCTGCCACAGGATGTGATTGACCGTGTCCTGGGGATCGAGAACGACTTCATGATTTGATGTTTTGCACAACAAAGCTGTCTTGCTCTTGGTATCAATGTTGCTTGAAATCATCCTAGTGTCGAACCTCTGATTTCATCCCTGATTTGCTTCGTTTTGTGTTCAACAATCGATCATGAGTATCTTTTCGAAACTGTTCTCAAGGCCCTCCAAGTCGACGAAAGCCAAAGTCGATCTTGATCGTCGTTTTGAAAAGCAACACAAGCTCGGCAAGGGGACAATGTCTCAGGTCTGGCAGGCGATCGATCGAACCACCGGTCAGCCAGTCGCTTTGAAAATCCTGGACCTTGAGAAGACGGCAGCCTTCGAACGACGCTTCGTCAAGGTGGGTCCGAAGCCGACAGAAGGCCAGGTCTCGCTATCGTTCAACCACCCGCGGATCGTCAAAACGCTCAGCCACGGCGTCGCCACGACCGGGGAACAGTTTCTCGTCCAGGAACTTCTTCATGGACAAAACCTCGCGACTTATATTGATCGACGCAGCGACGTTCTCGTCCAGAACCGTCTCGAATGGATGATCCAGGTGGGCCAGGGGATGACGTACTTCCACAGTCGTCAGTTCATTCACCGAGATCTGTGTCCCCCGAATATTTTCATTACCGATCAACTGGAAGTGAAGCTGATTGATTTCGGCCTGGTCGTGCCCAATACCCCTCCCTTTCAGGCCCCGGGAAACCGAACGGGCAAAGTCAACTACATGGCGCCGGAACTTCTGAAGCGTCTGAAAACAGATCAGCGCATCGATGTTTTCTCCTTCGCCGTCACCTGTTATCAGATGTGCTCGGGAAAATTCCCCTGGCCGTCTGGAAATACTCTGGATGAAGTTCAATCGCATTTCAGCAATCCGCCGACCGATCTCAGAGAGATCGCCCCCGACGTCGGCAAGCGACTGACGACCGTCATCATGAGAGGCCTTGATGCAAATCCTACTCAGCGCTGGCAGAGCATCAACCAGATGACTGCCTTTTTGGAAGACTGTCGCGGCGAAGGCTGATCGCTCGGAAGAAACTTCAATTCGCTCCAGACAGCCGATTTGTCGGTGATCGCTATTCAAATCCGCGGGACTTGCTTGTCGCCCCCTTTACAACCGTCATGACGGTTCAACTCCGCAGCATCGCTATGTTCATCGCGTGCGGGATGAGTTGTTCGAGTTTGCTGCGTTTCTGCCTCACAACGGGGTGATTTTGAACAACGTCGATTGAGTGTGACCTAGTTTTTCAGCGTGCCGCAAATAAGTGTGTTGCTGATCGTCAAACCGACATCACCACACTCACGACAAACATTTCGAGCAGCCAGTCACCCCGACCTGTTATGAAAGGAACGCCGGACATGACGACCGCCACCTCCGATCGCGCCCAGACGATCACGCGATACTTGAATCCGATCATCCAGTCCACCATCAATACGTTTGAGATGATGCTCAATTCGTCTGCCAAGAGGACGGGAATCGTCCTCTCGAGCGGGCGGATGGAAGGACCTTCCCTGAGTGCCGTCATCAGTCTGACGGGAAAAGCGAACGGAACTATTGTTCTGAACGTCCACAACGAAGTCGCATTCAATGTTTTCGAACGCATGCTGGGGATCAAACCAGATGCCGTCAATGACGAAGTCCGCGACGCTGTTGGTGAACTGGTTAACATGATAGCCGGCGGTGCCAAAGCCCAACTCAAAGAACTCGAATTGTCACTAGGCATTCCGAACCTGATTGACGGTGACAGTTACGCTCTGCACTTCCCGACAGATATGGAACGCCCGCTGTCGATTGAGTTCACGTCCGACATCGGCAAATTCACGATCGATTTTTCGTTCCGAGACCAGTAATCCCCAGCTTTTTCCTTTCGCTGATCATTCTCAACTCTTCATATTTTCTTCGAGGTTATTCCCATGAAAGTCTTACTCGTCGACGATTCCGGTACGATGCGAGCCATTCAAAAACGCTGTCTGAATACTTTAGGTGTTCGTGATGTCCTTGAAGCTGCCGATGGCGTTCAAGGCCTGGCTCTGACAGGCGCCGAGCGATTTGACAT
>SXPC01000174.1 GCA_005778225.1 Planctomyces sp. | reverse complement strand
TGGTTGCCGAGGATGGTGACCTTGGCCCGCTGCATGATCAGATCGATGCATTCACGTGGGTTAGGGCCGTAGCCGATGATGTCACCCAGGCAGTAAAGTTCAGTGATGGATTGCGCGTCGATGTCTGCCAGCACGGCCTCGAGGGCTTCCAGGTTGGCGTGAATATCACTAATGATCGCTCTCAAATGACGGCACTTTCGCAGATGACGGCACAGTTGATCGCCTTCTTTTGACTGGGAAGGCGAAATGTCGCAAGTCGAAACGAGGCTTGGAAAAAGGACGTTTTCCCCGGCTTCAACTCGGTAGGGTGTGAAAATGATCACATTCTGGACCACTCCACAACCAGACATCTTAGCATTGCTGACCTGTGATTCGGTAGCATTTGCCGCTTATGGGAGCCAAAAACCGCAAAATTCGCTGTGTTTGCAGTTCCCGATGTGACTTTACGGCCCGATCGGAAAGTCGGCAGCGATCCCTGCTCCCCAAGTGGGGACTTGAGCATTTTCTGTGAGAAAATCTCCGTCGGCGGATTTGGGGAATGTCAGATTTCCGGTTGCAACGATTTTCCGGACAGGGAATTGTAACCGGGCGCGCGGAATCATGTTGACCGAACACAACCGTGACATAGGTTTGCGTATCCTCTCGGCAACAGAAGTCTCAATTTTCACACGGTGGACGTTCAGTAGGAACAACCACCACCCGAGTCTTGTGTTGCGTTCTGTCTCCCAGCAACTTCCACGATTCAAATGTCTTCCACTTTGCCCGAAACGGCCTGGAACTGTCTCGATTTGCGCACGCATCGAGAAGTTCCGGCTTACTCGTGGTCATCCGACCCAATTCTGCCGAATGGCTTTGCCGCGCAGATTGTCTCGACAGAACTCAGCCGAAGAGAACAACTCCATGAAAATGAACCAGGGTAAACTCCTGCTCGTCGATGACGACCGCCACATTCTTGAAGCGATGGCGGATTACCTGCGCAAGTCAGGTCACCGTACCGAGACTGCTTCAACCTGCCAGGACGCCATGAAACGGATGAGCGAATATCCGTTTGATGCAGTCGTCTGCGATGTCAACCTGCCTGACCGCGATGGCTTTCAGTTGCTCGAATGGGCGACTCGAAATGTCCCGGACACCTCCGTCATCCTGCTGACAGGGTATGGCACGATTGAAAGTGCCGTCGAAGCCATCCGCATGGGGGCATTCGATTACCTCACCAAGCCAGTCCTGGAAGACGAACTTCAACTGGCGATCCAGCGATCACTCGGTCAGAAGAAGATCGTCGAAGAAAACAAGCAGTTGAAAGCACAGCTGGACCAGAAGTTCGGCTATCAGAACATCGTCGGCAAAGACTACAAGATGTCGAAGATGTTCGACCTCATGGAGAGCGTCGCTGACACAAAGACAACGGTTCTCATTCTCGGCGAGAACGGGACTGGTAAGACGATGACCGCCCGTGCGATTCACCAGATGAGCACACGACGCGACAAGCCATTCGTCGAAGTCGCCTGCGGAGCGCTGCCAGATACGCTGCTCGAGAGTGAACTGTTCGGACACGTCGCAGGAGCCTTCACCGGTGCTTCTCACGACAAGATGGGGAAATTCCTGCAAGCTGATGGCGGGACGATCTTCCTTGATGAGATCGCCACTGCAACGCCATCACTGCAGGTCAAACTGCTTCGCGTTCTTCAGGATCGGGAATTCGAACCCGTCGGCGGCACGAAGACTTATAAAGTCGATGCCCGCCTGATACTCGCCACTAACGAGAATCTGGAGCAGGCCGTCGCCGAAGGTCGGTTCCGTCAGGATCTATATTACCGCATCAACGTCATCACGCTGACACAACCGCCGCTGCGTGAACGGATCGGCGATATCCCGCTGCTGATCGAACGCTACCTGGAAGATTTCAATCAGCAAAACGGCAAGAAGGTCGATCGCTTCAGCGACGATGCCCTTTCCGTTCTGCAGCGCTACAACTGGCCCGGCAACGTCCGGGAACTGGTCAACGTCGTTGAGCGAGCGGTTGTCCTGTCTCGAAGCAACATTGTGCATGCCGAAGACCTCCCGGAAGCAGTTCGTAATGCGGTCTTCAATCCACAATCAAGTGATGCCCACTTCTACGGTGCCTCACTCAAGACAGCGCTGGCGAATCCGGAACGACAGATCATTCTGGAAGCATTGGAGTCCAACGGCTGGAACCGGCAGGGAACTGCAGAAGCGCTCGGGGTCAACCGCACGACGCTTTATAAGAAGATGAAGAAGTACAACATCACATTCGAAAACCAACACATGTGATAACGCAGGCAGCCTTGCCAAACTGGGCAAGGCCTTGAATTTGCGAGATCGTTTTTCCTCTGTGAATTTCGCTGCAAACTTCTAGGACGCCAGGCCACTGCCTGACTACGATTCCAGCCAGAGACAATCGTCTGTCTATGTGCGTCTGTCTCCCTCACCAGACCTCTATCAGGAAAATGCCTCAATGAAAGTCATCGTCACCGGTGGTGCGGGATTTATCGGTAGCCACATCGTCGATGCCATCCTGGCTGGCGGTCATCAGGCCATCGTCATCGACAACATGAGCTCTGGAAGCCGCGACAATCTGCCTGCAGGTGTCGTTGTTCATGAAGCTGATATCTGTGATCGTGATACGGTCGAGAAGATCTTCGCTGAACATAAGCCGGAAGCCGTCTGTCATCAGGCGGCCCAGCTGTCGGTCTCTCGTTCTGTACGCGAGCCGATGATGGATGCTCAGATCAACGTCATCGGACTGCTCAATGTACTCGAAGCGGCTCAGAAGATTGGTGTGAAGCGATTCGTCTTCGCGTCGTCGGGCGGCGTTCTTTACGGCGATCAGACGGAGCCTGCCCCGGAATCGACACCTCCCGATCCAATCTCTCCATACGGCATTACAAAGTGGATGGGCGAGCGTTATGTAAAGTTTTTTGCCGACGAACATGGCATGGAAACCGTCGCGCTGCGTTACTCGAACGTCTACGGACCACGCCAGAATCCTCACGGCGAAGCGGGCGTTGTCGCGATCTTCTCCAAGCTGATGCTGGGTGGCGAAGCTGCCCGTGTCAACGGGGATGGGAAGTATGACCGAGACTATGTTTATGGCCCTGATGTCGCGAAAGCCAACTACCTGGCGCTGACGAAGCCGCTGCCCGCCAAATTCAATGCCTTCAATGTCGGTACCGGCGTGAAAACCGATGTCAATCAGCTGGCAAACCACCTGCGTGACTGCTGTCAGACCATTCTCAAAAAGAATGGCAAAGCCATCACAGTCCCGGAACCGACCAAGGGTCCGGCTCGCGCCGGTGACCTGCGATCGAATGTTGTCGATGCCTCATTGATCGAGAAGACCTTCGGCTGGAAGCCAGCTGTCACCGTCGAAGAGGGACTCCGTCAGACAGCTGACTGGTTCTTCGAACATACCAGGTAAATCAACCTCAATACTCTGCTCGAATTCTGCCTTCATTTTCCATCTAGGAACCACCATGAAAAAAGTGATCGTTACCGGCGGTGCCGGATTTCTGGGAAGCCATCTCTGCGAGCGTCTGCTCGATAAGGGTTATGACGTGATCTGCGTCGATAACTACTTCTCTGGATGCAAGGAAAACATCCTGCACCTGATGGGCAATCCACGT
>SXPC01000173.1 GCA_005778225.1 Planctomyces sp. | reverse complement strand
GACCTATATTGAGAGCTTCCACGATAAACGCTGGAAACAGAACAGCATTTTTCGAGAGATCCCCGAAGTAGGCCACAGCAGCGCAGACATGATGGCTTCGCCGGTGATCAGCGAAGTTTTGTTTCGATAGAGGTGTTACTGCTTAAAGTGGTGGCTTGCCGCGAAGCCTTCTTGTAATTATCCCAAAGAGTTCGACTTGGCGAGCTGGCTCACCATCTCATGAATCTCTTTGGGTTTCTGTCGTCCACTGCTGACGGGTCTGTTTCGTTTACGGCCTTGTCCCGTATCCCGCAGCCGACGATAGAACGTCGACGGACTGACGATGTTCAGAAGTTCTTCAACTACCCGCCCCAGTTTCTTGCCCAGCATCAATAGTCTCCCCTGTTGAGAAGTCTAGGTCTGAATCAGCTCCCGTCGACTTACTCACGAGATTCTGTTCTCTGACTTCAGCCTCGGTGTTGATCATGACAGAAGTTGCAGGAGGCTTCACGCCGAACAGGATCACATAGATTGCAGGAAGATTGAGAAGTATCAAGAAAGTCGCGACCGACAGTCCACCCATAATCGCGACAGCCGTCTGGCCCCAGAAGACACTGTGGGCACCGGCTTCGATTTCAGCAGTTTTGAGAAGCAGTTTTTGAGAGCCATTCCAGTCAGAATCGAGCTCGAACCAGAAGCAATTTTTTAACAACTCAGGTCTACCGTGTTACTACGGGATAATAAATTCTTTTCATTCTCGCCATTTAGTTTGGTAGGTACGCCGCCTTCGGAACCGAGCGGATACCAGTTGTTGTGATTCTCAGACGTCAAACAAGTTTGAGAAGTTCGTAAAGTATGGTGACGATAGCCAAATCGTTCGGATTAGAGTGTTTTCAGGAAATCATTTGCTTCCCTGAGATCGGGTGTTTCAAAGCCCTCATTAAATGAGTTGAACACAGCGGTGAGTTTAGATTTCGATTCCGAAATATGTCCTTGAGATTTCCATAACCTGGCCAGGCTCATCGTCGCTCTCAATTCAAGAGATTTAGCCTGTTGCCGACGTGAAATCTTGATCGCCTCTTGAAAGCAGTTTTCTGCCACGCCGGCATTTTCTTGGCTATCAGCCAAAAGAGTCTCGCCTTCGAGCCTGTGGATTTCCGGGTAGTAAAGGTAAATACCGGTCCTTTCGGCAATGGCCCTCGCCTCGCTCAGTGACGAAATCCCTTTTTTATATTCCTCCGTTTTAAGGCAAGAGTCTGCCTTCACGGCGAGCAGGTAAGATCGCCAGTGCGCCACAGTTGCACCGCCCAAATTAAAACCGTCGTTAATTTGGGACCTCCCCTCATCTATTTCTCCCAACTCAACTAATGCCCATCCACGAAGGACCCGGCCACCGGCCAGATAAAACAGCAATCCATGGTCAGTTGCTAATGAAATGAGTTCTTCCGTCAGTTCGATGATTTCGGTGTATTGCCGACAAAACTGCTTTAACATTGCGACAGAGTAAAGTGTATGAGCGAGACTCGTTGAATGAGTTCGTTTTCGGACCTGAAAAAGTGCTTCGTGACCAACTTGCAAGGCCTGATCCTGATATCCGAGCATCCAAAGGGCCTTGGCTGCAAAACTCTGACAGCAGGAGCATGGATCATGTCCCCCGTACATTTGTGCGTGGTGAGAATGTTCTTGGGGATCATAGTAATGGATTGCACGATCCAGATGAGTCTTTGCAGACTGCCAATCTCCTGCCAATCCACAGGTTGGTCCGATTGCATGGTGCGCCTGAAGAAGTTGTGAGGGATCTTTGGCACGCTCAGCAAGGCCAAGAAGCTGATGCCCCAACTTCAGCCCCTCTTGGATTTCACCTCTCGCAATGCGATAAAGAAACAATCCCCACATCGCTGTAAATAACTCGGGGGATTCGCCTGCCTCGCGACAGAGTTCATGGGCACGGCGATAAACAGCTTCTACATCGGCAGCGGTCCAGTCTTTCGTCGCGAAGAGCGCGGGTCCCAGGGTGATCTGCAAGGCAAGTTCAATTTGGATCCGTTCGGGAGACGGGGGTAACTGGGGGACTAGATCGAGCCCCCGTTTCGCGAGCAGGATTGTTTCGTGATTGGCAAAGAGTCTGGATGCTTTCTTCGCTGCCAACAGGAAATGGCGAGATGCCTGCAGGAAATCTCGTGACGACTCATAGAGTATCGCGAGTTCGGCAGCAATCTCCTCACAGTCGCTCTGATAAAACTCCTGCAGAGCAGCAGCGATTGCCTTGCTGATTGTCATGCGACGGGTAGGTCTGAGAGTCGTATGTAATGTGTTTTGGTAGAGTACGTGCACGAAACGGTATCGTAATGTCAGTGTCTGATTAGGGAACTCCTGCTCACGAGTTTGCTGAACGAACGCATGAACCCTCTCAAGTTCTTCCAAGCGATCTTCGACATCCGAAGCGTCCCGCCCGAGGGATCGGGCCACAACCGCCGAATCGAATTCGTTGCCTTGGACACTGGCAGCGATCAGCAACTCGCGGTCGTCTTCTCTAAGCTGTCCGATTTTTCTTTGAATCATCCCTCGAACGGACTCGGGAAGATTTTTTTTCAAATCAGGAGTCTGCTGTGTCAGTCGCCAGGTCCCCCCTTCCTTTGTCAGGATATTTTGTCGACGCAGATATCGCAGAAGGTCAGCCATGAACAGCGGGCTTCCCTCTGTACGTTCATAGATAAGCGTCGCAAATTCTTCCGGAAAATGATGTTCGGGAAATTCGAGAGATAGAAAGCGATCAAGATCAGCACGTGTCAGGAAATCGAGGATGATCTCCCGACAAATACCGCGAGCTTGCAAGTCCAGCTTCAACGGTTGCCAGGGATGCTTGGCGAGCGCAATATCTGTCGGACGATATGTCAATACAATAAGTACGCGCAGGCTGACGCAGTGACTGCTCAGATAAGCGAGCAAATCGATAGTCGATGTATCGGCCCAGTGCAGGTCGTCTAAGAAGAGCAGAAGTGGACTTACCTGTGATAGGCCCCGTACAACAGCAACTAGCTCTCTTTTCAATCGCTCCTGTGAGACTGCTTTCGATTCGGCAAGCGACTGATCGAGACGAGAATCGTTTGCCGCAAATGGCGCAACATGGGAAAAGATATTTGGAGCGAATTGCTTGATAACCTGAGAGAGCGAATCCCCTTCCGGGAGATAAAACAAGCTTTCAATCGCATCGAATAGGGGCAAATACGCTTCGGTGCCTGCTAGTCTTTCAGAGCATCGCCCACGTGCGAGAAGATAAGGACGTTTTGAAGCAGCTAGTGAAGTTAGAAAGTCTTCAACCAGAGTTGTTTTACCAATGCCTGGCTCGCCCGCAACACAAAGGATCTGTCCCTGGCCTGCGTGTGTCGAATCAAATGCACGGTGAAGCTCTCCAAGTTCTTCGCGACGTCCAACGGTGTGTCGCTCGTGTTGGGTTCTTTCTGGAGAGGAAGCAGAGCGATAAGTATGCGGAAACAGTTGTCGCAATTCGCCGGCAAAATCGGACGCGGTTGCATAGCGATCCTTTTGATCTTTCGACAATGCCTTCAAGCAAATGCGTTCCAAGGCAGGAGGGATGTCGGGAATCAGCTGGCGAATGGGTTGAGGCTCATCGTCTCGAATCTGTCGAAACAGTTCTCGCCGATTTGCGGATCGGAACGGCGTATGGCCGGTCAGCATCTCATAGAGAACAACTCCCAGGCTGTAGATATCGGTTCGGCCATCAATTCGATGAGCCAAACCCGCGATCTGTTCCGGGGACATGTACCAGGGCGTTCCGGCGATAAATCCGACGCTTTCACCCCTCGCCCGGTCTTCATCGAGTGCCAAACCAAAATCGACCAGTACGGGCGATCCCTCCTCCGTGAAGAGGATATTCCCGGGCTTCAGGTCTCGGTGAACAGTAAGACGGGAATGCGCGTATGCTAAGGCATCTGCAATCGCTGCAGTGATCGTCACAGTCTCCATCCAGCAGAGACGCTGGTTACGAATTCGGGCGTTGAGATCACTCCCCGACAAATACTCTGAGACGATGAAAACTGATTGTTCATGAACGCCGACGTCATGGACCGTGACAATTCCGGGATGGCACAATTGAGCGAGGCGACGTGCTTCTTGCAGCGCCTGTTCGTTCGGATTCTGGCTCCAATCATCCTGTTTGTGGACAACTTTGACCGCAACAAGCCGGTCGAGCTGAGCATCGTGACCGAGGTATACAGTACCGAAGGCACCACGACCAAGTTCCTTCTGGATCTGATACCTGCCCAATGCTGTCGGTAATGCAACGATTTCCTTTTGATCGGTGACTGGTTCCGGCGCCACTCCGAGAGCCGGTAAAAATGTTTGCAACTCGCCATCAATGCGTAGGAAATTCTGCCACTTGAGTTTCAATTCTGGTATTAGCTCGGGAAAGTCGCGACACGCTTCCTCGGGGCTCTTTCCCGATTCCAGCATCTCTTCGAGTAACGCCATAACATCGGGGGTCTCGCCCATGGACATTATTCCTGTGGAGAGACGTTGGCTGGTAGTGCAGACTCGTTCAAAGAATGATTTCGGAAATCGGAGAGTTTATCGGCAAGCAGTAGGCGTGCGCGATTGAGTCTGCGTTGAATCGTCTTTTCTGAGCTACCGACGATTTCTGCCGCTTCGGCATGGGTCAATCCCTGAATGCCGACCAGCTCGAAAACTTCCTGTTCGTCTTTTGGCAATTCTCCAATCGCCTCCAGGATACGACGGGCATTCGTCCCCAAGCCCGCGATCGTACTTTCAGCCGGCGCCATCACACCGGACTCTGCAAGCTCTAAGATTTCCGGACGCTCGTCCAGCCGACGGGCCAGATCATTCAGCTGCCAGCGAATATGCTGATTTGCCAGGGCGAAAAACCGACGCACAGTCGGAGGACGCGTTTTCTTCAGGGCGACGATTAGACCGGCGACAACTCCTCCGAGAAGCTCATCCGTTTCCATGTGGAAAGGACCTCTGGTCAAACGAGGATACTCCTGGTGCAGAAACCGTGCGCATAACATTCTCAGTCGGCTGACGGAGCGCTCCAACAGCTCACGCACGATCTTCTCGGATTCGGCATCCTCCGGAAGTGCGTCCAGATATCTCTGGATGACGATCGTCGTTTGGGGTTGTTCCATGGTGCTCACAAGTGGAATGGGGCTCATGGAATTCTACATAATAAAATTTCGGCCAGCCATCATTTTGCCTGTCCACCTCCTCCTCCCAGTACTAGTGCGGGGGGAAATGACTTCCTTCAACCGCACAATTGTCGACGGAACATGTTGTCCTGTCAGAAGTAATCCAGAAAGAGGAGTTTGAAATGAACGTCGTTGTCATTGGTGGAAGCGGACTGATTGGTCGTAAAGTTGTGAGCATGCTTAGTGGGCTGGGGCATCAAGTGAAAGGCGCGTCTTTGTCTTCGGGAGTCAATCTCCTAACAGGTGAAGGTCTCGACGAAGCTTTGGCAGGTGCCCAGGTTTTGATCGACGTCTCCAACTCCCCCAATTTTGAAGACCGAGCCGTTCTCGAATTCTTCCAGACCTCAACAGGCAATCTGTTGAGGGCAGCACGCGAAGCCGGAATTGAACATTACGTGGCCCTTTCCGTAGTCGGAGCAGATCGCCTCCCAGAAAGCGGCTACATGCGGGCGAAGCTCGCCCACGAAGCACTGATCCGAGCCAGTTCCGTTCCCTTCACCATCGTTCGCGCCACCCAGTTCTTCGAATTTGTCGAAGGGATCGCCCAAGCCGCCACCGATGGAACGACCGTGCGGGTCCCGTCCGCCCTCATGCAACCGATTCAGTCAGACGATGTTGCTGAAATTCTGGCAGACGTCGCCGTCTCTGAACCTGTCAACCGCATCGTCGAAATGGCAGGCCCGGAACCCATCCGCATGGATGCGCTGATCCGGACCTTTCTCGCGGCCAAACGAGATAGCCGCCAAGTGAAAACCGACTCCACAGCCCGCTACTTCGGCACGGCACTCAACGACCAAAGCCTGACACCGGGAGAAGGCCCGCGCCTTGGTTCGTCACGCTTTGGCGACTGGCTGCAAAGTTCCCTTTCCTGACAATCAACAAGTTCCACCGCCTCTGAGATGTAATCAGAGGCGTTTCTTTCCGACCAACCTTTCCACCAGTCTTCAAAATTCAAGGAGTAACAAGCCATGTCACGACATTCTCAAGTTGCCGTCATTACAGGAGCCTCGCAGGGGATCGGAGCCGGACTCCTCGGAGGATTCCTGGAGCGGGGGTATCAAGTCGTCGCCAACTCACGACGCATTGACTCAAAACATGATTCTGAGTCCGTCGTCTCCGTTGCAGGCGATATCGCCGACCCCGAGATCGCACAAAAGGTCATCGAGACGGCCGTTGAGCGATTCGGGCGGGTAGATACGCTCATCAACAACGCCGGGATTTTCGTCGCCAAGCCTTTCGTCGATTATACACCCGAAGACTTCTCCAATGTCCTCTCCGTGAACGTCGCAGGATTCTTTCACGTGACCCAACACGCCCTTCGGCAGATGCTCAAACAGCAGAGCGGCCACATTGTCCAGATCACGACCTCGCTCGACGAACAACCGATCAAGGATGTCCCCTCGGCTCTAGCCAACTTAACCAAAGGGGGACTCAACTCAGCGACACGGGCACTCGCGATTGAATACGCTGATCGAGGTATTCGCGTGAACGCCGTCTCCCCAGGGGTCATCCGGACCCCCATGCACACTCCCGAAACTCATGACTTCCTTGCCAATCTCCATCCGATGCACCGTATGGGAGAAATCCAGGAAATCGTCGAAGCCGTCCTCTTCCTGGAATCGGCAGGCTTTGTCACCGGAGAGGTTCTGCACATTGACGGCGGTCAGCATGCTGGAAAATGGTGATCCTTCCAATTCATCCCCCAACTAACTCGCAGGGAGTTCCAAAATGCCAGTCATTACGGTTCAAATCACCAACGAAGGAAACACGCCGGAGCAGAAGGCAGAACTGATTCGAGGGATGACGGATGTCATCGTTCGAGTTCTCAACAAGCCGCCTGCCCTGACGCATGTACTCATTGAGGAAGTTCCACTCGACAACTGGGGCGTCGCAGGACTTCCCACACAGGAATTTCGCAAACAGTCAACGATCCATTGACCTCAAGTTGTGACCGCTGGAGAAACCATGAACCCGTTCGTCCGACGATTAGGCATTCGCGTGCCGCTGATTCAATCGCCCATGGCGGGGGTCTCGACTCCCGCCTTGGCCGCGGCAGTCTCCCAAGCGGGCGGGCTGGGTTCGGTGGCCATCGGTCATCTCGATCGAGACGCCGCACAGGCAGCCATCGCCGAAACCCGTCGACGCGTCAACGGACCATTCAATGTCAACGTCTTTTGTCATCAGCCCGCTCTTCGGGATGCCGCAAAGGAAGACGCCTGGCTCGAACGACTCTCTCCTCTTTTCGGGCGATTCGGTGCAACTCCTCCCAAGCAGTTGAAAGAAATCTATCAAAGCTACCTAACCAACAGGGCTATGCAAGAATTGCTTCTTGTAGAAAGCCCATCCGTCGTCAGCTTCCATTTTGGAATCCCCTCCGCAGAGCATCTCCGTGAATTGCGCAAACGTGGGACTTGCACGCTCGCGACTGTCACCAATCTCGATGAAGCACTTCTCGCACAAGAAGCTGGTGTCGACGCCCTTATCGCACAGGGGTTTGAAGCAGGCGGACATCGAGGAGTGTTTGATCCAGACGCGACCGACGAACGACTGTCGACATTGAATCTGACGGCTTTACTTTCTCAGCACATCAGACTGCCAATTATCTCCGCGGGCGCAATTATGAACGCAGGCGATGTCACAGTGGCGCTGGACTCCGGAGCGAGTGCTGTCCAAGTGGGAACGGCGTTCTTGTTATGTCCGGAAGTCTCGATTGACGCTGGTTATCGAACTGCGATTCGACAGGCCTCCTCCCGTGGAACGGCGATGACCAAAGCGGTCTCCGGACGCCCCGCCCGGAGCATTGTCAACGAATTCACAAAATTCGGCGATACGCTCCCCGCGTCCATTTCCATCCCTAGCTACCCGGTTGCCTACGATGCCGGCAAAGCCCTCCGGGTCGCTGCCCAATCAGCTGGCAACCACGAGTTCGGCGTCCAATGGGCCGGCGAGGGTGCTGCCAAATGTGAGTCCATTCCAGCCGGGGAAGTCGTTCAGCACCTCATCGAACATCTCCCGATTTCACGAACCTACGGAAAAACTAAATGAGCCAGTCCAAGTATGAATCTGGTCGAACCGGTCTCCTCCTGGTCGACCCCTACAACGACTTTCTGGCCGAGCAAGGCAAGCTCTGGCCTTACGCCAAAGAGGTCGCTGAATCCGTCAATATGCTGTCCAACTTGCGGACTGTCATGGACGCCGTGCGGCAATCTGATATTCAGATCTTCTTCGTACCGCATCATCGCTGGGAGCCTGGAGACTATGAGAACTGGAGACATCCTAACCCTACGCAACTTGCGTCCGCCCGCCGCCAATCCTTCGCCAAAGATTCCTGGGGTGGAATGTTCCACGACGATTTCCAGCCGCTAAAAGGCGACGTCATCATTAAGGAGCACTGGGCACAGAGTGGCTTCGCCAACACCGATCTCGACCAGCAACTCAAACAGCATGGCATCCAGAACATCATCCTTGTTGGCATGCTCGCCAATACGTGTATTGAGTCGACCGGCCGCTACGGAATGGAACTGGGCTATCAAGTAACCCTCGTCAAAGATGCGACCGCCGCCTTCAGTCACGAAGCGATGCACGCCGCTCACCAGATCAACGGCCCTACGTTCGCCCACTCAATCCTCACGACCAATGAACTGATCTCGAATCTGAAGTAACCAGTATTGCTCTCTCCTTTTCCACTGAATGAAAGGAAATCGTCATGTCTTTCCAAACCAAAGTCCTCTACACAGCCAAAGCACACACCACCGGCGGACGAGAAGGCGGGCGATCTCGCACCTCCGACGGCCGACTCGACGTCCAACTGACGCTCCCCGGCGCCAAAGGGGAAGGAACCAATCCCGAGCAACTCTTTGCTGTCGGCTGGTCGAGTTGCTTCCTGTCCGCGATCAAACTCGAAGCCACTACTCAGAAAATCTCCCTGCCGGAGAATGTGTCCATCGACGCAGAAGTCGATCTTTGCACAACCGACGGTCAGTACGTCCTTCAGGCTCGCCTCTCTGTGAGTCTGCCCGGCATCGATCGTATGACAGCTCAAAAGCTGGTTGACGGTGCCCACCTCCTCTGCCCCTATTCGAAAGCCGTCCACGGTAACATCAAACTCGAAACGATGATCGTCGAGCCGCGAACAACGAGTGATCTCAGCATGGCGCTGTAATAGATGATTTTTCTGGAGGCTTTATGAACCGGTCAATATCGTATCGTTCGATTGACGTTGATGGCCTTTCGATCTTCTATCGAGAGGCCGGCTCACCCGATGCCCCCGCTTTACTGCTATTGCACGGGTTACCATCTTCTTCTCGGATGTATCAATCGCTGCTGGAACGCCTGGCGGATCAGTTTCATTTGATTGCACCCGACTACCCAGGCTTCGGACACAGTGAATGGCCCGACCCGGATCTGTTTGATTACACGTTCGACTCAATTGCGACAGTCATGAATGGCTTCGTGGAAGCTATCGGGTTGACCCGCTTTACCCTCTTTATGCAGGACTACGGTGGACCCGTGGGTTTTCGCATGGCACTCGCCTATCCAGAGAAAATCGAAGGTCTCATTGTGCAGAACGCCGTGGTCCATGAAGAAGGCCTCGGACTTTTGTGGGAGACGCGACGGGCATTTTGGAGAAACCGAACAGCCCATGAGGCCGAGCTACAAAAAAACCTTTTGTCACTTGAGGCAGCTAGAACGCGTCACCTTGGAAGTGATCCTAATTTTGATCTCTACAACCCCGACCTATGGTGGGATGAATTTCACTTCTTGAACTCACCAAACCAGCATAGGATTCAAAGTGATCTTTTCTTTAACTATCGTACGAACCTCGAAGAATATCCAAAGTGGCAACAATGGCTTCGGCAGACTCAGCCGCGCCTCCTTGTCCTGTGGGGAAAGTACGATCCGTCGTTCGACATCAGTGAGCCGGACCGTTTTCTAAATGACGTTCCCAGCGCAAAGATTCACATTCTGGAGGCGGGACACTTCGCGCTCGATACGAAGGCGGAAGAAATCGCGACAGCAGTGCGTTCATTCTTATAGTTTGAGCTTCTACGTTGCGAACTTTACACCGAAGGGTCAGGAACGGTCTGGCGACTGATCTTTTTGATTCCGAGCTTGCGAAGCTCGCCGAGAATTCGTGTGTATCCGAACGACGTCGACTTCGCGATCTGAATGGCCAGCTCACGAATCTCTTTGGGTTTGCGACGTCCACCTGTGACGGGCTTCTTCCGTTTGCTGCCCTGCCCCACATCCCGTAGCCAACGGTAAAACGTCGATGGGGTTCTTTTCCGCCCAGGATGAGATATCCAAGGATTGGGATTGTCACGGATTCCCTGCCTTACGAAAAAGAACCAAGTTACCGACGAGCAACAGTGACATTACCAAGCGGAAAGGTATAGATTCTGATAGGTGTCTCGGCTGCCTTTGCATATCAAAGAGCTCTTTGATTAAGTGATGTTCGAGGGAATTAAAAGTCTGCATCAAGAACGATGCGGTAGCGTGCCTTGCCAGCTTCCAGTCGCTCCATCGCTTCGTTGATTTGGCTCATGGGATAGTGTTCGGTTTGAGGAGTGATCTGATGGCGGGCTGCAAAATCGAGCATCGTCGCCAGTCCGACTGGTGAGCCCGTGGGCGAACCGGACACACTTTTTTGCCCGGTGATGAGCGAAAGAGCAGCGATGGGCATCGCATCAAGTACAGCGCCGACGACATGTAATCTTCCATGGGGAGCAAGCGCGGCAATCAGTGATTCCCAATCCAGTGATGCATTCACCGTGACGAGAATCAGATCGAGTGTGCCCGAGAGCTTCTTGATCGCAGAGGAGTCTTTGCTTGACACGACATGATGCGCACCAAATTGTCGTGCTTCTGCAAATTTGCTTTCTGTCGAAGTAAATGCCGTTATTTCGCAACCATAGGCGGCTGCGAACTTCACCGCGATATGACCAAGCCCTCCGATCCCGACGATCCCAACCCGGCTGGTTGGTCGAGCATACATTGCCAGTGGACTGAAGACGGTAATACCTCCGCACAAAAGTGGGCCAGCATCAGAAGCATCCAAACGATCCGGAATGGGAACTGCCCAAGCCCAATGAGATCGGACGCGACTGGCAAATCCGCCGAAATGTCCCACAATTGTTGGAATAGATGTCGCACATAGGTGATGGTCACCGGAAAGACATTGCCTGCAATGCATGCAACTTTCACTTGTCCAACCAACACCAACTTTCTGACCAACGTGGAGTCCTTTGGCAGAACGTCCAACAGCGACTACCGTGCCTATTGCTTCGTGACCCAAAACAGCTGGAAATTGCGACCAACCCCATTCATTGCTGAGCATTGACAAGTCTGAGTGACAGAGACCACAGTTCTCAACCTGCACTTCGACTTCTTCGTCACCAAGAGTCCCCAATTCGAGCTGTTGTCGAACAAGTTTCTGTTTGGCATTTGTTGCGACCCATGCGTCAATGAAATTCATAATAGTTTTCCTAATAGAGAATTTGGGTAATGAGCGTGATTTCGGATCAATGAAATGAAGCCACAGAAAATCTGCGAATCAGATTCGTACTGGCAATGCGAGACTCAGTCTTACACGCGTCCTGGACTGCAGTCAGTTTGGCTTGGACGAAAAGAGCACTCCGAGGCCTTCGCTCATCGTTGGATGAGTGAGGATGGTGTCTCGAAGCATGGTGTAGGGGAGGCCTGCGGTCATTGCGAGTTGGATCGGGGCCAGGTATTCACCGGCGTTAATTCCGAAGGCAGTGAAGCCGAGGATGTGGTCCGATTTGGTGTCGACCAGGGCTTTCAGGAAGCCGCGGGTTTCGCCGAGGGTGCGTGTCCGCAGGACAGCGACCATAGGGATCTTGAAACGTCGGTAGGGGATCAACTGGCTGGCTGCCTCTCGTTCGCTCAGGCCGACATGGGACAGTTCGGGATCAATGAAGAGGCAGTAGGGGACCTGACGATTCGAGGTCGTGTGGTCGATGCCGGCGAGATTATCACGGACGACTCGGAAGTCGTCTAATGCGATGTGTGTAAAGTGGGGACTGCCAGCACAATCGCCAACGGCCCATACTCCCTCCGCGGTTGTTTGTAGTCGGTTGTTGACGTGAATATGTCCGGAGGATTCCAGTTCGATGCCCGCGAGTTGCAGTCCGATGTTGTCGGTATTTGGAGTGCGACCACCTGCGACGAGGAGGTGAGTTCCTTCGATCGTGGAAAAGCTGCCTGATTGGAAGATGTGTGCTTTGATCTGCTCGCCGGAGGTTCCTTCGATTCGTTCGATACTTGCGCCTGTAATGATACGGATACCTTCCTCGACAAAGAGCTCCTGGACGGCGCGGGTGACGTCGGAGTCTTCGCGGTGAATGACCGTCGGGTTCTTCTCGATGATCGTGACCTGACTGCCGAGACGTTGAAACGCCTGCGCCATTTCAAGTCCGATGTAACCACCGCCCAAGATGATAAGTTCCGGTGGAACCTGATCGAGTTCGAGAGCATCAATGTGAGTCAACGGTTTGGCATCGCGCAAGCCGAGAGTATTGTCGATACGAGCACGGGAACCCGTACTGATGACAACGTTCTTGCCTCGAAGCGTTCTCGTACCTCCGGCTGTTAGTGTCACTTCGATGGTTCTGGGAGCGACGAAGGCTCCCGAACCCATGATGAGTTCTGCTCCACTTGAGTGGAACTTCTGCTCATGCATTTCAACCAGTCCGTCGACCATCTTTCGTTTGCGGTCGCGTACTACAGTCATGTCGACCGGCGTTTCGATAGTTGGCAGGCCGAACTCGGAGCCATGTCGAAAGTAACTCACAACTTTCGCAGTGTGAATGACATTCTTACTCGGCAGACAGGCGATGTTGGGGCAAGAGCCGCCGATGAAGCGACGCTCGACGACGGCGACTCGCTGGCCCTGCGAGCCGAGTGTCCAAGCGAGATACTTGCCCGCTTCACCACTTCCCAACACGACCAAATCAAAGTCTTCGACTGTCTGCATTGCAAAGTGCTCCCGAGATGTTTAGTTAATTAAAAGTCAACGCGGAAGTTCTTGCCGGTCGCGGTTCCGTTCTCGGCCTGCTGAAGAAAGTTCTGAAGATCGGCGGCGTTGATCGGGCCATCTTCCTGAGTTAGGGTCGTCTGCAGAACACCCGCGACGACGAGATCAGAGACTTCCACAAAGATGCGATGCTGCTCGCCCATATCAGAGGTTTGGAACATCGACCGCGTGAACATCAACTTCCACGAAACCGTTGCGCTCTTGCGTTTAAAGTTGACGATGCCGAGAGCCCCAGGATCATCAATCAACGCCATACGACCTTGCGGTGCGATGAGCTCAATGACGTCAGGAAGGCGTCGATCAGTTGCAGTCAGACCTGCGATTTACAATGCATTTGGTATGCCAATGCGTTTCATCTCCTGATCGATTGACTTTCGGTGATCGATAGCGAGATTCACTCCCATTTTGTTCGTCCATTCGATGGCTTCCGGGCGAGATGCGGTCGCGACGACTTTCAGCCCAGTCAGCTTTTTAGTCAGATGGATCAGAATTGAGCCCATGCCCTCGGCTCCGTTGTTGATGAGAGAGTTCCTCACTGTTAGTTCCTGCACGCGTCAGATCTCCGGCATACGACCTAGGTGTCATCCATCTGCGGCATTTAGACGTCAAGGAGCATCAGATCGAAGTCGCCTGACATTGCCTCATAAGTGCGGATCTGCCATTGTCGGCGAAGGAACAGCGATGGCCGAATGTGGTGAGAAGACGGCCGAACATTGCAGAGTTGAACTAGTTGTCTTCGGCGATCAGCTTCGGGAGTGGAGCGTCGAGATCGAGGATGGCATTTGATACAGGAAGATGAAGTCGAGTCTGTTTCTTCGTCTGAATTTGCTGGCTTAGAATTGAGAGGACATCGACGAGGTCATTTTGGCAGGCTCGATTTTGTTTGCTTGTGACACCCGACTTACGATTCATCTAAGTTGCTACGACTCTTTCAGATTTTCGATGGTCAAGTTTGGAATCCTTTCCAGCAGTTGTGTGATGATTGATGCGAGCAGAGACCAGGTCTCTGCTGATGAGGTCTGATTGCCTGCTTCGGCATGGTCTTCGAGCTGCAAGGCGAGATTCCCTGCTTGCTGGCTGAAAACGGAGAGCATGCCGACGAGTTTGTGGGCTTCTTCGCGGAGTCTAGGGAGGTCGTTGGTATTCAATGCCTCTCGAGCGGACTGTTGACGCATGGGGAGGTTGGTTAGGAGGGTTTCGCGGAGACGATTCAAAAGGCCTTCATCGTTCCCGCAAGCCGAGAGGAGGATAGTTGGAGAGATCAGATCTTCGTCGTTGGTTATTTGACTGTCATGCTGAGTGACCACTGTCGATTTCTGATGGGCGTTGATGAGGCGTTCGATTGTTTGGCAGAGTTTGTCGGCTTCAAGTGGTTTTGTCAGATACTCGTCCATGCCGGCCGCGAGGCATTGGAGGCGGTCTTCGGCGCGTGAGCGGGCGGTGAGGGCGATGACGGGGAGATGATCACCGGTGATGTTCTCGCGTTCGCGGAGTTTCTGAATGACCTCGAGGCCGTCGAGTTCGGGCATGTGAACATCAAGGAGCATGAGGTCGAAGCCGCCGCGGACGGCGGTTTCGAGTGCTTCTCGACCATTGCTGGCGAGGCGGACATCGTAACCACGCGTCGTCAGGAGGCGTTCGACCATTGCGGCGTTGAACTCGTTGTCTTCGGCCACCAGGATGTTATGACGCACTGATGGTATTACTACGGATGTTTTTGATTTGGGGAGAACGAACTCCTCATCAATAATTTCTCTCTGAGGATCGAGTCGGATGGTGCGGGTGATGGCTTCCAGGAGTTCGCCTTGTTGAACCGGCTTGACAAGACGGGTCTGAATGCCGAGTTCTCGTGAGCGCACGATGTCTCCTGGACGCTCGGCTGAGGTGAGAATAACGATATGGACAGGGGAATCCGGGAACCATTCGCGGATGCGGGCGGCGAGGGTCAGGCCATCAGTCTCCGGCATGCGGGCATCGAGCAGGACGAGACTATAGGGTTTCTTCTTGTTGATGGCTTCCCACATCGCATCGGTCGCAGCACCGGCATCAGCGACGCAGTGAGGCTTCATCTGCCACCGCTTGAGAGTCTCTTCGAGAATGCGACGGTTGGTGGCGTTGTCATCAACGACGAGGACACGCAGACCGGCAAGATCTTCTACTGTCGGGGTGTTGGCACGCGATTGCTCAGGATCTTTGTTGAATTTCGCTGTGAACCAGAAGGTACTGCCACGGCCAGGTTCGCTCTTCACGTGGATTGATCCGCCCATCAACTCGACGAGACGAGCAGCTATAGAGAGTCCGAGGCCTGTGCCGCCGTATTTACGTGTGGTGGAGGTGTCTTCCTGCTCGAAGGCATCGAAAATCCGTTCCTGCATTTCTCTGGGAATGCCAATTCCGGTATCGGTAACCGTGAACTGGACTTCGCAGGGATCATCAATGTGTGAAGGGAGCAGTTCGATGCGAACGACGACTTCGCCAGTCGGAGTGAACTTGACCGCGTTACCAACGAGGTTCAGGAGCACCTGACGAAGTCGACCAGCGTCCCCGAAGAGCGCATCGGGAGTTCCTGGTCGAACTTCGCAGATTAGTTCGATTCCCTTTTGGTGTGCTCGTGCGGCGAGGGCACGGAGAGTCTCGCCGACCATGGAGTGGAGTGAGAAGGCGTACTCTTCGAGGTCCATTTTGCCTGCTTCGATTTTTGCGAAGTCGAGCAGGTCGTTGATAATGCCGAGGAGGTTCTGGCCAGCGGACATGACAGTTGTGAGGCATTGACGCTGATCGCTGCGCAGGTCGGTATCGAGAACCAGTTCGGTCATTCCGAGGATGGCATTCATCGGTGTCCTGATTTC
>SXPC01000172.1 GCA_005778225.1 Planctomyces sp. | reverse complement strand
GTTCACCACAGAGCCATCGAGGTCACGGAGTCGTCAAGCAAAATCCTCCTCCTCATCCCTCTCCCTCCGTGTCCTCCGTGCCTCTGTGGGCACTTCCCTCTGATCATCTTCACAACCAACGATCATCAACATCCGACTAAGCCCCAATCCCCAAGCCCTATTTTCACCCCAGTTCGGAACCAACGTCCCATGCCCGCGACTCTCCCCTATCGCCGACCAAGCGAACTCCCTCTCCGGGTGGCACTGCTGGCTTGCCCAGCAGTGTCGTCTCGCAGAGTGTTCCAAGTGTCAGCAGGATCACAGGGCATGGTCCGCTACGATCTCAACCCTCAGCATCATCGGACCGACGACGCCTCTCGTCGTGAACACTGTTCTTCAGCGGTGGACCATGAAAACAGCAGCCAGTGCAAGGAGACTGCCAACAGCCTCCGTTCCGATGTGACCACCAACGACCCAAGCAGTCGAAACCCAAACCGTTCCGAACTGGATTTTTAAAACAACAACCCTAAGAACACCAATGACCGCAACGCTCACCCCCGATGCTCCCCCGGCCACGCTTGTAATGGTAGCGCTGGCGCTTGCACGCCTTGATACTCCGGGCAATCATCATCACGCCCTTTCCGTCCAACTCCTTCCAGAAGCAGGAGCCCCCGCAAGCCATCTCGCAGGAGCCTCTTTACAGAAAGTAATTCCCCACCTCACCCCCTTGACCAACGGCAGCATGCCCGATACGTTAATAAACACACTGCGGCTGTGGTGTAATGGCAACACAGTAGCTTCCCAAGCTTCCGATGAGGGTTCGATTCCCTTCAGCCGCTCTTGCTTCCCCGCTGGCGCTTCCCAGCGACCATCATTGCTGCATCCGATAACTCCGCAGTTCAAACGGCTCCAGCTCCGCATCGATCTCACTCCCATCAGGCTTGCCGGAGACGATCTCCGTCCACTTCCCATCCCCCACTTTGACTTTGCCTTTCGCAGGGTGCATCGAGGTGTTCACCACAAACAGCCAGTCGCCATCCTTGTCTGTGTGAATGCGTCGCACGACGATGTCCTTCGAATCCGATGCATCTGCCAACCGCTCACTCGGAAGCGCAGGCAACGCCAGGTAGTTCGCATTGAACCGGCGCACATACTCCGGAAACCCGCGACCAAAGTTCGCGCCCACCAGATAGCCAATCATCGATGGATCCCCATTCGCCATCGCGATCGCTTCAGCCATCATGCAGTAGGGGCCAGCTCGCTCCATGTCACACACAAAGTAATTCATCTTCTGCTGATCGTTGGCATCAAAGACCATATGCTCATTGAGCGCGTAATGTCGAATCATCGCCAGCCCCGAGGGGGCCCGAAAGTCCTCCATCGTCTTCGGGTCAGCGACCGTATAACTGCGATTGAACGCATGCGACAGCATCACCCCATCGGTCTGCTTGTAGTTCGCAGGATCATCGGCAGGCTGGCAGTGTTGAACTTCCCACGATCCCCAGTTCATCCCAGCCGAGACGAGCCCTTTGCTATACATCTGACGATCCACAATATCATTGACCGTGATCGGCTTGATCCACTCCCCGTTACTGGCTTTCTGTTGAGGCGACTTGAAGATTTCCGCCCAGCGCTCCGGCTGATCCGTCGGCAGGAATTTTTCCCATGTAGGAAACCCGACCCCTGGCTCAGCCGAGCAGCCTGTATAAAGGACGATCGAATCCTTAAGGCCAGCCTTCGTCAAATAGTCGCGCACCCCGACGAGGAAGTCACGGCGCTTCAGATGCCACCACCCAAGGTACTTCTCATACAGTTCAGGATTCCTCTTCAGATCCTCGCGCGAGATGACACCCCCACCATTATCCTTCGCAAATCGAACCAGCGCCCCCTCCGAGAAACTGACCGGCATCTGCATGCGTGGACGAAGCCAGACTCCGACGAACTTCGCACGTTGAGAAGGCTTCACGACGGTGATGTCCAGCATCTTGCAGAAATCCGCGAGTGCCTCCGGCTCGGTGATATCGGCATTGGCATTCTCGATCCAGGAAATATGCGAGTAAGCATCATCCCGCGTCAGCGGCTTGGCGTGTCGTTCATGCCCCAGGCTGTGTGCCCCCTTGCTGCCCGAGTATTCATAGTAAGGCAGGATGTCAAAGCCTTCTTGCCCCATCAACGTGACAACCTGATCCCAGACCCCTTTCGTCGCCTCGTCAAAGTAAACCCAGTTATGCCCTCCATGAGCCGTCGAGTCCCAATGCTGACAGGCCCCAAACTCGAGCAGGTCTTTGCTGAAGGTATTCATTCCCAGGAAGTGCATCTGGCCCGCCTTATAACGATACCAGTCAATCGGCTGCTTGATTCCCAACTGAGGACTCTTCCGATCAATCACTCCATCGGCCATCTCTTCTCGCCAGAAGAGATGACGTCGCGGCAGATGCTCAGGAGGGAACACAATCGTCTGCTTCGGGACCTGTCCAACGACTTCATAAAGACGAAGCCCACCAACCGCGGCCCCAGCCGAGAGTGGATCATTGTTCGACGAGAACTGCATCACCGTCACATCAAAGCCATCCTCCGGCCCGAGCGTTCGAGGCTCCGGCCCTCGAAGAAGCCCCTTGTCCGAGAACCGGTCATGCAGATGGAACATCATCGTCCAGGACTTCCAGGTCTTCGACAGCGGGACATTCAGCGATTCCACCAGCCCGTTCACATACTTCGCATGCAGCGCATCCCCCACCGTACTCCCGGTATGAAACCCACGCGCCGTTTCATTTCCCGTGTTGATCACAATGCAGCTGCGATCAACATCCTCGGGATAATCGACCACCAGGACATAAGCAGCCCCCGGCTTGAGCCCCTTCCCTTTCCCGACTCGCCACGTGACGTAGCTGGCTTCCTTCTCATTGGGAATGACAACACGAGTCTTGCGTCCCAGAATCTCCTCAACGCGACTCCCATGCTGCGGCGATTCCGTCATCCCGGTCGCTGCAGTGACATCGATCTCATCGACGAGCCTCACCTGTCCGAAGGGGGCGAGTTCACTGACAGTTCCCAGTTCGGATGCTTCGATGCCAGGAGAAGCAAGCCAGGCGGCCGTCACGACAATCAAGAACAGTCCGCAGCGCACGAACATGGAGAGCATGAGCAAAACCTTTCGCATCGAGGTGATTTCGAGGGGATGCTCTATGGTGCGCAGTGGCTATGCGGAACTGCAACATCAAAGTCTGCGAATATGAAAAGATCAGCGAGAGTCGCCATCATCGAGATGTTGATGCATGAGATAGACATCGACATTACCCAACCGGGCATGCCGAAAGCCTTTCGGGATCACGCCAATGATCTGAAAACCGAACCGCTGCCACAATTTAACCGCCCGCTCGTTCGTCGAAACGACGTAGTTGAATTGCATCGCTTTGAACCCACGTTGACGTGCCTGCCCCAGCGAATGCTCACACATCGCCGATGCCACCCCACGCCCATAAGCATTCGCAGCCACCGCATACCCGCAATTGGCAATATGGTCGCCAAGCCCCGGGAAATTCGCCTTCAGATAGTACGTTCCAAGCACCGTCCGGCCATCATCATCAACGGCCACAAACGTCGCTTGCGGCGTCTCGATCCAGATCTGTTTCGCCTGCTCTTCAGTAATCTCCCGCGAAAAAACATACGTCTCCCCCGCCCTGCAGATCCCTTCCAGGATGTTCCAGACTTGCGGCCAGTCACGTTCATCGAATTGGCGGATATTCATTGGGTTATGACAAAAAATGCAGGGGCTTAACACCCCCGCTCGCCTTCAGGGGGATGACAACAAAAAAACGCATCGGATCGAAATCCGATGCGTTGGTCATTCTTGCAGCTCGACGTTCCAGTAGGCTTCGCTGATGAACTTTGACCAGCTGCTGATCCGGTTTTGGGGCGGAGCGAACAGTCTAGTCCAAGTCGGGCGTATTGGGGTGCGTTTGAGCTTGAGGCCGGATTCTTCGGGGGTCTTGCTGCCCTTTCTTGTATTGCAGCGAATACAGGCCAGGACGCAGTTTTCCCAGGTCGACGTGCCTCCCTTGGAGCGGGGAGTGATGTGGTCGATCGTAAGGTCCGTGGTCTTGGGCTTTTTGCCGCAATACTGGCATTGGTAATGATCGCGTCGGAACAGATTGCGACGGCTGAAGGTCACCATCTTGACGGGGATCTTATCGTACTCCTGCAGCACGACGACTTCGGGGACCACGAGCGCGGTCTGCACCGTGCGGATTGTGGCCTGGCCATCGCGTGGTTGGAGCTTCGACCAGTCGTGCCAGTCATAGAGCTGGAAGCTCTCGGGGTCGACGACTTTGACGGTGCCGTTCCAGAGCATGATCATGCAGCGGGCCGCGGAGGCGATCCGAACAGGCTGCCAGCTGCGATTGAGCACCAGCGTCGGACGAGTGAGGATATCCCCCGTCATCCCGTAGTCGAGATCGACGTGGTCCTCGGGGTGCCGGTGTGTCTTGAGCGTCTTGGCCATAAACCTTCCTGAGGAGAAAAGAATGTGTGCCCTGCTGAAGTTCGGGCTGGACTCTCAGCGCGAGCCCAGCCAGTCGATCCGATGAATCTAACCAGCCGAGTTGCTGATTGACAAGAGGAGTCTTCAGAACCCGATGAGGGAGAACTCTTTAAGAATAATAGAGGCGTGAAGAAAACCGGATGAAGAGGAAACCGCCAAATCTTGACGGAATTGATGAAAACTTCATCCACCCACAAGTTGACGCGCCGGAGCAGTGGCGAGCGTTTCAGAATTCAGGCAGGTCTTGATGATCTGCACGACGTCGCCGGTTCCCTCGCGTCCACGATAGGTTGACTCGATGACACGGCGGTATTCGCCAAGGTTCTCGACAAAGCGTAAGAACTGTTCAGCACGAAAGCGTTCGAGCGTTACGAAGTCGCCGCAGCCCATCCGCCGGAGGAATTGCGAGTTGATCTGCTGCTCATGGTGAGCGGCTTCTGGCATCGCGAAGACTGGCTTGCCAAGGAAGACCGATTCGCCAAGGAGCTGATTGCCGGCTGCGCAGAGGATCGCTTTCGTGCCAGCAAGATCGCGTGCGAAGCTCTGAGGGTTAACGGCATGAAACGTCACGTTACCGACCGGTTCTCGTTCGCCGATGCCGTAGATGCGGACCCGTTGGCCGGTCTTGACGATCTCTTTGACGACGGAGTCAGGAGTCTTCTTACGAAGGTAAGAGAGGAAGTAGTCGCCTTCCGTCACGACGGCGCTGCGGATGTCGGGGCGGATCATCGGGCCGACCTGAATGGTCTCCTCATAGCCTTTGCGCAGGTCAGCTTTGAAGAACGAGGAGACGATCGTCAGGAACTGGCCACGATAATGAGCAGCGACTCCGAAGCTCATGGTCCAGGCGTGGATCTTGAGATCGAGCGGGAGGAAGGAGAGGTCGTTGGCGAGGAGGAAGTGCTGGTGGGTGAAGCTGATGAACGGGACACCCATGCGCATCGCGGCGCGAGGGAGAGCGGGGTCGAAGTCGGTCACGATCAGGCTGGGGCGTTCGCGTTCGATCCATTCGCAGAGCAGATCGACGAGCGGGTCGAGGGTCTCGCGCAGGTAGCGAAAGCCTTCGTAGATCGAGGTCAGAACAGCGAGCTTGCCCTGGACGTAATGAAAGATCAAGCCCGGGAGTTCAACGACCTGGACCTGGGGATCATCGACATAGAGCGGAGCGAGGAAAGCATAGGCGTCCGCGGGAGCGAAGAGGACGATGCGGTGATCCTGCTTGAGACCTTCGGTGAGTGAACACATGCGGGTGGCATGTCCCCTTCCCTCACCGGACATGCTCATGAAGATCGTTGCCATGGGGGATGGGAATTGGGAATTAGGAATTGGAAATTAGCCGGAGGGGAAAACGATGTTGATGGTTGATTGAAATTCGCAGAGGTCCCTCATCCGTCGGCACTGTTTCGATTGATCACCAGAGGTGATGTGCCGCCACCTTTTCCCGGGGGAGAAGGATCAAAACAAACTATGCTGGTTTCTTGGCGATGATCCAGTAGTGGGGGGAGCGGAAGAAAGGCATGAAGGGGACTTTGCCGCGGCCTTCGTGGAGTTTTTCGATCTTGAACTTCTTGGCGATGTAGGGCAGGTGTTCGCCGGTGAGGAAGACGTTGTCGAAGGCGAAGAAGGTGGACCAGAAGGTGCGAGTGGACCAGCTGTGTTTGGTCATGCCTTCGGCGGGGTATTTGCGAGAGACATAGAAGTCGACGACGCCGAGGGTTCCGCCCGGTTTGAGGAGGTTGTAGGCGTGATCGATGGCGGCGAACCAGTCGGGGATCATGGTCAGTGAGTAAGAGAACGTGACGAGATCGACCTGCCCTTCGGGAGGGATGAATGTCGTTGCGTCGTGGTGGACCGGTTTGACGTTGGTCCAGTTGTTGGCTTCGATGCGTTTAGAGGCGACTTCCAGCAGTGGTTTGCAGAGGTCGACCTGATAGATCTGCTTGAAGCGAGGGAGCTTGTCTTTGAGGTGTTCGGCGTTCTCGCCGGTCCCTGCCCCGAGGTCGATCCAGGTGTCGCCATCGTTGACCGGAAGAGAGGAGAACATCTCTTTGCGGCCGTGGAGCAGTTTCTTGCGGTACGAGTCGTACCAGGAGGCCTGCCCTTTGTAAAAGCTTTCGAGGCGCTCTTCGTGGCTATCCCCTTTGACACGATGGGCCG
The DNA here is from genome assembly GCA_005778225.1 of Planctomyces sp. Classification (GTDB taxonomy): domain Bacteria; phylum Planctomycetota; class Planctomycetia; order Planctomycetales; family Planctomycetaceae; genus SXPC01. Next base: position 29,049 of record SXPC01000172.1, on the reverse strand, counting down.
CGATGTGCCAGAGTGTCTTGAGCGAACCGGGTTCGGAGGAGGCTTGGGCCATGGGAGATCGTAATTCGTCGGAGGAAGAGGTTGGAACGCAGAGAACGCTGAAGGGAGCAGAGGTCGCGGAGTTGAAAAGAGTCTGTAGAAATTGATTTGGTGTAGGGTGCTAGTGAGGCTTTGCGAACCGCACCAACTGCTCATTGAAAGTCGAATCACCTTCGAATGTCCATTTGGTGCTACGTAGATCGTGGTTATTCGAAATTCGCAGAGTTCCCTCATCCGTCGGCGAAACGCCGCCACCTTCTCCCCGAGGGAGAAGGGACAGAAAATCGCTCCCCGGGGGAGAAGGGACGATTAGCTGTGCTTCGTTTTATCGAAGTTGGCGATGTAGTAGCTGCCGTAGGTGTGGACTCGGTCGATTGGGTGCAGCTTGTTGGCGAGGTCCTGGTTGTATTCGAACATCTCGCCGAGTTTTTTGGTGGTATTGCCGATCTTGACGGAGATCGGGTCGACGAAGCCGACGGAGAGGCCGGCGCTGCGCCATTGGAGGCGGGTTTGTGGGGCGGCGCGGTCGATCATGGCCTGCCACTCGGCTTCGAGGATCTTTGGTTTGACTTCGGCCAGCCAGTCCATGTGGTCGAGCAGCACGTAACGGCTGATCGTCACTGGGTTTTCTTTAAGGAAGCCGAGGAGTGTGTTGGTGTGGGTTGAGACCTTGTTGACCAGACCACCCTTGAGCTTCTTGAAGCCTTCTTCGGTGAGGTAATTCGGGCAGCAGTCTTTGGTGTACTGGCCGGTCAGGTAGACCCGCCAGAAGTAGTTGTCTTTGATCGGCAGTTCGGTGAAGACGGTCTCGATGCTGTCGACGACGAACTGGAGAATCCCGCCGGGGTAATCGCGGTCGAGCTGTTTGCGTTGAGCGCGAGGGACGCCGAGGAGTGCGAGGGTGGTGTCGCGCTTCATGGCCCATTTCAGGAAGGGAGTCCACATCGTTTCCCGCAGGCGGTAACGCTGGTAGATATCCTTCTGAGCTTCGACCGTTTCAGCTGCGAGGAGTTCATTGATGACCGGGCGGATCTTTTTGACGCGGTCGATGTAGATGTTGATCAGCCAGGCGAACATGCCTGATGAGCCGTAGAAGTAGAAGCTGGGGCGCTGGCCTTTGCCGGAGAAGAACTTGGCTCGCTTGTCCCAGAATTTGCGAGAGGCTTCAGGGAGTTCGGCTCGCAGTTTCTCCTGATAGAACTGCTTGAACTTCGGGTGGGAACCTTTGCCGAAGAGTTGGAAGAAGTCGTCGTACTCGAGATGTTTGATGGCGGCGAGTTTGAGATCGAGCAGTGCGTTCTGCTTGGGGTTCACGTCGACGGTGTAGACGTGATTTGGATTGGCGAGGGCGTAATCGAGGGCATTGCAGCCAGCTGAGGTGATGACGAGGACGTTGTCTTTCTCGGAGAGTTCTAACGCGACGTGGTCGAGACGAGGGTCTTCCCAGCACGTGTTGTAGACGAGCGAGCTGCCGTGCACCAACTTGAACCACGCTTTGCTCACATGGTCAAGTCCGAGTGTTTTGCGGATCGTGCCGGAGATGCGTCGTTTTGAATTCCGGGGAAATTTATTTTGAGGCTCGATCTGAGAAAGATGCATGAACCAGTCGACCTTTGAGCTTTAGAAAGGGGTAACTGACCACCGGGTGAACTCGAAGTCCCGTCGACCTCCCTGGTCGGGCTGTTCGTCGCTGGTCAGCATGGGCGACGCGCGGCCGCAACACACGCCGGTAATGTTACAACAGCGGTTTCGGTTTGGAAAGGATCAATCCGGGAAGGTGGGGTGATCGGATGTGCGGGTGTGTGAGGATTGGGAAAGGCGGGGGGAGATTGCGGGGGAGATCGCTGCATTTGGGAGTCGGAGAGCACTGGCGGAGCCAGTGGCACCCAGACCTCAGAAGGGATGAAGTGCAATAGTACTGCGGGAAACTGATGTTTAGAATGACAGTCTCTTTAGCGGGGCCAAGTCTACGATGCTTGAGCAAGTACTTCTGATAACTGGTTTGATCTTTCCTGTCGTCAGCTTATTGACGCTTGTTGCGTCACGAATGACGAAATGGCTAACGGGCCGTTATTCGTCTGCGGTATTGATTCCCCTCGTCGGGCCGGTGTTGTTGACCTGTTGGGTGATCGTGGCAGGGGCTTCGAGCTGGCTTATCCCTCTCGTATGGCTACTTGACCTAGGTACAGTCTATTTCTTCATCGTACTTCCGCGATTGACTATCGACTGGTGGAGAACCTCAGCGTTTACTCGACTGATGACATTGAGAGGTACTAATGGTATCGAAAACTCTGTCCTCACATTGCATCGAGGTGGTCATTACCTTCTGATGAAATACTGGAATCGAAATCAAAGCGAGGCAGGAATTCTCGAATTGGCGGAGACGGGAACATTCTATGAAGATGGCGATGTGTTTGCTTTACGATCGCACTTTGGAATGATTCGCAAACTTCAACGCATTGATTCCACGACATTCGATGTTGTGGAGTCTGTCGATGATCCGGAAGAATGGCGGTCCCATTCACTCTTGGGCTGGAGACTGAAATGCCCCACTGCTCTGCAAAACACTGGCGTGAAATAGTTGTGCAACGAGTGATGGGGTGATTTATACGGCTTCGAAGTCGGGTTTGGTGGGAGACATGGTGGCGTTGCGGGCGGGGTGGAACTGGTCGTCGTCGGGGTAGTTGGAGAGGTCGTCGGAGAAGATGAGTTTGAGGTGGCCGTTGTCTTCTTCGATGATGGCGGAGCAGTGTTCGAGCCAGTCGCCGGTGTTGAAGTAGGCGGTTTTGCCGGTGGTGTCGAGCATCGGCTGGTGGATGTGGCCGCAGAGGATGCCGTCCATCTGGCGTGAGATGGCGTGAGCGGAGAGCTTCTCTTTGTATTCATTGAAGAAGAGCTGGAGTTTGCCCAGGCGTTTTTTGAGCCAGCTGGAGAGGGTGTTGTCGTAACGGGACGATGAGTACCCGGTCCAGCGGAGCCAGCGGTCGGCGTGGAGGAGTTTGTCGTAGATGAACGCAGTCAGCTTGGAGACGAGGCCGCAGTGGCATTCGTGGTTGTCGAACTGGTCGCCGTGGATGACGAGGAGGCGTTTGCCGTCGGCGGTGATGTGAACGAATTCGGGGGCGATTTTGATCGAGCTGGTGAGGAACTTCGCAGGGACATGGGCCAGCAGGTGACGCATGAATTCGTCGTGGTTGCCAGGGGTGTAGAAGAGTTCGGTGCCGCGATCTTTGAGTTCGGAGAAGCGGGCGAGGATCTGATTGTAGACCTCGGGCCAGCGCCAGCGGTGCGTCAGTTCGCGTCCATCGATGGCATCGCCAACGAGGTAAATGGCTTCTGGTTCGAAGCGGTTGAGCAATGCGAGCAACTGGTCGGCTCGACAGTGTCGAGAGCCGAGGTGGAGGTCGCTGAGGAAGAGAGTTCGAATACGAACAGACATCCGGCCGATCCCTGGTGGCTGAGGCCAACTTTGGTTTTGTGGCCTCATCATTGAGGCAACGTGTTGTGGCCCATCTGCTTAAAGTATCTGCCGGTCATCTGAAGATCTGGTTAGGTAAGCGATAAGAATCGGTGAAGGATGTGGAAAAAGTGTGAAAAACAGGCCTATCTTAACAGGGGGAACAGTTTTCGAAGCCAGGGGATCAGGTTCACCACAGAGGCACAGAGGTCACGGAGGTGGGAAGCAAGATATCCCGATTTCCTCTGTGTTCTCCGTGGCTCTGTGGTCAATTCCTTCTGAGTCTGTTTTTGGAACGACGATTCACTGTTCGTCCGGATTAATGATTCTCGACGGGTTGTCAGGGGACGGCGATGATCTTTGAAGGGGATTTCGTGGCGGGGAGGGTTTGGAGGATGCTCATGCTTTCGATGGAGAGGAGAGTGAGGGTGCCGTCGCCGGGGTTGGTGAAGGCGGCGTAGCGTCGGGCCTGGTCGAAGGTGATGTTGTGGTGGCCGTTGTGGCCTTCGAGTTTGGAAGGGCCGACTTCGAGCGATTTTTCGAGCTTGGCGTCCTGCCAGTTGCCGTCGTTGTTGGGGTCGAGCTTGATGACGGAGAGTTTGCAGGGTGTTGTGACTTCGGATTCTTCTTCGTGATCATGGAAGATGAAGGCCAGCGGGGAGGACTGGCGGTACTTGATGATTTCGACGCTGGACGCATGGTCGTCAGGCTGGAAGGCGAGGTCGACGGTGTTGAGTTGCAGGGAGGGCTGAGTGGCGTCGATGGTGTGGAGGCGGGTTGATTCCCCTTTGCCGGAGGTGAAGGCGACGTAGCGGTTCTGGAAGGTGTTGAAGGCGCCGGTGCGTCGGGGGCGGGATTCGTTGAGGTCGTCCTTGCCGAGGTCGATGTGATTGACCTTCGGGGTCTGGCTGGCGAAGACGCCATCGGTCCAGCAGATGCCTTCGGAGGGGGCGAAAAAGACTTTGCCGGCGCAGGCGGTCGCGCCGTGGATGCCGCCGGTCGGGAGATGGAAGGAGGCGGCGATGTCGGTGCTGCCTTTGGAGTTCAGGCGAACGACGTCAACGCGGCCTTTGTTCTCGCCATCACGGTCGATCCAAGTGGAGAAAGCGGTCTTGTTGTCAACGGCGGCGAGGGTGATGTGCCCTCCCCCGCCCTTGTGGAAAGCGGCGCGGGAGATAATCGTTGCGGCTGAGTCGGTTGGTTTGAGGCCTTTGGGATCGAAGCGGGTGAAGCCGTCGTTCTTGTCGTTGGCCATGTAGAAGACGCCGTCGTACTGGTAGAGGTGAGCGGGGTTGCCTTGCTTGTCGTCGAGGACTTGAGCGAGGGCTTTGGGGGCGCGTCGGTAGTACCAGTGAGAGTGATCGCCGTGAGGTTCTTCGTCGACGCCGGTGTCGATGAGGATCCAGCCTGACTGGAACTTGCCGTCTTCTTTGTCACGAACTCCGACGAGGATAAAGCCTGAGGAGCCTTCCATCTGGACGAGGGTTTGCTTATCGGGATCGAGCTTGGGGAAGTTGGCGACCGTGGTGATCGGGCTGAGTGTCAGCGGGCTGGTGGCGAGGAGGTCGGCTGTGTGGACTGACAGCGTGGCGGCGTCCTGCCAGAGGAAGCGGGTAATGATGCGAGGGGGTTTGGGTGGGGCGGCTGAGAGGTTTGTGGTGAGGAGGAGAGTGATGGTCAGGAGGAAGTAGTGTTTCATGGGGAGGTCCGTGTTGTTGGGGTTAATTGGATTGGGGGCGTATGGTGACGTGTCTTGTGAGCTGTGCTCACCCAGCCGTGAACGGCTGGGCCACCCGGGGAGTTAGCTGATGTCGGTGTGGAAATGAAAGTGGGTTAGTGCCTGTGACAGGCTTATTCGGCATTCGGGCACCATTACTCACAAGGGAGGGACGAGAGTGGGGGTTTGCTTTGCCATCAATGTTCTTTTCGTTTTTTGGAAGATTGTTGGCGCGATGCCCTCATCCGGCCTTCGGCCACCTTCTCCCGGGGGGAGAAGGGAGCTATGGGGCGTTAATAGTTGTTGGTGACTTCGCTGCCGGCGATGGAGTGTAGGGCTCGGTGGATGTTGGTGTCGATACTGTTGCTGAAGAAGTGGACGGAGCCGTCGGCGAAGAGGGTTTGGGCGCCGCCGGAGTGGTAGCTGCGAGGGCCGTAGAAGCCGCTGCCGTGGAGGGTGATGTCGGGGGACTTGCTGTTGGGGGTGTTGTAGCCGTTGGTGAGGACGTTGGCGCTGAGGGCTCTTAGCCAGGACATGCCTCGGCCAGTGCCGGCTTGTCCTGCTCGCCAGGAGGTATAGGAATTGGCGACGCTAAGTAAGTCGGGATTGGAGATGACGCCTGAGGGCCAGCCGCCGCCGGTTCCCATGTAACCTCCAGTCGATGGGCCGGAACCACTTGTTCCCGATGTTCCGGCGAGGATTTTGGAGTAGGGTTGTTTGGGGAAGGTGCCTGAGGGGAGCGTTGCATCGACGCCGTCGCCGCGGACGGCTTCGGTCATGACGACGGAGTTGGAGAGGCCGTCGGTGAAGTCTTTGAAGCGGACGCTGGAGTTCTGGTAAAAGGGGCCGTCGGTGCGGTAGCGGTCGTCGTAGTAGGTGTTGGTGCCGGAGCCGTTGCTGCACATGTAATTGATGGCGCCGAAGGTGTATTCGGTCTGGCTGCCGGTGGGGCCGAGGGTTGCGGTGTATTGTGTGGGGCCGGAGTCGCTGGGGCACTGGAGGACAGGGATGACTTCTTTGAAGAGGTTGACGAAGGCGGGGTTGGGGACGGTGTTGCCGCCGGTGCCGGTGTAGACGGGGAGGCTGAAGTTGATGTTGTCGAAGAGGTTGCCCTGCTCGATATAGGGGAGGATGCGGGCCTGAGGGGAGAAGCTGGAGGCGACGCCGGTGAATGGGAGTGCGGAGAAGGTGCTTTCGTAGTTATGGAGAGCGAGGCCGAGTTGTTTGAGGTTGTTGGAGCAGGTGGAGCGCCGGGCGGCTTCGCGGGCCTGCTGGACAGCGGGAAGGAGAAGTGCGACTAAGGTCGCGATAATCGCGATGACGACCAGTAGTTCGATCAGAGTGAAGGCTGGGCGTGAATGGGAATGGTCAGGAGTCAACATGGGGTTCTCCAGGAGCATGCATGGTGCATCGGGCGGACTGTGTGATTGCGGTGAGTGTATCGCAATGATTTCTCAAATGCAAAGTTATTGCAAGTGCTGTTTTCGGTATTTTGCGGTTCTCTTAGAAGTGATGAAGGGGTGTTTACGTGGTTGTTGAGTCGATGCGACCAAATGAAAAATGAGAACAAAAGTGCACAGAACTTTTGTCTTGGAGTTTCAGGTGGTTGGATCGTTCTAAAAGAAATGTCGAAATTGCATTCAGAAGGAGGTCGGGAGTTGCCGATAGAGATTAATTGAGTAACCACCACGGACGGGGCTGAATTGCGTCCGGACATGCCGCTGCCAATGATGGTCTGCATGCCGTTCATGAGTTTGAACAACTTCTGAATGTGCCCGTTGCGATGCGCGACGAGTGTTGTGATCCATCATGCAACCTGAAACAAAAATCGGTCTTGCCCTGGGGATGATCCTGTTTGGATTCTTCCTTGCGATCGGGGTCCGTCTGACAGCTGAGCCGAGTGCGCCTGCGCTGCGTCATCCTGAAGTCGTCGAAGACCAGATGAGCAAGCATCCGTTGCCGCTTGCTCCCATTGCGCCTGCGAAGAAAGATGAGGTTGTGCCGATTGTTGACTTTGGGAAGTCGAGTCTGATTTATCAGGGGGATCAGTTTGCGCCGAATCCAATCAGTACGGTGAAAGAACCTGAGCCTGTAAAGGCGGGAGTGGACGGTAAAGCCGCAAATATTGCTACGAAAGCGACTGTGACTGATCGTGATGGGGACGCGGTTTATCACGTTGTCGGGTCGGGGGAGACATTGTCTTCGATCGCGGGGAAGCATCTGGGATCGACGGCGAAGTTTCGTGAGATCTACGAATTGAATAAGGATCAGCTGTCGAGCCCAGACAGTCTGCAGGTCGGGATGAAGCTGTTGGTGAAGGGGAAGCCGCAGCGAACGGAACCGGCTGCTGAGGTGACTGAGCAGGTGGCGGATGCGAAGAAGGAAGAGTCCACAAAGGCTTCGCCAGAGCGGGTTGTGAGTGTGGATAAGGATGAGAAAAAAGTGGCGAATCCTGCGAGTCGATTCTCGCCGGCGAAGAGTTCGCCGTTTACGCATAAGAGTCGCCCGTGAGTTTCATTCTGTGGACACGTTGATACACTGACTCCTATCAATCCTCTTTGATGGGAGTCTGTGATGCGCCGAACGATTCTGGGTGTGTTTGCGGTGGTTTGTTTTGCTGTGTCCCCTGCTCTGCTGAGTGCGCAGGAGAAGTTTGTTCCGAATTATGATGAAGCGAAGGTGCCGGCGTATACGCTGCCTGATCCTCTTGTGATGCAGGATGGGACAAAAGTCACGACGTCAGACGTCTGGGAGAAATCACGTCGGCCTGAACTGGTGGAGTTGTTTGCCAGAGAGATGTTCGGGCCGGTGCCTGCGAACTCGGGGAAGTTGACCTGGAGTGTTCTTGAAGAGGATGAGAAGGCGCTCGAGGGGACGGCTCATCGGATACAGATCGAACTCAAGCCCGACGGAGATGGGGGAGATCGCCGGTTTGAGCTGCTGCTGTACATTCCCAATCAGGTGAAAGGGCCGGTGCCGGTCTTTATCAACTTCAATTTCCTGGGGAATCATACGGTTCACCCCGATCCCGCGATTCATGTGGCGACGTGGAGGTCACGCGATCCGAAAACGGGGGAAGCTGTTGTTTTGACTTCGGAGATCGCGCGAGGGGATCGGATTCGTCGTTTTCCGATCGAGGTGATTTTGAAGCGAGGGTATGCGCTTGCGACGGTGCATTATCAGGCGGTTTATCCGGACGATGCGAAAGCGGTGAAGATTCCTGAAGGGTCGGAAGCGGGGGCGATCTCGCATTGGGCGTGGGGATATTCGCGTGTGACGGATGTCTTGAGCCAGCTGCCGAAGATTGATCGGGAGAAGATCGTTTTCCTGGGGCATTCTCGATTAGGGAAGACGGCGCTGTGGGCGGGGGCGAATGATCCGCGGGCGGCGATTGTGATTTCGAATGATTCGGGGTGCGGGGGAGCATCGCTGGCGCGACGACAGTATGGTGAGACGGTTGGTCGAATCAATGATGCCTTCCCGCATTGGTTTTGTGGCAACTATAAGAAGTATGGCAACGATGTGAATCAGCTGCCGTTTGATGCTCATGAGCTGCTGTCGCTGACTGCCCCTCGGCCGGTTTATGTTGCGAGTGCGACAGAGGATCAGTGGGCGGATCCGAAGGGGGAGTTTCTGGCGCTGTTGAACGCGAATCCTGTTTACCAACTGTATGGGCTGGAGGGGATTCGGGAGACGGAGCAGCCGGCGCCGGAGAAGCCGATTTCAGCTCATAATGGGTATCACCTGCGGGTGGGTAAGCATGATCTGCTGGAGTATGACTGGGTGCGGTATCTGGATTTTGCGGATGGGTATTTTAAGAAGTGAGGGGTGACTGTGGGGGGCGGTGATTGAAAAAGTGCGGTGATTGAAATTGGATGCGTATGGGGGCGTGTCTTGTGAGCTGTGCTCACCCAGCCGTGAACGGCTGGGCCACCCGGAGATGTGAAGTTGTTGCGAGGCGCGTATTCGGAGGGGTGTTGGTAGCAGTGGGCACAGGGGACAGGGGGTTTACACCCCCCGCTCGCCTAAGAGGGGAGGCCTTGGCGGGTGGTGTTTTCGGTGATGGTGCGGGAGGTCATGAATTGCCAGAGGTAGTCGGGGCCGCCGGGTTTGGATCCGATGCCGGACATGCGGAAGCCACCGAAGGGTTGGCGGTCGACGATAGCGGATGTGATGGGGCGGTTGAGGTAGAGGTTGCCGACGTCGAATTCACGACGGGCCTTTTGGAGGTTGGCGGGTGAGCGGCTATAGACGCCGCCGGTGAGGGCGTAGCGGGTGTTGTTGGCGAGCTTGAGGGCTTCGTCGAAGTTCTTGGCCTTGAGGATGACGGCGACGGGGCCAAAGAGTTCGTCCTGGGCGAGGGCGTCGTCGGGGGGGACTTCGGTGAAGATGGTCGGGCTGACGTAGTGGCCTTTCTCTTTGAGATCGGTCACATCGAGGGAAATGAGGACGGGATAGTTTTCCCGACCACGGGTGATGGCTTCTTCGAGGCGTGTCATGGCGCGGGCGTCGATGACGGGGCCGATGTTGGTGCCGGGGTCATCGGAGGGGCCGACTTTCAAGCGGTCGATGGTGCCGCTGAGGCGTTTGGTGAAGGTGTCGTAAACGCTGTCGAGGACGATGATGCGGGAGCAGGCTGCGGACTTCTGGCCTGAGTAACTGAAGACAGATTCGATGACGCCTGCGATGGCTTCGTCGAGATCGGCGTCGGTGTCGATGATGATCGAGTTCTTGCCGCCCATCTCGGCGATGACTTTTTTGACGGAGCGTTGGCGCCGGTTGGTGTCGGAGGCTTGTTTGACGATTTCGAGGCCGAGGTCTTGCGTTCCGGTGAAAGCGATGAGGTCGACGTTGGGGCTGCCAACGAGTTCGGGAATGACTTCTTCAGTGCCGGGGACAAAGTTAATCACCCCTTCCGGCAGGCCGATGTCGTTGATGATTTCCATCAGTTTGGCTGCAACGATGAAGCCCTGCTCTGCTGGCTTCATGATGACGGTGTTGCCGGTGACGAGAGCAGCTGCGGCCATGCCGGTGAGGATCGCCAGCGGGAAATTCCAGGGGGCGATGATGACGGAGACGCCTTTAGGGCGGAACAGGAGTGAGTTGTCTTCGCCGGGGAAGTTGTGGGCGTATTCGCGGGCGATTTGTCGCATCTGGACGGCGTAGTAGTGGCAGAAGTCGATGGCTTCGGCGACGTCGGCGTCGGCTTCTTTCCAGGTCTTACCAATTTCGTAGACCATCCAGGCAGCGAGGTCGAAGCGGCGTTTTTCGAGTTGAGAGCCGATGAGGTCGAGGTATTCGGCGCGGTAGTCGGGTTCCATCGTCGACCAGGTGACGAAGCTGCGTTTGGCGGCTTCGACGGCGTCGGTGACGTGGTCGCTGTTGGCGAGGGAGATTCGGCCCAGAGTCAGATTTTTATCGAAGGGGCAGACGGTGGTCCATTGATTTCTGGTTTCGTAGGACTTGCCATCGATGATGAGCGAGTAGTCGTTGCCGAACTGATCGCGGACATCGGAGAGGGCTTTCTTCATGCGGTCGCGGTTGGCTTCGAGGCTGAAGTCGGTCAGAGGGGTATTGGTGAAGGTCAGTTTCTGGGGATCAGAGACGGTTGAGAGCATATCGGGATTCACCTGGCTGTTGATACCGAAGGATGGTTTGGAAGACTCGTTGTGACCAGGCGTGCTGGTGGAGGTTGAAGATTCTGTCGGGGCTGGTGCCTGGAAGAGGACTTCCGGAGGGATGTCAGCCTTGTTGGAATGCTTCAGGTACGAGTCGTTGGAGGTGTTTTCGAGAAGTCTGCGGACGAGGTAGGCGATGCCTGGGATGAGCTGGCCGTAGGGGGCGTCGATGCGGACGCGGTAGCCTTTCTCGACGAGGGCTTGTCCGAATTCATCGCCGACGCCGTAGAGGAGCTGGAGTTCGTAGGCGGATTGCGGGATGTCATGCTGCTCGGCGTAGGCGATGGCGTGGGTGAGGCTGCGGAGGTTGTGGCTGGCGAAGGCGGGTTTGAGCCAGTCGCGGTTGTCGAGGAGGAAGTGGGTGAGTGCTTCGTAATTGGTATCGGTCTGCCACTTCTGGGTGAAGACGGGGGATGGCCATCCGCGTTGGGCGGCGAGGGTGGTTTCGTGGTTCCAGTAGTCGCCTTTGACTAAGCGAACGGTGATTGGCGTGCCGCGGTTTTTCGTCCAGGCGAGGAGGTCTTCGAGGTCATCACTTGAGGAGAGAAGATAGGCCTGGATGGTGATGCCGAAGTTGGGAAAATCGCGGTACTCTTCTTCTTCGAGGAGTTGTTTGAAGATGGAGATCGTCAGGTGTTTGTGGCTGGTTTCTTCCATGTCGAAGTTGATGAAGGCATCGAGGGCGATGGCGCGGTCGAAGATCGGGCGGAGTTTGTCTTTGACCCGTTCGCTGGTGCCTTCTGCATCGAGAGGGGAGAAGTTGGGATCGAGCGAGGAGAGCTTGATCGAGATGTTGACGCGCGGGATGGAGCCGAGGTCGTCGGCGTCGATTTGAGGGGCTTCAGGGAAGCGTTCAAAATCATGACACAGGTGGTTGAGGAGGTCGATGCAGTGCGTCTGGTAGGTGTGGGCTTCTTCCTCGGTGAGGCTACAGGAGCTGAGCTGGTCGACGGTGATGGCGTAGCCTTTGTCGCGGAGGTTCTTGAGAGTCTGTTCGACCTCGAGAAGGGTGCTACCGGCGATGAAGCGTCGGGCCATGCGGGAGGCGTTGGTGCGGACGTTGAAGGCGAGGGCGCGGGAGAGGATGCTGTTGTTGTCGGTCAGTTCGAGGCCGAGGCGTGTGGCGTTGGGGAGATGGGCGCGGATGTCCTCGAAGAATTCGTTGAGGTGCTGGTTGATCGCGACGTGATCCCGGAGCGAGGGGAGGACGTCGAGGAAGCGGAAGAGTTGCACCTTGATGGACTCATCAGAGAGAGCCCATGTGAGGAGGCGTTCTTCGAGCCAGCGGCGTTCGAAGATGGAGGGTTTGCGGTGCTGAAGGGTTTTCCAGAGCGCGCTTCCGAGTTCATGAATGCGTTGTTCCCGCTCCTGTTGAGAAGGAACATCGATCACAGCCGACATGAGGAATCCAATCCGAGAGAGAAGAGTGCGCGACGGGGGGCCGTCGTGAATGAGTCAACCGACGATCTTATCGGGTGGAGGGGGATGGGAGAAGTTTGAGGGGGGATGTTTAGGGTAAGAAGTGGGAGTGAGAGGATGTGGCTGGCTCGTGGGGCCGGCTCTCCCCTTCTGCGAACTGCCAAACTCCTGGCGTGAATCTGAACACTTTACGGCAAGGCTCTGGATCGCTTTTCATAGGGGATTCGCGCACAGTTTGCCAAAACTGACGAAACAAAACGCATCGAGCGGTGATTGAATAATCGGTGATTGATGACAGGTCACTCACATTTCCGCGCTGCTGTTCTTTTTCTTCAAGGCCAGGAGTCCCTCATGATGCTTCGGGAAATGCTTGTTGTCGGAGTGGTGATGGCGGTTTCCATGGTTGGCAGACAGGTTGAAGCGCAGCAGGCTGCAGCCCCCGCGTATCGCGTGAAGATTATTCGCGATTTGGAATACGCCAAAGTTGGTGAGAAGTCTTTGACCTTGGATCTTTATCTCCCGGAAGGAGTTCCTGGGAAACTGCCGGTGATTATCGGCATTCATGGGGGAGGCTGGGCAGAGGGAAGCAAGAATGGGGGGATGGGAAGCTGGTTGTCGCGTTACGGGTTTGCAGTGGCCGTGATTAACTATCGACTATCGGGAGAAGCCATCTTCCCTGCTCAGATTCAAGACTGCAAAGCTTCCGTCCGTTGGCTGAGAGCCCATGCTGACGAGTATCAACTTGATCCAGACCGGTTTGGCGCCACGGGACATTCCGCGGGTGGGCATCTGGTTTCGCTGCTTGCCACGACTGGGGATGTCAAAGAGTTTGATGTCGGAGAGAATCTGGAATTTTCGAGTCGCATCCAGGCGGCTGCCCCGAGTGCAGGCCCGACGGATCTGTTGAAGATGGATGATCATCTCCCGGTTGCGCAGCGAGTCAGACACAATGCTCCCAGCTCTCCGGAATCACGACTCATCGGAGGTCCCATTCAGGACAACCCTGAAAAAGCTGGCCGGGCGAATCCGATTTCCTATCTCAGCGAGACAACTCCACCGTTTCTGCTCATTCATGGAGATCAGGACCAGACGGTTCACTGGTCGCAGGCGAAATTGCTGTTCGATGCACTTAAAAACAAGAAAATCTGGGTGCACTTTCACACGGTCAAAGGTGGCGGACACATGCTCGGCGGACCAGAGATTCAAACGCGTACGGCCGACTTTTTTGAAGAGCACCTGAAGGGGCAAACCAAATCCAGAGTAGTAGCTGCAGAATTGAGCGAAAGTTCTGCTTCCTCTCAGACCCCGCCTGCCCGTTCGAGGCCAGCAGCTGGCAGCGTGCGCGGCCCTGCCTGGGACGTCGTGATTCAACGCAACGATGCGAATGGAGATGGGAAGCTCAGTCGCGAAGAGTTTCCGTTGAAGAATCTATTCGATCGCATCGATGCGAATGGCGATGGGTTTGTGACCAAGCAGGAAGACGAGTCGTTTCGCAAACAATGATTGGTTACGTCGTATAGTCGGCGTTCAGGCGGACGTATTCCTGAGTCAGGTCGCAGGTCCAGATGGTGGCTTGGCCTGAGCCGAGGGACATTTTGAGGTCGATGACGACTTCGCCGGTTTTCATGGCAGCGGAGACTTTGGAGAGGTCTTCGCTGGTCGGGGCGCCCTGGGCGAAGATGGTCAGGTTGTTGATCGACAGGGAGAGGATGTCGTTTTCAGTGAGGTTGTTGCCGGTGCGACCGCACGCCGAGACGATGCGGCCCCAGTTGGGGTCGTTGCCAGTGATGGCTGTTTTGACGAGGGCGTCATTGGCGATCGTTTTGCCGAGGAGGTTGGCGTGGTCGGAGTCGTAGGCGCCGGTGATGTTGATGGTGACGAAGTGCCCTGCCCCTTCGGCGTCGCGGATGATTTTCTGGGCGAGTTCCGAAGCGACGGCTTGCAGGGCGTCTTTGAGTTCGACGGAGTCGGACAGGGAGGCGCCGGATTGACCATTCGCCAGGAGGATCATTGAATCGCTGGTGCTGGTGTGGCCTTCGACGGTGATGCTGTTGAAGGAGTTATTGGCGATTTCGGTCATGAGAGATTGAACAGTCTCTTCGTTGACAGCGGCGTCGGTCATGATGACGCAGAGCATGGTCGCCATATTGGGGGCGATCATAGCGGCGCCCTTGCAGACACCGGTGATCGTGACTGTCTTGCCGTTGATGGGGACTTCGCGTGTGACGACCTTGGGAACCGTGTCGGTCGTCATGATGGCTTGAGCGGTGTTGGCGAGGTGGTCAGGAGAGCCGCCGCGGTTGGACCAGAGTTCGGGGATGTTGGTCGTGATTTTAGAGAGTGGCAGGAAGCGGCCGATGACGCCCGTGGAGCAGACGAGGACATCGTCCGGAGGGCAGCCGATTTGAGCGGCGAGGCTGACGGTCATTTCTTTGGCGTCTTTGATGCCCTGCGTGCCGGTGCAGGCGTTGGCGTTGCCGGCGTTGATGATGACGGCGCGGGCGGTGGAGCGTGGGAGGCGTTCACGGCAGACTTTGACCGGGGCGCCGTTGACCGCGTTGGTCGTGAAGACGCCTGCTGCGACGGCGGGGACTTCGGAGTAGAACAAGGCCAGATCGAGGCGTCCGACATCGCCACGGATTCCGCAGGCGCGAGAGCTGGTCTGGAAGCCGAGGGGGAGGCGAATTGAGTCTGAAGCGTTCGTCATGAGTTTGATGGGGGACTAAGAATGGAAATAAGAAAGAATGAAGACAGGGGTTTTACACCCCCCGCTCGCCTTGGAAGAGATTATGGCAGCAAGCCGGTGGATTCTTCGTAGCCTTGCATGAGGTTGAAGTTTTGGACGGCGACGCCGGAGGCGCCTTTGATGAGGTTGTCGGTGACGGCGAGGACGAGGACGTGTCCGCGGGTGAGGCGGACGGTCATGTCGCAGAAGTTGGTGTAGGCAACGTCTTTGGTGCCGGGGAGGTGCTCGACGACCCGGATGAACGGCTTGCCCTGGTAGTAGTCGCGCATGGCCTGGAGAAGCTGTTCTTCGGTGGCTTCTTTGGCGGGGCGGGCGTACATGGTCGCGAGGATGCCGCGGTCCATGGGGACGAGGTGGGGGGTGAAGATGACGCTGACCTGTTTGCCGCAGGCGTCGGAGAGGACCTGTTCGATTTCGGGGGTGTGTCGATGGTTGCCGATGCTGTAGGCGGAGATGCTTTCGTTGCACTCGGGGTAGTGAATCGTCAGCTTCGGTTTGCGGCCTGCGCCGGAGACGCCGGACTTGGCGTCGATGATGATGTTCTCGGGTTCGATATAGCCACCAGCCAGCAGCGGGGCCAGACCGAGGATGGAGGTACTGGTGTAGCAGCCGGGGTTGGCGATGAGGTCATGGCCGGGGATCTTCTCGGCCCAGAGTTCCGGGAGTCCGTAGATGGTGGAACCGAGGCGAGTCGGGTCGGTGTGGACGTGGCCGTACCAGGTTTCGTAGACGCCGGGGTCTCGGAGTCGGTAGTCGGCACTCAGGTCGACGACTTTCACGCCGAGGGCCAGCAGCTTGGGGATGATTTCCATGCTGGCGGTATGAGGCAGTGCACAGAAGGCGACCTGGGCGCGCTCGGCGATTTGTTCGGGTGTGAGGTTCTCGCAGTTGAGATTGATGCGGCCGTACAGAGACGGGTGGACGGCGTGAATCGGCGTGGCGTCATCCTGACGGCTGGTGACCGCGGTGATTTTCACGTGCGGGTGTCGCAGCAGGATTTTGATCAGCTCGACGGCGGTGTAGCCGGTGGCTCCGAGGATGGCGACTGTGGTCATTGGTTTGTGGGGCTTAGGGATTGGGGCTTAGGGATTGGGGCTTAGGGATTGGGGCTTAGGGATTGGGGCTTAGCCGGACGGGGGAACGGGACGCGTTCGTCATGAGTCATGAGTTGGAGAAGGTGTTTCGGGGGATTTATCTCATAACACACGACTCATGACTGAGAATGATGGGGTGATGTTCGCGCCTGGGTTACTTCTTCTTGGGTTTGTTGGCGAGGTATTTGGTCCACTCTTTGTATTGAGGGGACTTGATGAATTCGCTGTAGTCTTCGACGGCGGAGATGTCGTTCCAGTCCATTTCGAACTGGGAGTCGATCTTTTTGAGCCACTCGAGGGTCTTGGCGTGATCTTCCTGATTGAGGGAGATGGTGATCATCAGCCAGTAGCCGTCGATGAGGCTGGAGTCCTGCTGGAGGGCGGCGAGGGTCATTTTTTCGGCGGTGGCGTATTCGTCTTTGGCCTCGTACATCTCGGCTTTTTTGATGTCGAGGAAGGGATCGCCTTTGATGGCCTGACTGATGGCATCGAGGCATTTGATGGTCTTGTCGTAATCGCCTTTGGAGGAGAAGTAGGTGACGCCGAGGAAGTTCAGGCAGTTATCGGCGGGATATTTTTTCTGGAAATCGTCGTAGGTCTTGATGATCTCTTCATGGTCCATTTTGCCGAAGGCGGCGGTGAAGCGCATGGTCAGAACGTGCTTGAGTTGTTGAGTCTGTTCGGGCATCTGGTAATAGACGAGGAGAGCCTTCTCGTATTGCTTGAGCTGGTTGAACTCGGCCATCTGCTGGAGTTTGGTGACGTTTTCGAGTTCTGCTTTTTCGGTGCCTGAGATTTCGGTGAGGAGTTTGGCTTCGTTCTGCTGGATGTAATACAGGAGGAGGCGTCGCGAGGTTTCGGATTGGAATTCGGCGTTGAGGTGGGTGAAGATGTCGTAGGCGCGGACCTTGCCATCGGGAGATTTGGCGAGGAGGAATTCGTGGTAATTGTAGCCTCCGTCTGGTCGAACCATGCGGAAGATGACGCGTTTGCTTTGTTTGCCGGTTGCACCATCGAGGACTTTGAGGAAGTCGTACGAACCGCCATCACGGACGAGTTGTTGCATGAGTGAGAGAGGGTTGGACTGGATATAGCCTTGTTTCCAGCCGGCCATCAGGTCTTTGATCTTGGTGTCTTTCTGATCCATATCACCGGCGACGCGCTGGGTCAGCCAGTCCATGTTGCAGAACTTCTGGAAGTCGACGTTGGGCTCGGCGTAGATATCCTGTTCGAGCGATGTTGCGAACTGTTCGTATTCGCGGTCTGTGATCGGAGCAGAATCAGGGACAGCGGGCTGATATTCTTTGGTCGGAGCAGCCGCTTGGGCGAACGTCACGCCGCTGAGGTTCAGCGAGAGAGTTATGGCGCAAAGGGCGAGTGTGATGTGTTTGAAACGGAATTGTGCCAGTCCCTTGATAGCCATCGTCGCCCTCCTGAGTATGTCGATCTGATCCCGGACGGGCGTTTTGCGGGAGATTGCCCTGGGACATAAAACTTCTCGGATTGTAGAGTTCGGTCGATCAGTCGAACAGACTCAAGTGACAAGTTTTCGAGCAGGAAAGGTGTTGCGACTGGCGGTTTCGGCATTTCGGCTTTCTGGACATCCGCTGATTCCCGTCAAGACCGTTCAGAAACAGGAGGAGACTGGAACGCAGAGGACGCGGAGGGGGGCAGAGGTCGCGGAGGAGGAAAAAGGCCAAAAGACTGAGGCGGGCGTTTCACGAAAGTTGAGGAGGGATCTCGATGACGAAAGCGGGCTTTTCAGTTTGTCCTGTGATTGCCAGTGTTGCCTGTAAGCTCCAACCTTTTTCCTCACAACTGGCTGAAGCGGGGCAGGTTTGTTCAAAGCCAGCTGCACTGTTTGATCGGCGGCGCAGTTAAAACTGATATTGGTATTACCCAGTTGAGAACGGTGCGGGACTTTTTCTGATTCAGAGTAGTCAAGCCATGACGTAAGGCCTTATAATGTGGCAGAAGGCACGGCTGGACAAATTGAGACGTGAACTGGGATGCCGGTTAATCACGAATCGTTTGACGAGCCGTTTCTTTTTTTGTCTTGAATGAACAGCAGGCGATATCTTTCCGTCGTTGACACTCGGGGTTTTCAGTCTGCAAATCTCTGGTTTGCGAGTGAAGATCCAGCTGATCGGTGGCGATGTCACGGCATGGACGTGGTTTTGAAGCGACTGGTGAGTCCATTTCAGACGGCAGATATTTTTTGCAGTATGACCTTTGAACTCTCCAATGGGAGACTTGCAGCTATGGATCGACAACCCATCTCGCGTGAAGGTTTTGACAAGCTCAAGGAAGAGTTGCGCATCCTCGAAGACGTGGAAATGCCAGAGTGCACGGCGAATATTGCGGATGCTCGCGCCGAGGGGGATCTGAAGGAGAACGCTGAGTATCACGGTCAGCGTGAACGTCAGGGAATGATCCAGGCGAAGATTAATCAGCTAAAATCGAAGCTGAACAGCTGCTATATCGTCGATAAATCGACGATGCCCAAGGGGGTTGTCACGTACGGATCGACGGTGACGGTCAAGGATCTGAAGTGGGACGACGAAGAGAAGTATGAGTTCGTCGGACCTGGTGATGAGGATTATGACTCTGAGCCGATGAAGATCCTGACGACGAGCCCACTGGCTCAGGCCCTGATGAGCAATAAAGTCGGGGACAAGGTGACTGTCGAGACGCCGCGGGGTACACGCGAACTCCAAATCACAGAAATCGTCGACTGACGCGTCCGCGTCTTTGTGGCGGCGTTTGGGCGTCGAGTGATGGGGTTTTCTACTTTGCACGCCGCCAGGACGCGTTTTTTTCAGCAGATTCGTATGAGGCAGTCGGTGCCCTGCCCTGCCCTGCTCGATAATACCAATCACTACTTAGTTCAGTACGTATTCTTCCCAAAGTGCCATGCTTGCGGCTTTGAGCAAGCATGTTCTGAAGGCTTCAACGTCAAACGCAGCAGTATGCTCACCCAAAGCTGTGAGCATGGCGGGACGAATTCGCGTGAGCATCGCGTGTCGAGGTTGGAGTGAGCGCAATAAAAAACCCGCTGCGAAATCAGCGGGTTTTTTATTGAATCAGCTTGATCTGGTGAAAATCACCAGAGGCTTTGTTTAGAACTCGAATTCTTCTTCGACTTCAACTTCTTCTTCGAATTCGGCGGCTTCGGTCGATTCTGCGGCAACGCCTGGGCCGTGATCGTAGCAATCGGCGTTATGCCACAGTGGAATGCCGGCAGCGTATCGTGCTGACAGCATCAGGACTTTCTCTTCGGATCCGGGTTTGGCTGCTGTTGGCAACATCGGGTCGATTCCTCGTGAGAGATAGGCTTCAAGATCATAGTCATCGACGTACTCATCACTTTCTTCTACTTCGAAAGCAGAAGACTCCATAAGTTCGTCATCTAATTCATGTACAGAAGACATGTTCCAAGTCTCCATTCGAACAAATAAAAAACGTGACCATTGTAAATGGGAAAGGCGAAAGGGTCTGGTTTAGCATCCACCCGGAATCACACGACCGCTGATCAGTTCAGCCTCAACGTCGCAGATCGTAATGAACTCTCATGAATTCGGGCTTCAAAGCAAAAAACACAAACAACTGCCACAATGAATTACTTACCAAAACTACTCGTACAGGTGTCTGACCAAACGTTAGACACGACATGTCCGGCTCATGAACTCAACGAAGAGATTCTTGAGTAGGTACTATTAAAAGTCAACAAAATTATTTTGTTTTTTGGGAAAAGACGTGGAAGGTATCTTGAGGTGGGATTTGGGGCAAGAGCAGTGGTGAAGACGTGCGTTTGGATTAACCACTGCCATGAGGGCAAGTATCGGATAGATCGTAGTGAGAACTTTGGTTTTTTGCTCGCTATTCAAGCAGTATTTTCCACACGTCAGGATTTGTTCAGACCGTACTTTTTGAGTTTGCGGTCGAGAGTCGAACGTTCAATTCCCAGAATCTGAGCGGCTCGTGATTTGTTCCAGCCCTGGTTGTCGAGGACGGTGAGGATGTGTTGTTGTTCGATGGCTTCCAGGGAGAGGCCTGCGGAATCGCCCGACACGGCTGTCGGGCGTGGTGCAGAGGATGAGAAGTCTTCTTCCAACTGGGAGAATTTGAGGTCTTCGCCTCGGAGTTTGTCGCTTCTGCTGAGCAGGAAGGCGCGTTCGACGGTGTGTTTGAGTTCGCGGATGTTTCCTGGCCAGGTGTATTCGAGGAGCATTTGTACGGCGTCGGGCTCGAAGTACTTGGGGATGCGTCCATTCTTCTCAGCGATGCGTTCGACGAAGTGGTCAGCGAGGATCAGGATGTCATCGCGGCGTTCGTAAAGGGACGGGACGACGAGTTCGACGACGTGGAGCCGGAAGTAAAGATCTTTGCGGAAATGGCCTTCGCGGACGGCGGATTCGAGGTCTCGGTTGGTGGCAGCGACGAGGCGGACATCGGCTTTGATGGGGGCGTTCCCGCCGACGCGTTCGAACGCATGGCCTTCGAGGACGCGGAGGAATTTGGCCTGGATCGAGAGGCTCATTTCGCCGACTTCGTCGAGGAAGAGGGTGCCTTGATCGGCGGCTTCGAACTTGCCGATTTTTCGTCCTGTGGCGCCGGTGAAGGAGCCTTTTTCGTGACCGAAGAGTTCGCTTTCGAGAAGGGATTCCGAGAGTGCGGCGCAGTTGAGGCAGACGAAGGCGTTGGCTTTGCGGTGGCTGTTGTAATGGATGGCGCGGGCGACGAGTTCCTTGCCTGCCCCGCTTTCGCCGCGGACGAGGACGATGGCGTCGGTTTCGGCGATCTGCTGGATATCGCGTTTCAGGCGTTCGATTTCAGGGCTGCAGCCGATGATTTCGGATTCGAGTTCAAGTTGTGCCTTGAGGTGACGGTTCTCGTTGACGACGGCCTGGAGGCCTTTTTCGAGGACTTCCCTGTCTCGCATCGTCAGGAGGATCTGGGCGAACTGGTCGGTCAGCGCGAGGGTGTACTCGAGGTCTTCGGTTGTGAGCTGGTTATCGACATTGGTGGTGTACAGGTGGATGAGGCCGAAGACCTGTTCGCCGCGACGAATGGGGGTGCAGATGACGCTTTTGGCCTGGATTTGTCCCAAGCTGTCGCGGGTGGCGAGGCGTGAGTCGGTGGCGATGTCGCGGGCGAGGATGGCTTCTCCGGTATCGAAGACGATTTCAGACAGGGAGGCTGAGACCCGCTGGTAAGGCATCTCCTCTTTGCTTTCGTAAGCGACGACGGCGAGGCGCTGGCTGCGGAGGGGGCCTTCGAGGATGGGTTCGCGTGCGCCGGGGCGTTTTTCAGGGAAGAGGAGGACCGCTCCGATGTCGACTCCGAGGAAGGTCATCAGGTGATTGAGGACCATACGGGAGAGTTCTTGGGTCGTCGAGACGGTGCTCATCTTGAGGGCGAGCTTGTAGAGACGGGAGAACTCTTCGCCGAACTTTTGTCGGGATTCATTGCTGGCGAAGGCATCGGGATCGTGATAGCGGGTTTTGGAGCGTCTGGAGACGATCTCGTGGGCCTGTTTGGCGCTGTCATCGCCTGTTTTGATTTCGGTCGTGCGATCTGCGCCCGAACTGGGAGGACGCTGCTGGAAGTTGGCGACTGAGAGTTCGAAGGTGAGCTGGTAGGAGCCGATGCGGATTTCTTCGCCGCCGTTTAGGGAGAAGTCGCGATCGATGGGGCTGCCGTTGACGAGAGTTCCGTTACGGCTTTTGAGGTCGCGGATGAACCAGCCGGTGTCGATGTGGAAGATTTCCGCGTGGTTGCGACTGCACATGTCATCCAGGATAAGGATGCGGTTGCTGGAACCGCGTCCGATGGTCGCGACCTGGGCGGGGTTGAGCTTATACATCTTACCCCAGGACTGACCGTCGCTGACGAGCAGAAAGGCTTCGTCATCAGATGGCTTGCTGGGATTCGATGTCGTCGGGCTGGTTGATTCTGTCGATGTCATCAGTGGTCTTCGAATCTGCAAGGTCCATCATGAATCGCAACCTGGCCCGTGGTCACGATACGCAGAAGGTGAATGAAATGAGTAGTTGATTCACTCAACATTCACCGGTATCCTGCGAATTGTTAAGGATATCCTATCTGATCGGACACCTTCAAGACACTGACGAGGTTGATGAAGTCTCAGGACGTGACGCAATCCGAATCTGGTCTGCAGGATTGAGAATTTGAGTCAAACCCATCCTTACCTCCCCTGCCCTGCCTAGACAGCCCGTTGCAAAGGACGCTCGATATGCTTTCACGACAGGCGATTGTTACGCTTTTCTTATTTAGTGGTCTTTGTTTGGGATTTGTGAGCGAGGCGACGGCGCAGGTCAACTGGGAGCGATTTCGTGGACCGAATGGCCAGGGAATCAGTGCGGATTATGAGTTCAAACCTGAATGGACTTCTCAGCAGTTTCGGTGGAAGACCTCGCTGTCGGGGGCTGGGGTGTCCTCGCCGGTGATCTATGGAGGCGTAATTTATACGACGTCTGCGAAAGCAGACGGGACGCGGATTCTGGAAGCGCATCGACTTGCGGATGGGAACGCATTGTGGTCATACGAGCGGAAATTGGGACAGATCGCGCTGCACGCAAAGAATCACTCCGCCTCGAGCACGCCGACGGCTGATGGGGAGCGGGTCTATGCCCAGTTCTATGATCAGAATCATCTGATCGTCGTGGCGTGTGATCTGGAGGGGAATCTGGTTTGGGAGCGGGATTTCGGGGCGATTGAGATTCAACATGGTCCGGGAGCTTCGATGATCGTGTACGAGGATCTGCTCATCGTGCCGATGGAGATGGACACGCCGAGCTTGATGTTCGGATTAGACAAGAAGACGGGAAAAACGGTGTGGCAAGTGGCCCGAGAGTCTGACCGGGCGACGTATGCGACGCCTTGCGTGTTGAAAAATGGTGATCGGGACGAGCTTGTTTGTCCTGCCAATGCGATCGGAATCTCCGGGCTGGATCCGAAGACTGGGAAGATGCTGTGGTCGACATCGAGCGGGTTGTCAGAGCGAATCGTTGCGTCGCCGGTGTTGACGGACAGCATGATTCTGACGCAATGCGGATCAGGAGGAAATGGAAAGACCCTGTTGGGAATCGGGCATCAGCCCGGGATGAAGGTGGGGTCGGTGAAGCCTGTGATGACGTTGAATAAGAATCTGCCGTATGTGGTCACCCCGGTGGCTTATGATGGGATTTTGTATTTGTGGTGCGATCGTGGGGTTGTGCGCGGGGTCGACCTGACAAATGGGGAAGAACTTTGGACAGGGCGGGTGTCGGGGAATTTCAGCGCTTCACCGGTGGTTGTCGGTGATAAGTTGTATGGGGTCAGTGAAGATGGGCAGTTGGTTTGTCTGGCGCTGGGACGCGAATTTCAGGTGCTCGGGCGAACGGAACTGGGTGAGGGATCCTGTGCGACGCCTGCGGTTGCGTTGGGCAAGATGGTGATCCGCACGCAATCGCATTTGATTGCGCTGGATGCAGAATGATTGGAACCGAATTTGCCGCTTAGAACGGTTGTCGCGCTCAACATTCGGGAAACCTGAGATTTACCGAGTGTATTTGCTCTCTATGGTCTCAAAATGATACGAGCAATGTATTGTTTTGCGGCGTTCCGACTAATCGGTAAACACTGTCTGCATTGATGAAGGGGTGACGAAATGCCTGCATGGCCTGGTGGACTTTGTCCAGACTGTGGTGTCGATATGCCGCCCAACCTGATTCACTGTCGTGAATGTCGAGCCTTGTTGAATTCGGATCTGGCGCCTGCTTATGCCGAGGTGCCGGAGTTCATTCCGTTAAGAGAGTTGGCACCGGGGGAAGAATTGCCCGAGGAGCCGGTCGTGGAAGCGATCGAAGTTGCGACGATCGGGTATCTGGTGGGATGTCCTTCGTGTCAACAGGCGCTCAAGATCAGTCAGCGGTATTTAGGTCAGGCGGTTCAGTGCAATTTCTGCGATATGGGCTTCGAGTTCGAAATCCAGTCCGGCAAGCTTCCCTGGCTGGGTGTTTACACAGACTGTCCCCACTGTGCCCAGAGGCTGCGAATCGGGACTGGCTATTTGAATATTGAGGTCTGTTGCAATTACTGTCAGGGACCGTTGATTGTTCGGGACGAGAGTTCTGTGCAGGCGGGATCGACGGGTTGAATACTCGGCGATCAGTCTGAGATTGGTTGAAGGCGGCTCCTTTGCGGGCCGTTTTTTTATGTCTGGTCAGAAGTTGATGGCGAATCTGGATGCTTCGGCTGCGGGGACATTTCGTGTGAGATCGCTATGATAGTCGTTTCCTGGCTGTTAAGTGATAGCGGTCAGTGACATCGAAACTGCTTGAGTTGATCGCGGATTCATGGGACGGCCTTATTGTGTGACGTTTTGTGTTGAGCCCTATTTGTCCGGGGGGCGTGTCGACTCGTTTTTGTCGAAGCATTTGAGGAATTACACGGACTGGCGGATCGCGCGGATGGTGAGTGCGGGGGCGGCGCGGATTCGAGGGGAGCAGATTGCTCTGACGCGTCGGGTCTTCACCGGAGAAGAAGTCACGATTGATTTGATTGAGCCGCCAGATAAGTTGCTGGACCCGGAGGCATTTCCGTTACGAATCGTGTTTGAAGATGCGTGGCTGCTGGTGATTGATAAGCAGCCGGGGGTGATTGCGCATCCAACGGGGGCGATGCAGAACGGGACGCTGTGCAACTTCGTGCAGAAGTATCTGGATGAGACGGGGCCGATCAAAGGGTTGATACGGCCGGGGATTGTGCATCGACTGGATCGGCAGACGAGCGGATTGATTGTGCTGGCCAAGGAGCATCTGGCGCATCGGGAGCTTTCGGTGGCGTTTCAGGCGCATCGGATTTCGAAGACGTACCTGGCGATTGTGGAAGGAGTCATGAAGAACGATGAGGGGAGTATTGATTTGCCGATTGGCAGGGACAACTGGAAGGGGCATGTGTTGATGTCGACGAAGGCGAACACCGTCGACAGGAAGCCTGCGAAGACGCGTTATCAGGTGATCGAACGATATCCGAAGCACACGCTGGTGGCGGCGACGCCGATGACGGGGCGGAACCATCAGATCCGGGTGCATCTGTCGTCGATTGGACATCCTCTGGTGGCGGATGCGTTTTATGATGCGTTTGGGAAGTTCAAGTCACTGGACTGGCCGGGGGATCCGTTGCTCAAGGAGTTTGAGGCGTTCTTTCCGCATGATCGACATGCGCTGCATGCAGCGAAGCTGGCGTTTGGGCATCCGATTACGGGGACGTGGATGGAGTTTGAAGCGGGGCTGCCGGGGGATCTTTTGGCGGTCAGAGAGCTGTTGAAGAAGTGAACCACGGATGGACACGGATTCGCACGGATGGGAATAAGAAGAGATATTGAAGCGCATATAAACGCGGGTGAACCCAGATAAAAGAGAATTTCTGAAGGAATGGGGGTGCGACAGAAATAACCAGAGGTTGTCGTGCTTTTGGTGGGCTTGAAGGCGTATAATTCAGTGACAACACTTTGATTGACACCAGCGGCGGAGGAAGCGCAATGACTCAAGCCACGGCGATAGATAGTGGATTTGGAGACGTCTCAACAACGACTCAGGCGAATACAGGTTGGGCGAATCAGTTGGCGAAAGAGCCTCTGGTGATTCTGGGAGGAGTCCGGACTCCGTTTGTGAAGTCGTACTCGACGCTGAGCGGAGTGACGGCCAGTCAGTTGGGAGTCCATGCGGTGACTGCCCTGCTCTCTCAACTGAAAATTGAGAAGACGGCCGTTGATGAAGTCATCTTTGGGAATGTCTCGGCGCCGGCCGACTCGGCGAATATTGCTCGTGTGATCTCCCTTTTGGCGGGGGTGCCGTTTGATCGGATTGCTCATACGGTGAACCGGAATTGTTCGTCGGGGATGGAGTCTTTGGTCGGGGCATCGCAGGCGATGCGGGATCGCGGGAGCAAGATGATCGTGGCGGGAGGGACGGAGTCGATGTCGAATATTCCGCTGTTGTGGAATCGATCTGCGACACGCTGGTTTCTCGAGATGGGGAAGATGAAGTCGTTCCTTGAGCGGGCCAATCATTACTTGAAGTTTCGGCCCTCGTTTCTCGATCCAGTCGTTGCGATCAAGTTGGGGCTGACGGATCCGAGTTGCGGGTTGAATATGGGAGAAACAGCAGAACTGGTCGCGCAGGACTTTCATATTGGGCGTGAAGAACAGGATGAGTTCGCGCTGCAGAGTCACGAGCGGGCGCTAGCGGCGCAGGCTCGTGGATTTTTCGCTGGTGAGATCGCCCCTGTCTCGGCCGAGATGAATCATGGGAAAGCCGTAAATGAAGATGTCGGTCCACGCAAGGGGCAGTCGTTGGCATCCTTAGCGAAGCTGAAGCCCTATTTCCGCCCGCAGGATGGGACAGTGACGGTGGGGAACAGTTGTCCGATTACGGATGGGGCGGTCGCGATGGCGGTGACGTCGGCGGCACATGCGAAAGCGTATGGAGTCGAGCCGCTGGGGTATATCAAGGGGTATGCAATTGCGGGGTGTGATCCTTCGCGCATGGGGCTGGGGCCGGTCTATGCGATTGAGAAGCTGCTGCGTCAGACGGGGATGAAACTGGAGGATTTCGAGTTATTTGAGATCAATGAGGCATTTGCGGCGCAGGTGCTGGGATGCCTGGCGGCGATGAACTCGGCGGAGTTTTGTAAGAGTGTCTTTGGGCGGTCGCAGCCGATTGGGGTGATTCCGCAGGAGAAGTTGAACGTCAATGGGGGAGCGATCGCGCTGGGGCATCCCGTGGGTGCGACGGGGGGAAGGATTGTGTTGACGTTGTTACGGGCCCTCAAGGAGCAAGGGAAGAAACGAGGGATTGCGAGCTTGTGTGTGGGCGGGGGGCAAGGGTATGCGGTGTGGGTGGAAGTGGCGTGACAAAGGATGAGGTAGGAAGGATGAAGGATGAAGCGGACAGGAAGAAAATTAAGACAGGGGGTTAACACCCCTCGCTCGCCTTTGGGATAGGAATCAAATCAAATACTAACTGAGAGGGACTACTATGAGTGGACAGGGATATCGGCATTTGGGAGTGGAGCGTCGGGATGGCGGGGTGATGGTTGTGGCGATTGATGTGCAGGCGCAGTCGCAGAATGTGTTTAGTCAGGATGTGATGGCGGAGTTGTCGGGGCTGGTGAGTGCGCTGGCGAGTGATGCGGCGACGAAGGTGGTGGTGTTTCGTTCGAAGAAAGCGGGGAGCTTTTTTGCGGGGGCGAATGTCAAGGAGTTTGGGGGGATCAAAAATGCAGCCGCGGCGGAAGAGGCATCTCGGGCTGGGCAGGAGTTGTTTGCGCGGGTAGAGGGATTGAAGCAGAAGACGATTGCGGCGATCCAAGGGGTCTGCCTGGGTGGTGGGCTGGAGTTTGTGTTGTCTTGTGATTACCGGTTCGCGTCGGAAGATAGCGCGACAAGGTTGGGGCTGCCGGAGGTGGAGTTGGGGATTCTGCCGGCGTGGGGTGGGACGCAGAGGTTGCCTCGGCTGGTGGGTTTGGTTCCTGCGTTTGGGATTATGTTGCAGGGGAAGAAGCTATCGGCCAAAGAAGCGGTGAAGATCGGGCTCGTTGATGGGGCGGCTTCGCCGGAGCAGTTTGATGGGAAGCTGGATGAGTTCGTGAGGAAGGTGGCTGCGGGGGAGAATCCTCGTCAGGTTTTGCGGACGTGGACTCAGTGGTTTTTGAATCAGACGGGGTTTGGTCGTGGGCTGGTGTTTTCACAGACGCAGAAGAGAGTTTCCAAACAGGCGAAGGACTACCCTGCTGTTTTGAAAGTGCTGGAGTCGGTGAGGACGGGGTACACGCAGGGTCGCGAGGCGGGGTTTGCGTTTGAGAGGAAGGCGCTGGGGGAATTGATGTTTTCGACGACGTGTCGATCGCTGCTGGGTTTGTTTTATCAGCGGGAGCGGGCTCGGAGCGGCGTTGACTGGGTATCGCCTTCGACCAATGGGCCGACGGTGAAGCAGATTGCGGTGATTGGTGGTGGGATCATGGGGGCGGGGATTGCGCAGCTGGCGGCGACGCGTGGCTATGGAGTCGTGATTAAGGAAGCGAATGAAGAGTTTGCGATGAAGGCGAGCGCGGGGATTGAGTCGACGCTGAATGACCTGGTGGAGAAGAAGCGGATGTCGAATGACGACAAGGCGTCTCTTCTCAAGGCCTTGAAGGTGACGACGGAGTGGGGTGATGTTGCGAACGCGGATCTGGCGATTGAAGCGGTGCCGGAGAAGATGGCGCTGAAGAACCAGATCTTTGGGGAGCTGTCATCGAGACTGGGGCCAAATGCGATTTTTGCGACGAACACCTCTGCCCTGTCGGTTGATGAGATGGCGTCTGCGGTGAGTGATCCGGGGCGGATGGGGGGGCTGCACTTCTTTAATCCGGTCCATCGGATGCAACTGGTCGAGATTGTCAAAGGTGCGAAGACATCGCCTGAGACACTGGCAGGGTTGCTGGCGGTGACAAAGCGGTTGGGGAAGGTGCCGGTGGTCGTGAAGAACAGTCCGGGCTTTCTGGTGAACCGGGTGTTGATGCCTTATCTCGATGAAGGTGTGCGGCTGTTGTGTGAAGGGAATGTCTCGTCGGAGATTGATCGGGAATTGCGGAAGTTCGGGATGCCAATGGGGCCTATCGAACTGCTGGATCAGATCGGGTTGGATGTCGGGCTGCATGTGGCGAAAACGATGGAGCCGTATTTTGGCGGGGAGTCGCCGACGGTGGGTGTGTTGTCGAAGATGGTCGAGCTTGGGCGACTGGGGAAGAAAACCGGTCGTGGGTTTTATGGGCATGACCAGGGGGACCATCCGGTGCCGATTGATCTGACGGATGTGCTGTCGGATTTTGAGCCGCCACATAGTCACGAT
>SXPC01000171.1 GCA_005778225.1 Planctomyces sp. | reverse complement strand
GCTGACTTTCACTGAGCAGCACGATCTCAAGAAGATCCCCAAACAGATCGAAGAACTCGAAGCAAGACAGGCCAAATATCAGGCTGCGATGGCTGATCCGAATTTCTTCAAGCGCGCTCAAAGCGAGGTGACGGCTGATATGCAGTCGTCGCAGCAGATTGGAGAAGAGCTGGTGAAGTTATACGCCCGCTGGGAAGAGCTTGAAGCCCGGGCGTGAACCTGTTTTTTGTTTGATACGACTTCCGCAGTGCTCTTGATCGAAGTGTGCCACGGCTGTGTCAGCCGTGTAGGTGTTCATTCAAAAGGGACGTTCACTGCGCGATCGCACGGCTGACACAGCCGTGGCACACGGGGACAGCGGCTCGGACGGAGCCTCGACCTCCCGTCGATCGTTATCAAACTCGTACTACACATTGCTTCCTGACTTCGCGGTCAGCCTCATCATCAGCAGGCCGACAGGGTAGCCCGCGACAATTGTGACGAGGCTCAGGACTGCTGGCCAGAAGCTTTCGCCATCTGTCTGGCTGAGGGTGAAGACAACCGTTGCCCCCATCAGCAGGATGTAAAGGATCGGGGCGAGCGGATAAAGAGGCATGCGATAACCGGTCAAATCCGTGCGCCGCCTGATCGGGAAGATGCTGGCGACGACAATCGCTGAAACGGCAGCCAGGCCGACGGAGGCGTAATCCAGCAGTTCGAGGAATTTCCCCATCCAGACCAGCGAGGCAGATGAAATCCCGAGCACCAGAGTCGCGAGGACAGGAAGGTCGCTGCCTCGTTTCAAGCTGCCTGCGAATGTCGGGAACATCTTATCTCGAGCCATCGCAAAGATAATCCGAGGGCCGGTCAGGACGTAGGCAGAAACCGATGCAACGAGGCTCAAACCAATCAGGATCGAGATGACGTTTCCGATGCCATTTCCAAACAGTTTCTTGGAGACCACCTCTGCGATTCGTTGTGCGTCCTCAACCGGCATCGCCGTGAAATTGACCGGGTCGATGGCATAGATGTAAAGGACGTTGACCATGACATACAGCAGCATCACCGACAGTGTCCCCTCGACGAGACACCGTGGCAATAGCCTGTTCGGCTCGCGAATTTCGCCCGCAAGATAGCCTGCGCCATTCCAGCCGGAGTAGGCATAGCTGACGCGAATAATCCCGACTGAGCAGATCGCAAGCAGTTCCTTTGTTCCCTCGGAGGAGTGGCTGAAGTGGACCCATTCTCCCTGTCCCGAAGAAAGCCCCGCAACGACCAGCAGGACCAGCATTCCCATCTTCAAAGCCGTCGATGCGATCTGAAAGAAGGAGGATTCTTTGTGCGTCCGGATGTGAACGGCAGTCACCGCGAGAATCATCCCGGACGCGATGATTTTGATCGAATTGCTCGAGATCCAGAGCGGGGCATTCTCGTTCAGCCAGCCCTCTAAAGGTGCGACCAAATACGAAGCTGAGAGCATCGCAATGATCGAGATGGGAGCCACGAAGCCGAGAATAAACGATGACCAGCCAACGACAAATCCCGCCGCCGGTCCAAAGGCGACCCGCACAAACAGGTAATCCCCGCCCACTGAGGGAAGCCGAGTCGCGAGTTCCGCAATTGTGATCGCACCCGCGATCGCGAGCAGTCCCCCGACGACCCACAACGTGAGCAGCAGCACTGGATTGCCCGCGTCTTTAAGCATCAAACCCGAGGAGGTCAAAATCCCCGCACCGACCATGCTCGCGACGACGACGAAATGTCCCGTCCAATAGCCGAAGCGTCGGGGAGTCAGGTCATGGGCAACGTCGACGCCCTCTTCAATTGTCTGGCTCAAGGCAGCATCCTGCATGTCGTTTGAGTGAGTTCTGGCGAGCGACAGCGATCATGACAAATCGTTCAGAACAACGGAAGTCCTCGTTGGTGAAACGAGATGGATTTTGAGTTGGTTGATGCACAAATTCGGAATACTGGGATGTTGAAGTTCAGTTTGATGCGGAAGCAACTTCCTCGTGGACTTGCTCGGGATCGGGTGAAGAAGATCGTCTGGTCAAAAAAAAGCCGAAAGTGAAAGCAGCCATGAAGACATTGAGCCCTCTGATCCACCAAGTCATGCTCGTGTTCGAATCAAGGAAGTGAGAGATGACTTTGATTTGGGTCTCTTTAAATTTGATGGGTGTGAGATTCTCCCAGTCGTCCATTCGCTTATAAAACTCTTTCAATTCCGCTTCATCGAGAGGAACACCTGCTTCGATCGACTCGTCGAAATCAGTAAAACGACTTCTGACTAGTTCATCAAATTGAAAGTAATTTGCAACTAAAAAGTCTTCCTCAGGAGTATCAGGACCAAAGTATCGATGAGGACTTGCCTGTCTGAAAAGCTCGCCACCGAGATGATAAATGTCGGCTTTTGTTTCTGGATCTGGAAGGTTCAAATACTTTCTGATCGTTTGCATGTAGAAGATCACGCTTTTTGTGTACGCATCGATCTGCGGCATCAATTCAATCTGATTTTGAATCTTGGCATTGTTCTGCGCGATTTTTTCCACCAACCCCCACTGAACTCCCCAGGCGACTATCAAGCAAATCGCGAACCAGACCTGAGAACGGCCAAGTTGCTTTTGAATCGTTTTTAACATGCGTGACTTTCAGCGAATCGGACTGCGATCTGGAGACTTCACTCCCATTTCATGATTACACTGTACGTCATATTTATTTACAATCGAGTTTCGACAGACGCGTTTCGCAAGAGCCTCGTTCGTCAATGTTGGCAGTCTTGATGGATCGAAGACTTCCGGAGTTTTCAGGCTGATCTCGTGCAGTTTCCTCTTCGACTACAAATCCTGCTTCCCTTTGCCCTGCTTCAACTGGTCACAGTGACGGCGATCGCGGCTTACGCGAGCTGGTTGGCGCTCGCGAAAGTGGAGTCCGACCTGACGACTCGACTGCAGCAGATCTCGATGTCGCTGAAGGACACCAGTTTTCCTCTCAATCAGCCCATATTGGATCGTCTGGCGAGTCTCACTGGGGCAGAGATGATCCTGTGGGACGAGTCCAACCGTGTCGCCCTGATGACTCCAGGGATCATTCAGCCTCTCACGGCCGAGGAAACAGGTGCGTTGGCAGCCCTTGATGATGATGTCAAATATGAGCGATTTCGTAACTCGATCACAGTCGCGGGGCAGCATTACATTCATCATCGAATGAGATACCCTGGTGCAAGACAGGCTCGTGCCATCAGTATTCTTTATCCGGAAGAAAGCATTGAGATCGCAAGACGCAATGCGATGCTGCCTCCATTGATTGTGGGATCTTTGTTAGGATTCGTGACGATCCTGACGTCGTTCTTTATCGCGAATTCTGTCTCACGCCGTATCAATTCTTTGCAAACGCAGGTGCGCCGAGTTGCTTCTGGAGACTTCCGGCCTGTCCCTGTGCCTGGCCGTGCTGATGAGATTCAGCGGTTGGCGATGTCATTCAATGAAATGGCGATGGCTTTGGAAGCGTCTCGTCGAGTCCTGCGAGAGACGGAACGTTCGCGTTTGCTGACTCAGTTGATCAGCGGGCTGGCCCATACGCTGCGGAATGCCATCACCGGGGCCCGTATCAGTGTTCAGCTTCATCAGCGTCGCTGTCAAAACCCGGACAATGCCCTGGAACGCGCACTGGCTCAAATGTCGTTGACCGAGGAGCAGATCAAGGCATTACTGCGGATTACGCGGGGGGAACAACGTACCTCCGTGGCGGGCAGTGTGGACCAGATTCTTTCGGAAACATTGCGGCTGATTACTCCGATTGTTGAGCATCACCGGATTGCCTTTGAGAGCATCCTGACCGATTCGACATGTCGTGTCGATGACGCTGATGCCATACGGGCAGCGATGGTGAATCTCCTGATGAATGCCATCGAGGCGACCGGCCCTGAAGGTTCCCTGCGTATCATCTCAAAGACAGACGACAAATATTTTACGATCGACCTTGGCAATACCGGCCCCCGGATCACTCCAGAACTGGCAGAACGCATCTTCGATCCGTTCTTCAGTACCAAGCAGGAAGGGGTCGGACTGGGGCTGTCCCTTGCCCGGCAGTCGATCGAAGATTGTCACGGACAACTGAGCCTGCATACCATAGACGACATGACCGTTTTCCGCATCCGCCTTCCGATGACCCCTTCCAACCGCATCCCGCCTTCGCCCACACCAATCACCGCCAGTGTTCTGTCGGCTCACAAAGACCTGCCACGAGAAGAAACACCATGAGTCGCGTTCTGATTGTTGATGACGAGCCAAATATTGCCTGGGCACTCAAAGAAGCTCTCAGCGATGAAGGGCATCAGGTGACTGCCTCAGCGAGTGCAGAGGAAGCTCTTACGGTCATCGACAAGGATGTTCCCGATCTGATCATGCTTGACGTTCGACTGCCTGGCATTGATGGTCTGACAACTCTTGAGAATCTCAAGCAATCTCATCGAGAGCTGCCCATCATCGTCATGACCGCTTTTGGAAGTCTCGACACCGCTGTCCGCGCCGTGCGGCATGGTGCCTTCGATTACCTGACCAAGCCTTTCGATCTCGATACCGCCATCACGCTGGTCCAGCGCGCCATCGAGTCGACGTCTGGAAATAAAGTCACAACCGGCAGCACTTCCGATTCTCTCTCGGCTGATGACACGCCGGTCCTGCTGGGTAGGTCGCCGCAGATGCAGGAGATTTTCCGAAAGATCGCGCTGCTGGCTGGTCACGACGTTCCGGTTCTCATTACGGGCGAGAGTGGGACGGGCAAGGAAGTCGTCGCGAATGCCATTCATCGACACAGCCTGCGCCAGGATGGGCCATTCGTTCCTGTCTGCGTCCCTGCGCTTCCTGCCAATCTTGTGGAAAGCGAACTCTTCGGCCACGTCAAAGGAGCATTTACCGGCGCGACCTCTCAACGACATGGCCTTCTATCTCAAGCTCACGGTGGCACTGCGTTTTTTGATGAGATTGGAGACGTCGAGTTATCTCTTCAAGTCAAGCTGCTGCGGAGTCTCGAAACCCGTCAGGTCCAACCGGTGGGCGGGACCCAACTCATTCCCAGCGACTTCCGCTTGATTGCCGCGACGAATCGTGACCTGTCTGCCCTGGTCCGTGACAATCAGTTTCGCGAAGATCTTTTCTATCGACTTAATGTCTTCCATCTTCCTCTGCCCCCTCTCCGCGAACGGCCCGACGATATCCTCCAACTCGCGGAGTATTTTATGTCGCTGCACAAATCGATGGGACCGTTGACCCTTTCCGATGCCGCCCGTGCTGAACTCCTTTCACGACGCTGGTACGGCAACGTTCGCGAACTTAAGCACGCGATTCAATACGCCGCGGTCATGTGCCGCTCGAAACGCATTGAACCCGCTGACCTCCCGCCCCCTCTCAGCCCGAACGAATCCCCGGTACGCTCTGCGGGCACGATCGATTCCGCCGTCACGACATGGATGGAGAACACCCTGAACCAGGCCAGCGACCCCTCGCTGCTCACCGGAGTCTACCAATCGTTTCTGGAAGCCGTGGAGCCGATCCTCTTCAACCAGACGCTCAAACGCACCAACGGCAACCGCAAAGAAGCGTCACAGATATTAGGGCTGCACCGACAGACGCTGCGGGAGAAGATGAAGAGGTATGGGATGGAGGGGGATGCGGAGTGAGGCTTGTCTGTCACTGCTGCTTGCTTTTTTTAAGTTGATTATTGATGCACATGAGGCCTACTTTTTCACCGGCCTGCCGTGCGGAAACCAGATGATGATCGTTGAGAAAGGGAACGGATCGACATCAACTGCCTCCCAAAACTTCACATCCGGATTGACTTTTCGAATTTTGTCTTCCAAGGGCTTCAAGTTGCCTTTGTATGAATAGACATTTTTGGCATTGAATGCGAATCGTCCTGCAGATGCGTACTTCTCAACATTGTTGATGAAGACATCATCAAAGACGCTGATTGGGGAAGAGTGATCCGACAGTTGTGGGATCTGAGCTGAAATGACAAGCGCTCGAACTGGCTTCTTAAGCTTCGTCAAGAAATTGAAAGCGATAGATTCATCGAACCACATGTATTCCTCATCGGCATTGTCCACCGATATTTCATCTACCTGACTGTCATCGACGAATCCGGCGAGCGAATGGCCGTTTATATGGCAATTGTCGAGTTCCAAAGTTCGACATCGCTGGTATTTTCTTCCATCGATTGCGGCTCCAGAAAAAGTACACCTTCTGAAGTAGATTTTGTAGTCGGGTTGCTTCGTCGCACCGATTGCTGCCAATGCTTTGGCATCAAGAGCCATGTCTTCAACGACATAGCTTTCCGAATAATTCAGCGGTTGGACCGCAATCAGCCACTCAACAAACTTCTCATTCTCTCTGACTGAGTAGGGCCGAATCTTTTTGATTCGCGGAAGTTGCCATGAACTGCTTCGTTCGATGTCGATACTATGCAGCGAAAGCCCATAATCCTGGGCATGTTCAATGGCGTACCATGCGACAAAATATGGGTAAGAGAGGATTCCAGCCAAGATCAACAGTGTCAGTACGAACAGAGTCAAGACTTTCGCCGGTGTCAGCTTCATTGCTGATGCTCGCCTGTGGTAAAGTAACTGGGGTCTTGAGCGATCTGCTAACCAAGATGGTTTATGCATCGACGTCGTAACAGAAGACGAAGCGATGCCATGACTGGATCAAAATCAATTGCTCTGCAGCGAGCATTTCAGCAAATAAGCAAAAAGCGAAGTGGGCCGATAAGCCGGGTTCTGTCGTGGATG
>SXPC01000014.1 GCA_005778225.1 Planctomyces sp. | reverse complement strand
GTCAGGGGCCGGAGCACTCCAGTGCCCGTATGGAGCGATTCCTTCTCCAAGCAGCCGAAGACAACATTCAGGTTATCTACCCATCGACACCGGCTCAGTATTATCACATGCTTCGTCGTCAGGTGCTTCGTAAGTGGAAGAAGCCTCTGGTCGTCATGACGCCGAAGTCACTGCTGCGTCACAAGGATGTCGTTTCGCCACTGGAAGATCTGGCGAACGGTCACTTCCAGACGGTCATTCCGGATAAGTCGATCAAAGATCCCTCGCAGGTCAAGAAAGTCCTGCTCTGCACCGGAAAGATCTACTATGAGCTGCTGGCCCGTCGTGAGAAGCTAGAGGAGAAAAAAGTGCCGATCATCCGCGTCGAGCAGCTTTACCCTCTCCCGGAGAAAGCACTCAAGGCGGCCCTCGAGCCGTATGCGGATGGCACGGAAGTCTACTGGGTTCAGGAAGAGCCAGAGAATATGGGCGCTTCACGTTTCATGAAGTGCCACCTTGGGTTCAAGATTTTCGACCGCTTCCCGTTCAAACACATCTGCCGACATGCCTCGGCGAGCCCGGCGACCGGTTCTTACAAGAGCCACGCTATTGAACAGGAAGAGATACTGACGAAAGCCTTGGGCCCTGCCAATTGATTCAGTCGGGTAGGCCTCGATTATCGGGGCTCCAATCTTTTATCGCATTTGATCCCGAGTTATCGCGCCATCTCGGGGTTCACTCTCACTCAATCGTATCGCAACAAGGATCGGCCTCGATGGCAATCGAAATTAAAGTTCCACCAGTCGGAGAATCCATCTCGGAAGTCCGCATCGGTGAATGGTATATCGCAGAAGGTGACAGTGTTCCTATTGATAAGGAACTCGTCGGACTGGAAACGGACAAGGCGACCTTTGATGTTCCTGCTCCGGTCGCGGGCAAGATCACTCAGATCGTCATGAAGGCTGGTGAAACGGCTCAAATTGGCGACGTCATTGCCTACATCGAGGCGGGTGCCGTCTCTGCGACTCCTGCGAAGTCAGAGCCTTCTGCTCCTGCCAGCAAGCCAGCTGCTCCTGCGGAGAAGCCAGCGCCCGCTGCTTCTTCTGCAGGGACGCAAGCTGCTGTGATGCCAGCTGCGTCTCGCGTTCTTGCTGAGAAGGGGATTCCTGCAACGTCGGTTCAAGGGACTGGTCGGGATGGTCGTGTGCTGAAGGAAGATGCACTTGCTGCGAAAGCTCCTTCTACGGCACTGGCGGCCCCGAGATCGAATGGCGATGAGGTTTCTATCGAAGCCGATGGGACACGGACTCAGCGAGCTGTTCCGATGACGCCGATCCGCAAGAAGATCGCTCAGCGTCTGGTCATGGCCAAGCAGAACGCGGCGTTGCTGACGACGTTCAACGAAATCGACATGTCGGCCATTAAGGACATCCGCAACCGTTATAAAGATGCTTTCCAACAACGCTACGGTATCAAGCTGGGCTTTATGTCCTTCTTCACGAAGGCTGTTGTCGAAGCGTTGATGGAGATTCCACAAGTCGGTGCCCAGGTCCAAGGTGATAACCTCGTTTATTACAACTACTACGACATCGGGATCGCGGTCGGTGGCGGTAAGGGACTGGTCGTACCGATCATCCGCAACGCTGAGCGACTCTCATTTGCTGAGATCGAGCTGCAGATCACTGACTTCGGCAAGCGTGCCCAGGCCAATAAGATCGGCCTCGACGAGATGGAAGGTGGCTGCTTTACCATCTCCAACGGCGGTGTCTACGGCTCGCTGCTTTCGACTCCGATCGTCAACCCGCCACAGTCGGGAGTTTTGGGGCTGCACAACATTGTCGATCGACCTGTCGTCGTTGATGGTCGCGAGGCGGTGACGTTCCTCAAACGCATCAAGGATACGATTGAAGATCCGACTCGTCTGATTCTCGAAATCTGATCCACAAACATTTCAGCCCCCCGTCCAGAGACGGGGGGCTTTTCATTTCCATTTTCCTTTTGAAAACATAGATCCCAAGATTTACATCATGTCTCAATACGATCTCCTCATCATCGGTGCTGGTCCTGGCGGTTATGTCGCTGCTATTCGTGCTGCTCAGCTTGGGCTGAAGGTGGCTTGCGTGGAAAAGGAAAAGGCTCTGGGCGGGACTTGCCTGCGAGTCGGTTGTATTCCTTCCAAGGCGTTGCTCGATTCGAGCGAGTTGTATGAAAAAGCGACTGGCTCGATGAAAGACCGCGGGATCATCGCCAAGTCGGTCGAACTCGATCTTTCCAAGATGCTCAGCCACAAAGACCGCGTCGTCACCGGTCTCACGATGGGTGTTGAGAGCCTATTCAAAAAGAACAAAGTCACGCGACTGATCGGCACCGCCCGCTTCACGAATCCGAATACCGTTGTCGTTGAACACGATGGGAAAAGTGAAGAAGTCACTGCCAAGAATTTTTTGATTGCGACGGGTTCTGTTCCGTCTTCGCTGCCGGGGATTGAGCCGGATGGTGTGAATGTTGTCACGAGTACGGAAGCGTTGGCCTTCACTGAAGTGCCGAAGAAGCTCGTTGTCATTGGAGCGGGTTACATCGGTCTGGAAATGAGTACGGTCTGGCGTCGACTTGGTTCAGAAGTTGTCGTGCTCGAGTTCCTCGATCGTATTCTGCCCGGGATGGATACTGAGATTGCGGCCGAAGCCAAGAAGCTGTTTGAAAAACAGGGCCTCGTCTTCAATCTCGGCTGTAAAGTCACCGGCACGAAAATGGCTGGCAAGCAGGTCGAAGTGATGATCGAAGGCAAGGACAGTATCAAGGCCGACAAGGTCCTGATGTCTGTTGGTCGTAAGCCTGCCACTGACCAGCTCGGTCTTGATGCGGCTGGCGTGACGCTCGGCCAGCGGAACTTCATCACGGTTAACGCGCATTATCAAACCAATGTCCCCAACATCTATGCCATCGGTGACGTCATCGGCGGTGCGATGCTGGCCCACAAAGCTGAGGAAGAAGGCATTGCCTGCGTCGAGCATATCGTCACAGGATATGGCCACGTCAATTACAACGCGATTCCCGCCGTCGTTTATACCAGTCCGGAAATTGCGACAGTTGGCAAGACTGAAGATCAGCTGAAAACTGAGGGCGTGCCCTACAAGACCGGTTACTTCCCGTTCATGGCGAATGGTCGCGCGAAAGCCATGGGGACGACGGAAGGAAAAATCAAGTTCCTGGCCCATGCTGAGACTGATCGCGTCCTCGGCGTCCATATCATTGGGCCACACGCTGGTGACCTGATTGCAGAAGTTGTTCTGGCGATCGAGTTCTCAGCCAGCAGTGAAGATATCGCCCGTACCTGTCATGCTCACCCGACGCTTGCCGAAGCCTTGAAGGAAGCAGCGATGGCTGTTGAGAAACGAGCCATTCACTTCTAATTCGGATTTATCGGCGAAGTCGATTGTGGACATCGAATTCAGTGAACCACAGCACTTGTGCATACAGGTGTTGTGGTTTTGCTTTTTAATCCGCTCAGTCCTTCAGTCACGGCAGATCATCAACCCACACTCCCCAGAGACCCTAAGCTATTATTTATAATCCTGCTCAGTGATCGACCACTGTACGCAAT
Organism: Planctomyces sp.; assembly: GCA_005778225.1. GTDB lineage: Bacteria > Planctomycetota > Planctomycetia > Planctomycetales > Planctomycetaceae > SXPC01. The sequence goes on along the minus strand of SXPC01000014.1, from coordinate 6,601 downwards.
CTCCGCATTCCTAAGGTGTTAGGTTGTCTGAGTGTCGCGAACTGGGGTCGATCCCGCGATCTTACTCAATCTCCGTCAGCGAAAAACCCGACAAATTGTAATGAGTTGTCACATGTGTCTGATTAACAGAAGTGAGGACGGATCGAGAAGCAGGGATGACACGACACTATGGCTGAGCTCGCAATAATTCCCATCACTAACCTCAAGCCGGGCATTGCGCTTTCGGTACCGATCTACGATGGGAATCAAAATAGTCTCCTGCTGCTCAACCAGGGGATTCGCATCACGCAGGCATTCATTGATCGACTGAAGTCTCGCGGTATTTCACACGTCGCGATCGACAGCTCTAAGATTCATGCTTTCAATGTTGATGCTGGCTCGACAAAATCGACGCTCGCCAGCAAATCGAGTCCGCGCCTGGATGCTGTAGTCAGCGAGCTTCACAAACATCGCCCTCATCTCGAACGGCTCGTGCGCCATGAGTATGCTGACTATGATCAGGCACAGCTCGACCAGGTCCGCCAGATGCGTGCCAAGCATTCCAAAGAGCTGAACTCTGTTTACGAGATCTCCAGGAAAGCCGAGACGATCCTCGAACAGCCCATTCGCTCGATCGCAGAAGAGTCGATGGAGCAACTGTTGGCGGACATTGATATGTTTGTCCGCCTTGCTCTCGAAGTCACCAGTGACGAAGCGATGGTCGATCACAGCCTGCGTGTCTCTCAACTGGCGATGTCAGTGGCGACACTGATGGGACTGAAATTCGATGACGTTGCCAACCTCGGCATTGGCTGCCTCGTCTCACGTTTGCGATTGAGTGATGAATCTCACATTCATCTCCATCGCGATGAAGCCCTTACCAACGGCGGACTGCTCAACTTCAAAAAAGAACTCCGCGAGAATATGTACTTCCTCGCTCCGCAGAAGAACCTGCACATCGTTGCCAGGCAGGTGGCGACTCAGATCTTCGAACACTGGGATGGCTCAGGCCATCCGCACGGCCGCACTGGGGTCCAAATCTCCAATCTCGCCCGCATTGCGATGGTGGTCGACTGCTACATCACCCTCAACTCGCCACGCTTCCTTGAGAAGTCTGGTCAGACTCCTTATCAGGTGGTCGAACAGATTTTGACGATGACCCGTGCCGGCAAGTTTGACCCGCAGATCATTCCTGCCCTGCTCAACACGGTCTGCCTTTATCCACTCGGCTCTTTCGTCGAACTCAACAACCAGACGTACGGCCAGGTCATCCGCGTAACACCAGGCAACTACGACCGCCCGGTGGTAAAAACGCTGTGTCGCGTTGATGGAGGGCGCGCGGAAGACCCTCAATATAACCTGTTGACACAATCACATATCAAGGTTGTCAAAGCCCTCAACAAAGCCGAGGCTCAGAAGGTGACCGCGACTTACGCGGAGAGCATTCTCTCGCTGGATCGTCCGTTGAAGGATTGAGTCAGCGCGTTGAATATCAGATGAGAAGGCTATCCGATTTTAATGCGGGTGGCCTTTTTTCGTTATCGGAAATCACGGTTTGACGTTGAATCCTCAATGTGTGGGTATGGATGTGACGTCATCAAGAGTGTAGAAATCGAGACAAGATCGGTTGGTGGACTCTTCACACTCAAAGTGAGCTGGTGATGAGCATAGAGTCGAGGATATGCTGCGTTTATTGATGCTCGATTCGCGCGACTCTTTGAAGAGCTATGGATCTCATTTGCATTCCAGTGACACTTTGAGGCCTCTCATGAGATTCCTGCTTACTCATCTCGTTACCTTTGCGACGACGGTTTTGCTGGTTCTGAGCATTATTGAACAAGTAATCTTTGCCTGCCCGCCTAGTGGGTACATGCCCGTTCAAACATTTCGCGATCAGATGGAACAAGAGGACGTGACGGTCATCGCCTCGCTTGATTCTTCAAATGCACCGAATGGTATCGAAAACGACAATGGTAGTTCGACATTCACGATCGTCAAGGTTTTATCTACCTCAACGAAGTCGACACTTAAGCCTGGCGACGTGATTCAAAAAGATCGCTATGAAGCCGGGGTAATCAGCGACTTATTTTTGATGACGGGCATCTGCCAGAACAATCATGATGTGAATAAGAGATTAAACGAGGATCGTAATCCTTCATTGAAGCGGATCGAGACTTCACATCTGGCAGCCAGTGACTTTCTTTGGAATTCGCCGTTGCCTGCTTCCAGCGAATTGGTGAGCTACCTAGAGGGCATTTCGCCAACAATGGAGCGTGTTGATCAACTCAGATACTTTCAGGAGTATCTCGAATCGCCTAATCCTCACGTCGGCGATGATGCATTTTCCGAAATCTCGCGACTGTCATATGATGAGTTGGTCGCCTTTTCACCCTACATGAATCCAGAGAAGCTGCGAGATTACATCAATAATAAGAACACAAATATTACTCGCATTGGTCACTACGGCGTGATGCTGGGCCTCTCTGGTGATGCGTCCGATGCCAGAATGTTGGAAGAACGGATTCGCCTGAATGGGGAAAGTTTTCGTGTTGGAATCGACGGTCTCATGAAAGGTTATCTTCTGCTGGCCAGAGAGAATGGGATATCTCTTCTTATCGAAACGAAGATCAGACCGCTTTCCGATCTGAACTCGGGTGTTCCATTCAGTGAAGGCTATGCTGCCATACAGGCTCTCCGCTTTGCAGCCGATGAGATGGGTGAAGAACAGATTGGTCAAGAAAAAGTGAACGAGGCGATGCGGCTGGTTCTCGATTGTCCTGAGCTTGCGGATTTAGTCATTCTTGATCTGGCACGATGGGAGGACTGGAGTATCGCGGACCGCCTTGTGGAAATGTTTCATGATGAACGTTTCCATCAGCATGGAAATCAGAAGGCGATTGTGATTTATTTTATGACAGTTCTGGACGCAGATATGTCAAAGCCGTCGCATCCAGATGACGCGACGATTGAAAAGGCGAACACGTTTATTGAAGAGGTTCAGACGAGCAAGCCGGGGCTGTTACGACATGCTCGGAATCTCTATCGATGAGGAATGCTTTCTACTTCGAAGTCAGCTCAATGTTGTACGTATTCTGACCGGGCTTGATTGTGAAGGTGAGTTCGGATTGTTCGTTGTAGCGGGCGGGGATGGATTGGGTCTGGCTGCCGTCGGCTTTTGGTGAAATGTACTTGCTGATACGGACGAGATTTTCTCCGACTTCGCCGCCGTAGGCTTTCATGCTGTAGATGAGGGTGTAGCTTCCTTGGTCGTCCGTCTGGGCCATGGCGGTGCGTCCGCCTTTTGTGGGCATGAAGCTGAGTTCGGCGTCGACGAGAGGATTGCCGTCGAGAGTGACGTTGCCAGTCACTTGGCCAAGTTTTGGGCCAGAGTTTGAGCAGCCGGTGAGGAGGAGTGCAAAGATGAGAAGGAGGGATGAGCGTTGCATCGTAGCGAGTCCGGGAAAGAGAGGATGGGGATTTGTCGTATTCCACACGGGGTGGCTGCAGGGAGCGCAAGGGACAGGGGGTTTACACCCCCCGCTCGCCTTTAGGGATTAGAATTCGCCGAGGACTTGGCCGTCGTTGCGGTTGGTTAAGAACTCGAGAGTTGAGTTCGGTGTCGCGTCGGCGTTGAGATGGATGTTCTCGCTGACAAAGCGGACGGAGCCATCCCCGAGGACGAACTGGACGCCGCCGTCATGAAGGCTGCTGAAGCCTTGCGCACATCCTGAGACGGCGCAGTTGAGGACTCGGCCGCCGACTGCGGCGACGTGTCCGAAGGCGCGGGCGGGAGAGTTTTCGTCGTTGCCATGTCCACCCCAGACGTTACCGCCGTGTGGCGTGTACTTGACTGGGCCGGTCAGTTCGTAGATACGTTCGCCGAACATGGCGGTGTTGCTGAGGCCGTCCATGATGTCGGTAAAGCGAAGAATCGGTCGTCGTACCTTATTCGTTCCCCAGATACCGTCACGAGTGTGATTAAAGAAGCCGTTCGGATTCTCGCGGGTTAGAGTCGTTGTTGAACCCCAGTTGGCTGCGTAACTTGAACATGCGGTCGGGATGGCGTTGGGATCCGTTGCATTGTTGCAATCAATAGCGGTGCACTGGCCCATAGGAAGGCGTTTGATTTCGTTCGTTGGAGGTGCCGTATCTGACGGGCAGCGGAAGACAGGAATAGGTGTCTGAGCGATGGCGCGAGTGGTGGCGTTGGCGAGGTTGGTGCTCAAGCGAACGTTGCCAACTTGCATGGCGTCGTATGCTGCAGATTGTTCGACATATGGGAGGATCATTGCCCCCCAACCATAGCGGCAGTCTTTGCCGTCAGCTTCGTTGTCACCGCCGGAACCTGTGTATGGTGCGTCCCCTGCAAAATAGGCGGATGGAATGCAGTTATAGACGTCGTGGTAATTGTGAACGGCAAGGCCGAGTTGTTTGAGGTTGTTCTTGCAGGTGCTGCGTCGGGCCGCTTCACGGGCCTGCTGAACTGCTGGGAGGAGGATCGCGACTAACGTCGCGATAATCGCGATGACCACGAGCAACTCAATGAGAGTAAAGCCCTGGCGAGAGTGTGGACGGGTTTGCATGACGTTGCTCCTAAAAAAACGGGATGTGAGAATGAACTCAAGAAGATGGGAATCAAAGATTTGGTTCAGGGACAGCCACGAAGATCCTCATTTGATCAAGCGAGGGCCCACAATAGAGGGTGAAGTCAAAACTGTTGGTGGCAGGGTCCATGGTGAGGACATCCTGGGTTTCCAGGAGAACACTGCCACGCTTGCCGTTCAGCGGAGAATTCTGATCGTAACCTGCGACTTCTGGGCGATGGCATTGTTTGTCACTGGCGACCAGTTGCCCGCCGTTAAGGGACATGCCGACGATCGGGTGATCAAACGCGATGCGGCCCTGAACTGGGAAGGTTGCGGAATCGCAGTGAAGAAAGTAGACGTCGTAAAACGATCCGGCTGGGAGTGTGGTCATTTTCGGGTTCGGGACTTCGGACGTCAGTTCGCCCGGCGTAAAAGCGGCGACGGTGAGGGGCTCGGTCAGCCGGATGGCTCGACGTTCGCAGTAGAGGCGGGCCTTTCCATCGAGCGTCCATTCTTTGTCACGAATCGTTTGCGGGAGGTCCGTTGAGTACACTGCATTGACTAGACTCGTCGGTGCAGAGATCGGAACCTTGTAAGCGACGAAATCCCAGGAGTCCATGGGTTTGGTTTGTTCGAGCTGACCGTTTGAGGTCACGCCGATGGCTTCTCCTTTCAGGAGTACAGAGGCGGCATTGTTGTCAGCTTTCACAGCGACTTTGCCGTCAAAGACGTGAACTTCGCTCGTGGCCATTGCGTTGACGGAGACGCCGAATTGTGTTCCGAGGTCCAGGAACTCGCCGCCGGGAGTTGCAACCGTGAAGCCTTCATCACCTTTGGCGACACGTACCAACACGACGCCGCGTTCCAGTTGAATACGACTCGGGTGATTGATGCGCACCCGACTGGGGCCATACGCCTTCATGACAGTGCCTTTGCCGAAATAGATATCGGCAAATTGGCCATGCTCGATCGTTAGAACGTCGTCGCTACGGAGGTTCTCAGACGAGGTGGGAGGTTGTTCGTTGGGAGAGAGGACTGCGGAGGCGAAAACGAGATGATTGTTCTCGACGATCATCACCTGCGACTGAAAATACCAGACGAGCGATACAGCGCAGATCACAAGTGCAGTGGTTGCAGCGAGGGTCGAATACCAAAGCCATCGACGTCGATGCTGGTTGATGTCTCGACGGATGGTGGCACCGACGGCGGTTGACAGAATTGGATCAACTTTGAGTGCCCAGGGGAGGCTGGCTTCAATCGACATGTAACGGACGAAGACTCTCAGGGCATCGTCGTCGTTGGCAATGAGGGTCCGAATTTCGTCGATGATCTCGACCTGATCACGCCCACGGCGGAGAACGCCGAGGAGGTCACGCAGAGCTTGCACATTGGCCTGACTCATGAGCGGGCCTCCTTCGCGACTTTGAATGAGACGCAATCGAAGAGACGATCAATGGTTCGCTGCAGGGCTTTATAGACAGCAGAGATCGTCAGCTTTTTACGCTGCGAAATGGCGTCCACACTGAGGGAGTAAAAGTAGCGAAGCTCGACGATCTCGCGCTCATCCTGCGGAAGCTTCTGGACGCAGTCCTGGAGAAACTCGATCTGAGCATCCATCCAGAGATTGTCCAGGGTGAACTGATCTTCAATGCGTCGTGCGAGTTCGTCGGTGAGGGTGAGAGCCGAGACGTGCATCTCCTTGTGGCCGAGGACTTTATTTCTCGCAATGCCATTGGCCCAGGCAATGAAATCACGAGAGCGGTCGAAGTCGGGGAACTTTTCCCAAGCCGTCGCTGCGACTTCCTGAAGAATGTCATCGGCGAAACCACGATGGACGACCATGGAGAGGACGAACGCTTTGATGCGGTGGGCACTGGCAGTCCATAGGCGGACAAATTCGAGATTCGTTTCGTGGCTGTGGGTTGTGGGGGAGGGAAGCACGTCTGGATCTCCTTCGTTCCGTCTCCGAATTGAAACGTAAGTCAGCCCACGCCGCGGCGAGATGGAAACGTCGGGTGAAGGCCGGTCGATGTCTC
>SXPC01000013.1 GCA_005778225.1 Planctomyces sp. | reverse complement strand
AAGCCACCGGCGACGATTGAATGGGAATAAACGGGAACACGCGCTTTCGTCGCGCGAACTCCTGCTTGGGCCCCTTGTCATCATCTTGTCTCCATCATTCTGTCAGGATCTCCTCTCATGCCGATGCTGGGCGTCAATATTGATCATGTGGCAACGATACGTCAGGCTCGTCGGGCGATTGAACCGGATCCGGTGTGGGCAGCGACGCTGGCTGAACTCGGCGGCGCGGATGGGATCACGCTGCACCTGCGAGAAGACCGACGTCACATTCAGGACCGCGATCTGCGGATCATGAAAGAGACGGTGCAGGTCAAACTGAATCTGGAGATGGCTGCGGAAGATGCGATGACGAAGATCGCGCTGGAAGTTCTTCCTGGTCAGGTGACTCTCGTCCCAGAGAAACGTGAGGAGCTGACGACCGAGGGTGGTCTGGATGTCGTCAAAAACTATGACCGCGTCGCCCGCTGTGTCGAGCAGTTGCTGAATGCCAACATTGAAGTCAGCCTGTTCATTGACGCGGACGAGAAGCAGATTCGTGCCGCGGACAAGCTGCAGGTCCACGCGGTTGAATTGCATACGGGTCGTTACGCAGATGCAAAGACACCGGACGAACAACTCAAAGAGCTCAACGCGATCGCGAGCGCCGGGGAAGTCGCGCTCGACCATGGCCTGCTCTTACACATGGGACACGGACTGACGTACCGCAATGTGGTGCCGATCGCGGAGATCAACGGGGTCAGCGAGCTGAATATCGGTCACAGCATTATTTCGCGAGCGGTGATGGTCGGCATGGAGCGAGCGGTGCGGGAAATGAAGCAGTTGATTGCCGGGTAAGTCGAGTTTGGATCGATACTCTGCAATCTTGTGCAACGGTATGTTTTCTAATCCGTAACGCAACTCCTAATCTGTCTTTCGATAAGACAAGAAGCTATCGAAATGCCCCTTCGCGAATTACACGCAGGGGCAAATGATGCAGCAAAACTGAATATAGCGAATGGCATTTTACCGATGCCCGGCTGTCACCGGATACCGTGCAAAGATCATTCGCCCTGCACTGTTCTGCAACACGCTTGTTACCTCAACATCAATCTCACGGCCGATCTGAGCTGCCCCGTGTTCGCAGACGACCATGGTTCCGTCATCCAGGTAACCAACCCCCTGCCCCATTCCTTCGCCTTCTTTCATGATCCGTATCCGTAATTGTTCACCCGGCAGGTGCTTGGGCTTCAATGAATTGGCGACGTCATTCAGATTCACAACTTCGACATTCAGAACGGACGCCACCTTATTCAGGTTGATGTCGTTGGTCACGATGCGTCCGCTGAATTGACGGGCCACTTCGACGAGATTCTGATCACGTGTGGTGGTGAGCTTATCATCGTGAGGCGGAGTGTTGTGAATCTTGATGTTGGTCGTCGCGCTTTGCTGGAGTTTACTGAGGATATCCAGGCCACGACGTCCTCGTCCGCGACGCACCTTATCGTTGGTTTCTGCAATTTCCTGCAATTCCTGAATCACGAAACTCGGGATGATCATTCTCGCGTCGACGAGTTTGGTTTCGACGAGATCATAGATGCGTCCGTCAATCAGGGCCGACGTATCAAGGACCAGAGGGCGACCGCCTTTGAGTTCGCGCGAGAATTCGACGTAGGGAATGATGAACCGGAAATCGTCTTTGGTTTGCAGCAGGAACGAAATACACCAGTAAGGAAACAGCAGAGAAGTCAGGATCCGCACCATATTTTGATAAGTCGAACCATGACCGGCAAAGAATTCCTGCTCGAACACCGGAGCCAAGGCCAGCTGAAACATGTAACTCAGCATGAATCCGATCAGCAGTCCGAAATAAAGCGCAGAGAGATCTTCAACCCGTTTTCGTCGGATGGTCATGTCGGCAAAGATCGCGCCCAGCACAACTCCCATCATCAGGATGAAAATCAGCAGCGAATTCTGCCCCAGGCTGTCAGGCATTCCCTGATGCTGGTTGATAAAGGTCGCAAACGCGCCTGCTGCAACCACAATAAGCAACAGACGTAACACAAGGAGAATGATCATGGAGGTCCTCAAATCGACTATGGATTCAGCAGCATATCCACGCGAACAGTCTGTTTCAACGTGCATCTGTGCCGAAGGGCGTGTTCCGGTGTTTTGTCACCGGTCGTAGATGAATACGTTGAAGATAACATCAGACTGGAATGTCGGGTACTGCCGATTTGCACAAATGCGTGATAAACCTCGCCTCCCGTTGCAGGCAGGCCATCTATTTTCACGCCGGGGGAGTCGACTGAAAGATCGGCGCACCGGCCAGTTGCGGTTTCGTTTCTCTGAACAGTTGCTCAATCAGCAACCGTGTATGAACCAGCCCTGTTAGCTTCCCCTTCTCCGCAACCCTGGCAATGCTCGCATGATGATGCCGCATTAACTGCAGCGCATCCAGCCGGGTTGTCTCTGTCGTCACCGTCGGCATCACATGCAGCAAACGGTGCATTGGCCGGGGAGAAACGGTCACTTCGGCCGCCTGGTAATACGCGAACCAGTCCGACTTTGACCCGGCCTTACGAACCGGAATCACCACCTTGCCTGTCCTCTGGCTAAACGCGACCACCTCTTCGCGCGTTGCGTTCTCATCGACTCCCGTCACATGCTCCAACGGTACCATCACTCCCCGCACATCGGTCGCGATGTGCTCGAAGATCCCGTGCACCAGTTGATCCTGAATCGGCGTCAAGACCCCCTCCTGATGCCCCTTGCCCAGCAGGTAATACAGCCGGTTCTCGTCATAGTTTCCCCAGAACAAAACCTCGGAAATCCCGCTGACTTTCTGGAACAACTGCGTCAACTTCACCAGCGGCCACGTGATCGGGAAGAACAACCAGTAGCAGAACTGAAACCAGAAAAAGTTCTTCTCAAGCAGAACCAGCGGAGCGCGAAAGAACAACATCTTGGGCAGCAACTCCCCAAACACAAACACCACTGGCGCAAAGCATAATGTGATCACGACATCGAGCACATCCGAAGGATTCAAAATCGCCAGTGACGTCCCAAGCCCGACCGCCCAGGTAACCACATAATTCGATAGATTATTCCCCACGAGGATCGTCGTCACAAACCGCGCCGGATGCTGCAGGAACGACAGCATCGCCGCTGCTTTCTGGTTTCCATCCTGCGCATCGATCGCCAGTCTCAACACGCTGGCGCGATAGAACCCGGTCTCCATCCCACTAAAGAAGAACGAAAACCTCAGCCCCAGGCAAAAGACCAGCAACACAAGAAATGTATAAGCAATCCCGGTCAACAACATCGTTCAGGACTCCTTCGCCGCGCGAGGTTTCACACCCGAACTGCTCGATGAGGTCGCCGGCTTATTGATCTCTTCGATCGCTTCATTCTCCAACGGCGTGAAGCGAACCTTCAATCGACCGCGTCCCGTTACTTGAGTGACCTCGAGTCGAAAGCTCTGCCATTCACACACGTCCCCGACGGACGGAATCTTTTCGAGCTCCTCATGCAGCAGCCCAGCCACCGTCACCAGCCCTCCTTCGGGCGGATCGTATTCAATCTTGAGCGCGCGAGACAGATACCGAATTGTCGTCATCCCCTCGACACTATATTCCCCATTTGACAGCCGCACGACCGGATCGCGCTGCAACACCCGACGCGTTCTCGAAGGATCAATCTCGATCACGGAATCAATGATGTCTTCATACGTCACGATTCCGATCGTATCCCCGTACTCATTGACGATCGACGCCACACTTCTGAGCCGAGCGCGGAGTTCCGTCAATACGAACGACAGCTTCGCGCACCACGGCACATGAATGACTTTCTCCGCTGTGTATTCCAGATGCAGCTTGGGAACGTGCGTGTAACTTCCCAGCGGGATCGCGCCAGTGACATTGTCGCTCCCCGGCTCAACCACCAGCACGTACCCATCCGGCGGCAAACGACCATGCAGGTCTTCACGACTGATGGGAGCAGAGGCGGTGAAGTAAGTACCTCTCGGACGCATTACTTCTTCAACCGAGACGTCCATCAGTTCGAGGATGTTCTGCAGCACCTGCTTCTCGAGCGCCGCGATCGACTTCGAACTCGATGAGACCTTAATCGCCCGTTCCAGATCATCAATATCCAGCAGAGGCTCAACATCCAGCTTCGGCCAGAAGGCGAGCCGCAAGGCATGACACAGCTTGTCGAAGTAAGGAATGAATCCCTTCACCATGCGCACGGCCAGCGCGAGAATCGGACTCGTCAGGGCAGCGACGTGACGACGAAAGATCACTGCAATGCACTTCGGCAGCACATCCGTAAAGATGATCATGCACAGCAGCCCGCCAATCGAGGCGATCCCGCCTGCGAACGCAAACCCGTTCGACAGCAGGTGACGTGTCATGACGACGTTGGCTGAAAAGTACATCAGATTGAAGACAAGGTTCCAGAACAGAACCGAGGTCAGAATCCGGTCTGGATTCTTCATCAGCTGAGCCACGAGCTGCTGCGACCGCGTCCCTCGTTGAAACGCTTTGAGCTCATCGCGAGTCAACGAAAAAAACGACGTCTCCGAGCTCGAAAAGATCGCCGAGAAGACCCCGCTGATCAGCATGACGATCGCGGCGGGAATCACAAAGATGAACGCCTCAGCGAGGTTATTCATGTCGGGACGATTTTCCCTCGAGATGTTCTTGACCGCGGAGTTGCTCACACATCAGCGACGCTCAGCATTCTGACGGCCGATCGCGATATCAAACTCGCTGATCGCAGGCACGAGCATCGACGTGATGGCAAACCCATAGGCAAAGCTGATCGACAGAAACACATCCAGCGACCCGCCCAGCAGAAACGCCGTGATCGCATAGAACGTCAGGAACGGCAGGATGGCCGCTGTGATCGTCAGTGCGGGCGAGGGATTACGGTGTGTCAAAGACAGCCACAACCCGATACTTCCGCCGAGAATGAACAACAGGAAGCTCGGCAGTTGCAAGGCAAAACTGCTGCGTGCTTCCACGATCAAAAGCATACAGATGAAAATTCCGATAAACAGAAAGAACATCGTTCCCAGCGAGGTACTGATCGCCCGGCGACTGTTTGGATAAGACAACCCGGAATGCAAACCGGTCATGGCAGAGAACGCGATCAGCACCAGATAGCCCAGCGTCAGCAAGACAGCAGCTTCCGTCGTCAGTGTTTGCAGTCCGAACATCAGCCACATGATCGCGATCGGTGCGAGGATCGCTTCCTTCAGGTTGTAGAAAACACCACCAAGCTTGCCAAGGATAAACTCCCGGGCGGTAATGTTAGTCACCAGCAGAAGTTCCAGTGTTCCGCCATCTCGCTCGGTCGTGATCGCTGTGACAGCCTGGGAGTTGACGAGCATCATGCTGAGCAGAGACAACAGAATCAACAGAAATCCTGGCAGGCTGATCATGCCGAGAATCAGATCGCCACCGAGATCACCAGTTGTTGTCAGCTGGTAAATCCCGTATCCCGTGAGTCCGGCGATCGCGAGGTAACCGAGTTTGATATAGATCATCTGACGCCCGTACGCGCGGGTCATCATCTCACGCCACAGAATTGGTTGCGACCAGACATTTCGAGCAGCTTGCGTCTTCTCCGAGAGATCCTTCTCTTTCTGGATCGTCTGATAAGTGACCCGGGAAGGATTCCAGACTCGCAGCATGAATATTGTAAACACATTCATCACGACCACCATGACGGACTGCACGATGACGGCATCCCAGGCTTGAATCCCAATCGCCGTCGTCCCGCTCGCTTGGGCAAACGGGGCCAGAATCCGAAACAGTGCACGATAGGGATTCATCACCAGAACCCAGTCGGTCACGGGCGAGGCAGGGTTCAGAAAGAGAGCAGCAATCTCGACTCCCCCGATCAGCACGACCAGTCCGAGAAGTCCATACGCCAGTGTCTGGAACGTCTTCTCCTTCCAGAACGCGACCAGCGTCCCCCAGCTACCAGCCAGCAGTGAAGACGTAAACGTCAGCAGACTGACCCACAGCACCTGCTGCAAAGTCGTCCCGCCCAGAAGCGTGAGCATCATGAAAATCGGAATCGAAACCGCCTGCAGAACCGCGATCTGCAGAATACTCGCCGCCAGTTTCCCAAGGACAAGTTCACGATCACGCAAATCTGTCACCAGCAGCAGGACCAGCGTCTTTTTGTCTTTCTCCAGCGAGACATTTCCCGCTGCAAAGACCAGAGAAACCGCCAGCGCAAGCGTCAACTGGATCAGCGCAAAGATCTGGAAGACCAGCTCGCCAAACTGCGCAAGCGCCGTCGGACTGCGGTAAACCTGCCAGCCGAAAGTCGCCTGGCTGGTCGTATAAAGTAGTACCAACAGGGCGAAGAGATATCCGCTGCGGATCAGGTAATGTTTGATCTGACGAGGAACCGTCAACGCTTCACGATAAAAGATTGGACCAGCGGCCACCGGTTCACTACTCCGTCGCAACCGGTTGACCCGGTTCGATCTGTTCTATTTTGGCCAGATTCACCAACCGGATGTCGGTTGATCTGGACGATAATGCCATGGTATGGTTGAGTGACGAATCACGTCCCGCTAATGCGTCACGAGACTCGTCAACCAATGATTATGTCCAACCGAACCCGTGATTCCAACTCCCAACTGGCGATTTCACGGCTTCTTTATCAACTCACTTCCCGACTGGTCTTTCTCACATGACCCAACCGCTCGTGGGACTGTTTATCCCCTGCTACATCGACCAGCTGTATCCGGACGTCGCGATGGCGACTCTCGAACTCCTGGAATTAGCAGGTTGTCGCGTGGAATACCCGTTCGAACAAACCTGCTGCGGCCAGCCGATGGCGAACACGGGTTGTCTCGATCAGGCCAAACCTCTCGCTCAGCGGTTCATCGAGATCTTCAAGAAGTACGACTACATTGTCTGCCCCTCCGGCAGCTGCACCTCGATGGTCGTCAATCACTACCACGAGCTGATCAACGATGAGCATGCGTATCACGAAATTCAGAAGAAGACGTTTGAGCTGACCCAGTTCCTGGTCGATGTCATCAAATTCGACGCCTTTCCCGAGTCTTTCCCGCACGTCGTCGGACTGCATCAAAGCTGCCACGGCTTGCGCGAACTTCGATTAGGTCGAAGCAGCGAACAGCAGATTCCCGAGTTCAGCAAGGCGGGAGAGCTACTTTCCAAGATCAAAGGTCTGACGCTTGCGAAGCTGACGCGCCCCGATGAATGCTGCGGCTTCGGCGGGACGTTCGCCGTCAGTGAAGAAGCGGTCTCCTGCATGATGGGCAACGACCGCATTCATGATCATGAACAAGCGGGCGCAGAAGTGCTCGCAGCCGGCGACATGTCCTGCCTGATGCACATGCAGGGGCTGATCCTGCGACAACACAAGCCGATGAAAATCATGCACATCGCCCAGATTCTGCGCGGTCGGCCAGTGACGGTGAATGAGTAGGATCGGGTGGCCCATCCGTTTACGGCTGGGTGAGCAAAGCTCACAAGAAGCGTCACCATTCGCATCCAAAGAAATTCACCACGTCAGCTCGAAGCGCTAACGCATGGCGCTGGCTTCTTGTCGCTACGCGATCCAGCCATCAACGGCTGGACCACCCAGAGACTAAGCTATGTGACTACATCTGCTCGATGGTTTCAATACCCAGCAGACCCAAGCCCTGATTCATAACGCGGGCAGTTATGTCGCAGAGTTTCAGTCGTGACTTCTTGACCGTTTCATTATCTGCATTGAGAACGTGGTGTTGATCGAAGAACGCACTAAAGAGATCTGCGATTTCGAACAGGTACTGACAAAGGATATTTGGCCGATAATCTGCAGCAGCGTCTTCAAGGATTTCCTCGAAGCGGAGGATCTTGATGACCATGGCACGTTCGAGAGGTTCCGTCAGCGTGAGTTTGAACGACTTATCATGACGAAGTTGCTCACGATCGATGTTGCCCTTCCGGAAGATGCTACAGACACGGGCGTAGGCGTATTGGATATACGTCGCAGTATCGCCTTTCTTGGCGAGCATCTTGTCCCAGTTGAAGACGTAGTCGCTTTCACGGTGGTGCTTCAGATCAGCGTATTTGATGCCGCCGATGCCGATGCGCTGGGCGATGAGCTGGATGTCGTCTGAGGAGAGTTTGGCGTCTTCGTCGCGTTTGAGAGACTCATTTTCTTCGACGATGGCTTTCGCGCGAACGACAGCTTCATCGAGAAGGCTTTCGAGGCCGACGGTGTCGCCGCTACGGGTTTTATAGGGTTTTCTGTCTTCACCCATGACGGTGCCGAAGCTGATGTGCTTCAGCGTGGCGTGCGGGTACTTCCAGAGGGCTGCCGTTTTGAAGAGGAGCTGGAAGTGTTCGCTTTGACGGGCATCGACGACGTAGAGGATCGTATTGGCGTGGAGGCGTTCGACGCGGTCCTGGATGGTGGCAAGGTCGGTTGTCGCGTAGGTGTAAGCGCCATCCGCTTTGCGGACGATAAAGGGGGCGGAGTTGTCTTCGATGAAGACGCACATCGCGCCCTGGCTTTCCTTCGCGAGGCCACGCTTTTCGAGGTCGCTGACGACGTCGGCGAGCATGGGCTGGTAGTAGCTTTCGCCGAGGGTCATGTCGAACTTGATGTCGAGTCGGTCGTAGACCTGATCCATCGCCTTCAGGCACTCCGGCAGGAACTTGTGCCAAAGCGCGAGGTTCTCGGCATCGTTTTGGTGCAGCTTTGCGGTTTCCACTCGGGCCAGTCGAGCGATCTCGGGATGGGCTTGGGCTTTGGCAGAGAGGTCTGCGTTGGATTCGACACTGGCGATCTTGGATTTGGCAGAGACGACTTCTTCTTTGGCCGCAGTCAGGGCATTGCGGAGGTCTTTGAGCTTCTGGGCGGCGGCTTTGTCTTTCTTATCGAGCGGAGCGGCTTCGGCGGTAGCGAGGTTGTCGGTCAACTCGGCGACGGTTGCTTCGAGCTTGGGAAGTCCTGTCTTTAGCTCATGATAATCGGACAGCTGATTAACGAGTCGGTAGAGGCGCGAAAGTTCGCCGACAGGGTTGGTGTTGTAGGCTGCTTCGTCGAGGAAATTCTTGTAACCATAAATGATCCTACCGAACTGCGTACCCCAGTCGCCGATGTGGTTATCGCTGGTGACGTGGTGGCCGAGGAAACGGAAGAGTTTATCGAGCGCGGCACCGATGACCGAACTGCGCAGGTGTCCGACGTGCATCGGCTTGGCGACGTTGGGAGAGGAATAATCGATGATGACGGTCTGCGGGTTGGAGGACTTTTCCACACCGACACGTTCATCGATTGTGGCAGCGACGAACTGCTGGAGGAGGAATTCGTCTTTGAACTTGAGGTTAATGAAACCAGGACCTGCGATCTCGGGAGGGTGGCAGATGTCGTTGACATCGAGGCGCGAGACGATCTCGCCCGCGATGTCTTTAGCGGGTTTGCCGAGGACTTTCGCGAGCGGCATCGCGCAGTTGGCCTGATAGTCGCCGAACTTTGGATCGCCAGCAGGGCGGATGAGGGGGAGGTAGTCGGTTGGAGAATCAACAAGGCCAGAGAGGGCGGTTGAGAAGCGTTGTTTGAGGAGGCTCAGGAGGTTCATCGTGATTGTCCAGAGAGGTTGAACCACAGAGGACGCAAAGGACACGGAGATCAGACAAAGGAGAAAAAGTCAGACATCCTGATGATGAAGTTGTCCTGGTCCTGTGTGATCACTTGAATTTGTAGGGTCTGGTAAAACGAAAAGGTCACAAAGAACAGTCGCTTGATCTCGGTGTTCTCTGTGACCTCTGTGGCTAATTCAATTTCATTAGCTGTTGGCTGTGGGAGTCGGTTGCCAATCGACGACTTCGGCATCGCCCCAAAGGCGTTCGAGGTTGTACAGCTTGCGGGCGTCTTCGGTGAAGACGTGGAGGATGACATCGCCGTAGTCCTGGAGGATCCATGACTCGCTGTTATAGCCTTCCATCCCGAACTTGGGTGTCTTGTCCTGCTTCATCGTCTGGTCGACTTCGTCAGCGATGGCGAGCAGGTGGCGCGGGCTTGTTCCGTTGGTGATGACAAAGAAATCAAACTCGGAAGTCACGCCTGACAGATCGAGGACGAGCGTATCCTTGCCGCGGAGTTCATCAGCGATCTGCGCGAAACGAATGGCACGCTCTTTAGATGTCGTGAGTTGCTTCTGTCGGGCCGGGCTCGCAGGAACGGGGTCCGGGACGGGAGTGTCGTGACTGGTATCAGCCTCAAGTTCAGGCTGCTGCGGATCTACTGTCATTGCGGAATTCACTTCGAGAGAACGAAAGGGTACTGATGGATCGCGATTGAAATGGACGCGAAA
Source organism: Planctomyces sp. (assembly GCA_005778225.1). Lineage (GTDB taxonomy): Bacteria > Planctomycetota > Planctomycetia > Planctomycetales > Planctomycetaceae > SXPC01. The sequence goes on along the minus strand of SXPC01000013.1, from coordinate 13,785 downwards.
CTGCCAGAAAGGTTCACGAACCAAACCCCAATTCTACCGGACGCGCGTTGAGAGTCGAGCGGCTGGGTGGACAATTTTCAGTAGGGGGAAACAAAAACGCCCCCGGAGATGATCCGAGGGCGTTTGAAAGCGGCGGTAAGATGCTGAGAATTAGCTGCCGTACTGATTGCGGAAGATTTCTTCAAACTCAGCGACGCGTTGTGGATTTTCGTCATACATCTTCTTGAGAGGATAATTCTCAGGAAGTGGCTGGCGTTTGACTTCGAGCATACTCTTCCAGACGATGACGGCTTTGATGCATTCTTCCTGGAGGTTGTCTTCCAGTTGAAGTTCGGTGTACTCGAGCTTGTCGAGCATTTCCTGCATCTTCTTCATGCCTGATTCGATCAGCTTCAGACCAGTCTCCAGGTCCCCCTGTTTCAGGTAAGCGTCGCGAGCTGCATAGATCTCGCGGTGAGCTTCTTCCATGGTCTTGTCTTTTTCAGCCTGACCACGGACACGCCAGTAGCGATAGTTCGTCTTGTTCTGATTGAACTCGATCGCCTTCTTCTTGGCATCAAAGTTGGTGTAGACTTTGCGCTGGTCTTCGGTCATATCGGTGCGTAATGCATCCAAGTCGCAAAGTTCCTGAACTGTTGCATCGTCTGCTTCGAGTTGGATGGTCCCGTTGAAGGAAGACTCGACACGATCAACACCATACTCAGTCGTCCATTCTTTGTACCCTTGCTCCCATGCGGCGCGAGAGCCTTCATTGAAGACCCCCTCACGATGCAGGGCATCCGCATAGTTGTACTGTGAACGGGCTGGATAAGAGCGGAAAATCAGACGATCGAACTTCTTCTGTCGGTTACCTGGAAGTGCTTCAACCGTGTTAGCATCGGTGAACCATTTCTTCGAGACGAGGTAATTATCTTCCTGCTCAGGATTGAGTTCCTGATCAGGCAGAACGTCCGCGTTTTCCGGTGAGTCTGGCGGAAAGTCGTGCTTGTAACTGGGATTGTCAGGGTCATGGAGGAAGAATTTGCGGAACAGCTTCCATTCATCCGAGCGACCGATCTTGGGGCCAATGACACGACCGGTTTCCCAGTAGAGCTCGGAGTACTTCTTATTGCGTTCGGTTCCTTCTTTAAGGAACTTCGCCCCTTCTTTGACCCAGTGAAAGCGGTCAGCAACGCCGTCCCATTCTGCTGAGACGTTGTAGGCGAGATTCCAGCCCTGGAATTCCCAAACCTGACGGAAGTGAGGCTGGAGCAGAACGATGGAGTCGACCGTCGAACGGAGTTCACCCCACTGCTTGTGTTCTTTCTGCTCGATGGCCTGCTGCCAGAGGACGTTGACGGCGACGCCGCGCATCCCGAGGAGAACAAGGTTCATCGTGGCAGATGCCGGGTCGACGTTCCCCAGGCTGGCTTCGCCGAGCTCGTACTTTGTACGTAGATCGGCAAGTTTGCCTTTGAAGTTCGCCGAGCCTGGAAGTCCCAGGTAAACAATGGGTACCAGCAGAAGCAGGATCCCAAAGACGTAGAGAAGTTTGCGTTGTTGCGAAGTCAGGTTGTTCATTATTTGGCCTCCATCTCTCTCAAGGTCAGAGAGCAGTAACCAATGACAAGACAGGGAATAACATATCCGAGAGTAATTGCGATTGCAGGCAGAAGTGAACTCATCCATGGGACGTCAAAGCCGTTGGCGGTGTATTCCACCATGCGGAAGTTGACGAAGCCCGGGACAATGAAGAACGCGACCGCCAGGAAGCCAAGAGCAATACCGTCAATGATTTTCAGGAAGTAACTGAAGGCACCGGCTTGAATCTCAACCGAGGGGTTCATGTGAGCCCACATACGATAGATGGCTTCTGCTGGTCCACCCCCTTCAATCTGTCCCTGCAGCATCTGGAACATCATCGTGCTTAAAGGCGTCATCCCGACGAGAACCAGTGAGAAGGTCAGCAGGGTGGCAACTGGCCCCTTGACGAAGCAGCTGGCAGTCACAGCGAGCATGATCATCAGGGTCAGTTGAAGCCAGATCCCGAAGATCGATTTGAAGTAGCTGGTGGCAAAATACTTGTCTGGCATACGGATGAAGAGGTCAGGACGAGCCATCCCGAGATACTGGCCTGGATCAAGACACTCGACTTCAACTTTCAGATTGCCCTTGGGCATGATGTCGGTGAAGAGGTTGGCCGTTTTGAGCTGCTGGCTTTCTTCGTCGCGGTAGGTGATCTCTTCAGGAACAGCGATCAGCTTTTCTTCGTTGAAGCGGCTGAACTCTTTCACTTCGAAGACCGGCAGAGGGACACGAACTTTTTCATCATCTGGATTGACGAGAATCAGACGAGCAGAGAGGCGTTTATCGAGAGTACCCTTGTAGGCCCGGAAGGCTTCGAAGTTGTACTCCAAATTGAGAACACCTGGTTCTGGCGGCGCGGACTCGGCGTTTGCCTGCAGAGCCTTGTCATATTTAGCTTTGCGGGCCGAATAGTTCGATTTGAGGCTATCAGAACTAAGTCCGTCAAATAAGTAGATTGTCTTCGACTTGGTACCACCTTCGATGTAGCTGCGAAAATCCCATTCGTAACCAACATTAATACCAGTTCCTTCACGACCAAAGCGATCAGTAAAATTCATCAACCCGTAAACAGGCACGCGGCTGATGAGTTCCTTTTGAGCGGCAGTAGGTGTCTGGCGGACAATCCAGATGTAACCAACCAGTCCCATAATCGCCAGAACGCCTGTTCCGACGGCCGAGTAACCCAGAAGTCGACCCAGATAAACTTCGTTGCGACGGACAGGCTTTGTGATAACCGTATGAAGTGAGCGGATCTTGATATCGGTGGGAAGTCCCCAGCAGGCGAGCAGTGGGATGACGATGAGAACCAGCCAGCTGATCGTTTTGAGAACGAAGCTGACGAGAACGCGGACTTGAAGGTCGGGTCGGTCGGTTGTCCCGCCAATGAACCAGCCTGCGAACATGAAGAGGATCGCGAAAATCACGAAGACGAGAAGTGTCTTCTTGCGGATCGATTCTTTAATGGTGAGGTCAGCGATGGCGCCGATGCGTTTGGGCGAGATCGAGAAAAAGTCGATCAGCGCACGCTGGAAGTTCTGCATCACGACGCCGAAGCCACCCGTTCCATATGTCATGAACGAGCCGAGCATCGACAGACCGATGACCAGAACGAAAAATCCGAGCATCACCAGGGCAAAAATGCCCAAGCTCATCAGGAAATCGAAGTTGGGAGCATCAAAAGACATGGTTGGCGACTACCATCAGAAACAAAGAATGGGAAGAAAAACGCAGTCACGCATTGGAGTACAAAGCGAAGGCTTGCTGATAGCAGACAGAAGTCGGCGATCAGCATGCCTCCATTCGTCAGGAAACGCCGGTTCCTGATTTGAGGTCTTCTTGAACAATGCGGCGTCCTGGACGCTCTTTACTGGTCTGGACAGTGCGGAGGAAGAGTTCTTCCAGAGACGATGAAGGCTGGCCGGCTTTGTGAAGCTTGACCTTGTGTTTGTCGAGGACAGCCTGAACGTCTTTGAGAGCTTCAGGACTGAGTTTACTGGTGAGGAGTTCGGTTTCTTCCTGCTCTTTGAGGAGTTCAGAAACGTCTCCGAGAACTTTCAGTTCGCCGTTATAAAGGATCGCGATGCGGTCGCAGACGTCCTGAACGTCAGCCAGAAGGTGGGAGCACATGACAACCGTCTTGCCTTGCTCACGCACTCGACTGATCAGGTCCTTCATGTCTCTGGTACCAAGCGGATCCAGACCCGAAGTTGGTTCGTCGAGGAGAACCAGTTCCGGGTCGTTGATCAGGGCTTGAGCCAGACCGATACGTCGGGTCATCCCTTTCGAGTATTCTTTGAGCTGACGCTTACGGGCGTGCTTGATGCCAACCATCTCGATGAGTTCATCGCGACGCTGACGTCTTTGTTGGGGCGACATCTTGAAAAGTCGGCCGTAGAAATCGAGCGTTTCTTCCGCGTTCAGGAAGCGGTACAGGTAGGATTCTTCCGGCAGGTAGCCGATGCGTTCGTTCTTTTCGACATCGTGAGCGGGCTTACCGAGGACTTTGATATCTCCCGACGAGGGGAACAGCAGCCCTAGGAGCATTTTCATCGTCGTGGTTTTTCCCGAGCCGTTCGGTCCAAGCAGACCGAAGATTTCGCCCGGTTTGACGTCGAGGCTCAGCGATTTAACAGCTTCGACCTTTTTACGTCCCCAGAAGTCGCGATAGATCTTGGAAAGGTTGCGAATTTGAATGACTGGTTCAGTCGACTGACTCATTTCGGTTCCACTTGAGCTTAAAAATGACGGTATCACAGTCCTGACGTTCGGCGCGAGCGAAGATCCTTCGGCTCAGGCTGGAAACAGTCGGATTCAGGACGCATGTAAGATGGGCACAAGCGTCAAAAATCAAACCCTATCAGAAGTGGATACATAAGGAATAATGAATATGAAGAAATCCCTTGAAAATTATCATGCAGGGTTCGCGTCCAAGATTCCAGTATGTCGGGTTAAGAAATGAGTAAGAAAGTGATTTTGGTAACCAGCATGGTGGTTTGGCGTCCCAGCATGTCACCATTCGACCATTCCATGGTTCTTGTGCAGCCGTTAGATCACGAATAATTGTGTTACTCGATCAATCGACTGCGAGAGCCTGAAACCAGTCCAATGCGTGACAGTCCACGCTGATAACTCCGACAGTAGGTCATGGAGGATCTGCAATCCTTCCTACGTCAGCCGCGAGATTTGCGTTGGGAAAGATATTCTAAAAGAGCGCGGTCGAATCGCATGCTCGTATCCAGTGGGACATAATCTGCCCCCATCTGGAGAGCTTTGGAGCGAAAGCGTTCACGGAACTCGGCGAGCGATTTGAGATACTCCTGCTGAATACCCAAGCCGTCGACTCGGAGTTCCTGGGCCGTTTCCGGATCTTTCAGTTCGACTTGTCCCTGAAACGGGAAAGTGACCTCAGCTTCATCGAGGATATGAAAGAGGATGACGTCATGACCGGCATGACGAATGAGCTGGAGGCTTTTGAGGACCTCTTCGGGTTCGGTAAGCAGGTCGGAGAAGATCATCAGAAGAGATTTATGTTTGATAATCGAGGGGTAACGTCGGAGACTGCCGGCGAGGTCGGTAATCCCAGCGGGCTTGGATTTGGCGAGGTAAGCAAGGATGGTTGCCAGTTGCGTGCGACGGCTTTGAGCGGGAATGATGTTGCGGATTTTTTCATCGAAGGTGATCAGGCCCACAGGATCCTGCTGATGGATCATCAGGTACGCAAGCGCTGCGGCCAGACAGATGGAGTATTCAAACTTCGTCATCGACTGGCGGTAGGTGTACGCCATCGACTCAGAGAGGTCCATCATGAGGAAGCCGGTCATGTTCGTCTCGGCCTGGTACTTCTTGATGTAGTACCGGTCGGTTTTGGCAAAGACGAGCCAGTCGATGTCTTTGAGGTCATCCCCCTGCGAGTAGCGACGGTGTTCCGAAAACTCTACAGAGAATCCCTGAAAAGGCGAGGCGTGCAGCCCGGAGAGAAAGCCTTCAACAATAAACTTCGCACGAAGATCCAGACGCGCGACGGTCTGGATGACTTCGGGTTTCAGGTATTGTTCGGCGGTTTTCATGGGGAAGCTTTGTTATCAGTTTTGTCAGTCAGCGTATCAACATTCTGAGTTGAATTCGGCTGCTGATTGAAAACAACCGCAATAAGAGCAACTACACCAAACCAGAAACATGCATGTTGAAGCCGTATCCAGGACTTGTAACCTATGCCGATCCATTTGCCTTTGATGAATTGATTGAATCCTGATTGGTGTGGAATGCTGCTGCCAATCACTCCTCCACACGCACCTGCTCCCACGAAACAGAGTATTGGCATTAGTAACAATCGATCTGTACCAGTGCCATATTCGAAAGCAGCAAGAATCGCGGTCGTTAACGTTATGTAAATACCGATGTGAAACACAGTGTAGTCAAACAAAAACTTTAGTTGCGGGTCTTCAGGCTTTGATTCTGGATTGTTTGTGGTCGATTGTGGGGCTTCTGTGATAGACAAATCCATCCTCCATTCGATTCCAATTTTCTCTCTCAGTATTGTTATCGCTTCTCGTACTTCTCAATCGTCGATTCCGGCAGTTCGGCGATCAGCCGTTGGACGAGGGTGTCCGTCGAATAGCCTTCGGCCTGTGCCTGGAAGTTGGTGGCCATGCGGTGCCTTAGGACAGGGATGGCAACTCGGCGGACGTCGTTGAAGGAGATGGCGGGGCGGCCGTCCATCGCGGCCATGGCGCGGGCGCCGTTGATGAGGTATTGGCCGGCGCGGGGGCCTGCTCCCCAGTCGATCATTTCTTTAATGAACTTGGGGGCAGTCGGGTCGCTGGGGCGAGTCGCGCGGACGATGCGGGCGATGTAATTGAACAGGAGCGGGCTGATTTCGATCATGCTGATCTGCTTCTGCAGGTAGAGGATCGAGCGGGCCGAGAGGACTTTGCGAACTTCCGGCTTCTCGCCGCGGGTGGTCGCTTCGAGGATGCGGATTTCTTCATCCAAGGTCGGGTAATCGACTTTGATGTTGAACATGAAGCGGTCCTGCTGGGCTTCGGGCAGCGGATAGGTCCCGTCCTGTTCGACGGGATTCTGAGTCGCGATGACGAAGAAGGGGTCGGGGAGGTCGTAGGTGGTCTGGCCGTAGGTGACCTGACGTTCCTGCATCGCCTGCAGGAGGGCGGCCTGGGTTTTCGGCGGGGTTCGGTTGATTTCGTCCGCCAGCAGGATGTTGGTGAAGACGGGTCCCTGGACGAAGCGGAATTCTCGTCGGCCGGCTTCATTTTCGTCGAGGACGTTGGTGCCAGTGATGTCGGAGGGCATCAGGTCGGGGGTGAACTGAATGCGTTTGAAGGAGACATCCAGGATCTGGGCGATCGTGCTGACGACGAGGGTTTTCGCCAAGCCGGGGACACCAACCAGAAGACAGTGACCGCCCGTGAAGACGGCAGCCAGGATCTGCTCAATGACGGCGTCCTGTCCGACGATGACTTTGTGGAGTTCATCGGTCATCAGTTCGCGGTGTTTTTTGAACTTGTCGAGGAAGTCGTCGAAGTCTTTCTTCTCGGTCGCCAATGGTGTGTCCTCAAAGCAGTCTGGAGCATTCCGGTCAGGTAAAATGGCCTGACCTTGCCGTCGAGGTCGTCGACAACGACAATCATCTTAGAGAATCAGGTTCGCAAAATCGATCTCTGGATCGTAATAACTTTGCGTAACTCATTTGTACGTGGGCGACTACACAATCTGTTGGCAGTTTCTGCTGGATGTCAGGACTTTTTATGATTGATGGACCATTGAAGGCTGTCTCCGTTGCCTGCGTGATGCTTTGCGTTGTGTCATTAATGCTGGGGCGGCCAGTGAATCTGCCTGCTCAGGAACCAACTTCAGAAATGGTTTTGAAGTCAATCGAGCGAGGCCGAACGTTTCTGGTCAGCAAGCAGAACGCAAATGGCAGCTGGCCATCGAACATGAATGAACGTTATCCGACAGGGGCGACGAGTCTGGCTGTGCTGGCGCTGCTGAATAGCGGTTTAGATGCCAAGCACCCCGTCGTCGCCAAGGGGCTGAATTTCTTACGGTCGACCAAGGAGCCGGAGCCTTCGACGACTTACGAGACATCTCTGTTATTGTCGGTCTATGCAGCTGCTCATCAATATGACGTCGATCGGACGAGGGCGGCAATCCTGGCGCAGAAGTTGGAAGCCTCGATCATCACGCGCGGGCCCGAGCCAGGGAACTGGGGATACAATGTTTCGCTGACGGGATCGAATAGCGAATCGACGGATCGAAGTAATGGTCAGTTTGCGATCCTTGGACTGCGCGAAGCCGTTTACATGGATTATCGCGTTGATCGGAAGACGTGGGAGGCTGCGTTGAAGCATTGGGTCGGTGCCCAGAATGGTGATGGCGGCTGGGGATATCGTGGCGGTGCGAATGAGAGTGGCTCTTCGGGAAGTATGACATGCGCGGGAATCTCGTCGGTGACTATCTGTCAGCATTTCCTGCGAGATGGAGAAGCACTCAATCCAGATGGAACACCGATCTGCTGCGTTGAACCGAAGAATGATATGGTTCTCGAGCGGGCGTATGCCTGGATGGATCAACATTTTACGACGAGCCAGAACCCTGCTTCGGGCGAATGGTGGTTGTATTACCTGTACGGTCTTGAGCGAGCCGGTCGTTTGTCGGGACAGAGATTTTTTGGGGACAATGACTGGTACCGAGATGGGGTGCGCAAGATTCTCCAGCGTCAGAATGGTGCGAACGGGGAATGGCGTGGGCTGGGATCAATTGAAGCTGAACCGACGATCGGCACGAGTCTAGCCTTGTTGTTCCTTTCGAAGGGCTTGTCGCCGGTGCTGATCAACAAGGTAAAGTATGGAAAGAACGCCGGGGTTGCGGGAATTCCATTAGGGGGAAGCTGGAACAAGCACCCACTCGATGCGAGAAATCTGACGGAGTTCATCTCGACGAGACCGCGTTGGCCGAAGCTGATTTCGTGGCAGGAGCTGGATCTTTCCATCGCGGCGAAGACGGGATCGGTCGCGGATCTGTTACAGGCGCCGATTCTTTACATCAGCGGGGATGAGAATATCAACCCGTATATCAACGAGGCGGAGCTGGCGTTGCTGCGGGACTATGTCTATCAGGGAGGATTCATCTTTGCGGTCGCGAACTGTAAGAACGCAGAGTTCGATGATGGGATTCGTCAACTCGTCAGGCGAATGTACCCGAATGACCAGATTGATTTGAGGCCTTTGCCGCCGGATCATCCGATTTACCGGAGTGATTATCTGCTGGCAGCTGAAGGCGTCGAACTGGAGGGGGCGGATATCGGATGTCGGACAGCCATTGTCTATTCGCCATACGATCATTCGTGTTTATGGGACAAGTGGTCGATTGCTCCGAGCGCAAAGCAGACGCAGGCGGCGACATCTTCGATCTTCAAATCGCTGAGTGTCGGTGTGAATGTGATTGCCTATGCGACGGGTCGAGAACTGCCGGACAAGCTGAAGAGTACGGAGTTACTGGCGGATTCGAAAACGAGCCTGGAACAACAGCGCGGCAATCTGCAGTTAGCGAAACTGCGTTATGAAGGGGACTGGAATACGGCGCCCAATGCCATCGTCCGGATGTTAAACGCGGTGAATGAATCGGTCGGCGTGCCGACGGTCGCGGAGCCCAAGCAGGTGGCGGCGTCGAGCCCGGAATTGTATCGATATGCGATGGTGATGATGCATGGCCAGCGGAACTTCAACTTCTCGGTCGACGAACGAGATCGATTGAAGTCCTACCTGGAAAACGGGGGAGTGCTGTTTGCCGATGCCTGCTGTGGAGCTGAGAAATTTGACGCCAGTTTCCGTCAGTTAATGACAGAGATGTTCGGAGCGGCGGAACTCAAGAGAATTCCGTTGAATGATGAGCTGTTTGGGATCTTTCACAAACTGCAGACAGTCAAGCGGCGCGAATCTTCCTCAGGGCTCAGCGGCGGCGGAGATCGGACCATTGAGACCAATGTCAAAGACGTCGAGCCATTTCTAGAAGGTATTCAGATCAATGGTCGATACGTAGTGGTTTATAGTAAGTACGATATTTCTTGCGCATTAGAAAAACAGAATGCAATTGGATGTGAAGGTTATGTAACGGAAGACGCTACACGATTGGCGATGAACATTGTGATGTATTCGATTCTTCAGAATTTGTCGGCGGAACCGCCTACAAAACCATAAAACAGCACGCAATAAGGCGGCTATTGCGCGCAGTATTGTGCGGCTTGCAAGACGGCACAGATTTCGCTTCTTTTGGGCGGTTTCGAACAGTATTGTTCCGCGCGGTTTGATTTTTGCTCGATGCAGATAATTCTTTCGTGCAAAATATTTACGTCTGCATGCACGCCTGTCGGCAACGCTCAGTGATGCGTATTATGCAGGTATGTCAAGCAAGGCAAGACAATGCTCGAAGTCGCAACGAATCTCAGCAATTTCGAACAAATGCAGGGAAAACTTTGCGTAATTCCCGAAAAGTATTAGCTACGCTAAACATCGTCGATTCTTCATTGCGGGAACTTCTCATAGAAATTGCACCCCCCTTGAGTCACGACTTAAGGTTTGTTCTTTTTCAATTATCGACACATCTTAGAATACAATCTCGACTCGCCGAGTTAGACACGGTCTATAAGCATGAACCTAGTAATTATTCAGCACGAGAAGCTGTTCTCTCGTGGTTTGAAATACCTGATCGGTCAGTCTGTCAGTCTGCAGATTCACGAATTGGCGAATGCAGACGCAGTCGAGTCGCAGTTGGTCAGTCTGAATCCGAATGTCGCGTTGATCGATGTAGATTTACCGAGCTGCTGCCCTTTCAATCTCGCCGAACGCATCAGCGCACTGGTGCCGATGTGCAAAATTGTGTTCCTTGGTCGCACTGCGACGAACTTGCTCGTTTCAAATGTTCTACAAGCAAAGGCTGATGGTTTCTTGCTGAAGTCAGACTCTCAGGAGACGATTGTCGAAGCGCTGCACAAAGTGCTCGCGGGAGAAGTATTTTTTACGTCATCGATGATGAACATGATTGTGTTTGATCCTCACCTGCGGGCATATCGGATGGCTTCGGATGGGCAGGGACCTTTGCTGACCAATCGTCAAATTGAGGTTTTGCGCTACTTGGCCTGGGGGCATAGCGTTAAGCAGATTGCCAAGATTATGCACCTGTCTGAGAAGTCGGTCGACAGCCACAAGTACCGCATCATGAACCGACTGGGAATTCACGATCGCGTGAAACTGGCGCTGTTTGCAATTCGGGAACAGCTGATCGATCCCTGGGCAGCGGAAGAAATCTCCTGATGATCCTGCGATAATGACAGCGAATGCGGGCCTTACCTTCGCTGGCGGATTTCGCGGGGACGCTTTTTGAGGCACGCGAGCGGAAAAACAGTCATCAGAGTCATGAAGATCGGTTTTGAGCTCGCCAGAGAAGTGTATCGCCATCCCCAACACGCTACACTGAAGAATGATGTCTCCTTGCATCGTCATACGATGGAGACACGCGGGTTTTCATGATGTAGATCACAAGTGTGGTGGGATGGCATGGCGACGGTTCACGATGAGATTCTCGGTCTTCGTAAGCAGTTGGAAGACCATAATTATCGCTATTACGTCGAGGCTCGCCCGACGATTTCGGATCTTGAGTTTGATCGCCTGCTCAAGAGGTTGATTGAGCTGGAGAGCGAACATCCCGCGTTCGATGATCCTGCGAGTCCGTCGAAGAAGGTAGGCGGAGAGCCAATTGAGGGATTTCGGACGGTTCCTCACCGACTGCCGATGTTGTCGATCGATAACGTGTATCAAGAAGCGGAGTTGCTGGAGTTCGATACGCGGGTGCGCAAGCTGCTGGAAGTCGACGAGATGGAGTACACCGTTGAGTATAAGATTGACGGGGTGGCGTTGGCCCTCGTCTATGAAGATGGAAAACTGGTACAGGCGCTGACGCGGGGGAATGGGCGTGAAGGGGATGACATTACGCATAATGCACGTGTCATTCCCGATGTGCCGCTCAAGCTGACGGGGGCGAAGGACCGGGCGATTCCTAAACTGATTGAGATTCGCGGGGAAGCCTATATCCGGAATTCGGATTTCTCGAATCTGAGGCTGGCACAGGCAGAGCGGGGAGAAGTGCCGTTTGCGAATCCGCGGAATGCAGCGGCGGGGGCGCTCAAGCTGTTGGACCCCGCGCTCTTTGCGCCTCGGAAGGTGCGGTTCTTTGCCCATGGTCTGGGCTATACCGACGGGTTCGATGCAGTGCGTCACAGTGAGGTGATCGAGACGATGCGTCAGTTTGGGCTGCAGGTGACGCCGGAGTTGACGACGTATCCGAACATGGCGGTGCTGATGGAGAACATCGGGCCGATGATGGAAAAGATGACCGAGCTGGATTTCGAGATCGATGGACTCGTTATCAAGGTCAACCGGTATGATCTGCGGAATGCGCTGGGAAACACGAGCAAGTCGCCACGGTGGGTGGTGGCGTATAAATGGGAGAAGTATGAAGCAGTGACCAAGCTGCTGAGTATTGATATCCAGGTCGGAAAGACGGGGACGTTGACACCGGTAGCGCATCTGCAGCCGGTGGAGATTGCGGGGACGACGGTGTCTCGTGCGTCTCTGCACAATGAGGATGAGCTGAAGCGGTTGGAGTTGATGATCGGGGATACGGTTGTTGTCGAGAAGGCAGGCAAGATCATTCCGCACGTGGTGCGTGTGGAGAAAGAGCAACGTAGCGGAAGTGAGACGTTGTACGAATTTCCAATGGTCTGTCCGGCGTGTCAGCAGCCTGTTGTGAAGGATGAAGGGGGCGTCTATATCCGGTGCATCAATCCGGATTGCCCGGCACAATTGCGAGAGAGATTACGGTTTTATGCCTCGCGCGGGGCGATGGATATTGAAGGGCTGGGAGTCAAGATGATCGAGCAATTGCTCGATGCAGGACTCATTGCCTCACTGCCGGATGTTTACCGGTTGGCGGAAAAGCGGGAACAGATGCTGTCGCTGGAGCGGATGGGAGCCAAAACGATTGATAACCTGCTGGCTGGGATCGAGGCCTCGAAACAGCAGCCATTGTGGCGATTATTAACGGGGCTGAATGTCCGCCACGTCGGAACGCGGAACGCTCAGATTCTGGCGGAAAAGTTTTACACGGTTGACCGGATCATGGCACAGTCGGCAGAAGACTTGGCGAACGTCGATGAGATCGGGCCAACGATTGCGAAATCAGTTGCCGATTTCTTTGCGTCGGATGCCGGCAAAAAACTGATCGAGGAATTACGATCACTCGGGCTCAATCTGGGAAGCGAGGAGGAAGCGGTCGCCAGACAGGCAGCAGCGGAAGCGAGTCCAATTGCAGGGAAGACATTTGTTGTCACGGGGACGCTAGTGAAGTACAAGCGTGATGAGATTCAGGATCTGATTCGAATCAACGGGGCGAAGGCGGGATCGTCCGTCTCGAAGAATACGGACTACCTCGTGGCGGGTGACAATGCTGGGAGCAAGCTCGCGAAAGCAGAGCAGCTGGGGGTCAAGGTGTTGTCGGAAGATGATTTTGAAGCATTGCTCAAGGGCGATGCTCAGTGACAGACGCCAGAAAAAGGGAGTTGTCATGTTGACGATTGAATATGCAGATGGATTCTCGCGTGAGTTTGGTTGTGACGAGCTGGCCGCGATAACCGGATCGGCGCGGGTGGAGGATGTTTCCACACTGGATGAGCGTCGCCAAGGGACAGGGGTGCGGTTTGGATCGCTAGTCGAGAAAGAGGGATTGAAGGACGCCAGTGAAGTGACGTTGGTATCGAGTGAAGATGGATTTCAGGTGACGATGCCTGCTGCGATTGCGCTGGAGCAGGGAGTGGTATTGTACGCGTTGAATGGAAATCCGTTGACGGTGGAGAAAGGTGGGCCGTTGCGTTTTTTTATGCCGAAGACGGTCTCTTGTCAGACGAAGGATTTGCCAGCGGGGGTGTTGGATAACTGTGCGAATTTGAAGCATCTGGTGCGGGTGAGGATTGGGAAAAGCGCTGGGAGGAACTAAGGACCGGCGCGGGAGGCATTTCGCAGACGTCCCTCAGTCGACCTCGCGGTTTTACATAGCGAACCTGAGGTTCGACTCGTCCACTTTCTCACGCGGCGAGAAGGATCAGAAGGGAAATCAGGTGCATTGAGACTTGCGTTTGTGGAATGGGTT
>SXPC01000170.1 GCA_005778225.1 Planctomyces sp. | reverse complement strand
GGGATCCCAGGAGCCATCCGTATTCTGACCACCGACAAAAACAGCTGAGAACTCAGGATAAAACTGTTCCCAATAACTCCCCCCCAGCTGAAACATCGATTGAGACACATAGTAAGCAGCGTAGTGGTAATGGTCCTCGCCATCAATCTGGCGGTTATAAGGCGCAAAGGACTGGCTGAGCATCCAACTGCCAGACTTTTGCTCGATCTCGTTGTCATACTGCCCGGCTAAAAACAGACAGAGAACGCCCGCGCCCGCCATCGCGCGAGGCAGTTCGTCCGTTTTGTAGAATGAGTAGTAAAACCGTCCGGTGTTCCGTTCAAAGTTCCGCTTCACATATTCGATCGCCATGTCGGCCCGATTTTGAGGCACCTCGAAACCTGCATTCACAGCCGACCTCATGAACATAATCTGCCAGGCGGTGACCGACAGATCGGACTCGAACTCACTTGTTCGCTGCAGGTAACGCCATCCGCCCCGGTCGAGAGCGTACTGCGGCGAGATCTGGCGATCCTGGAGTTTGTGCATATAGTCCAGGGTCTTCTGAATCGCGGGTTGAATACGGGCAGCACGTTTGGCATCCGTCAAACCATAAAGTTCCCCCAGCATCAGCCCTGCAATCGTGGTGTTATAAACCGACGAGTGAGCGGCACTGAACGAGGAGGTGTTGGACTGGCTGATCGCCTCGGCGGTGAAAACCCCATTGGGCATCTGGCAGCTCAGGACGAAATCGAGAGCGCGATCAAGCGTCTGGCCATAAGGCCCACTGCCAGGGAGGTGACCACGCGATAGAAATGACATGATACACAGACTCGTCACACCAGGATTGCCAGAACTGCGAGTCGGAAAAGAGCCGTTTGCAAGCTGTTGACGCGAAAGCCAGAACAGTCCCCGGTCGACAGCCCGGTCGATCTCATTCCACTGCTTGTCCGATACCACTTTGAGATTCGGCAGACTGTGGTGTGCAGAATCGTTGTGGAGAACCTGGGTCCTGGGACGGTTCGGCTTTTCGCTTTGTGCAACCAGAGGCTGGAACGCCATCGCGGACAACACACAGGTCGCGGTCGTTAACACGGTGAGAGAAAGAGTGGAAGTCAATTTCATGGTTGATCATCACTATCGCTGATAAAGCGGCAGCAGTTGGTCGGGTGTTGTTAGGGCGAGAATGGCCAAGGCAGTGGTATAGGCATTGCCAAACTCGCGATGACGAGAAGCTTCTGCGTCCCAGGAGCCATCGTTTCTTTGACCTTCCACAAGAACCTTGGAAAACGGAGGGTAGAATTCTTCCCAATATCGTCCGCCAAGTTGGAACATGGCCTGCGACACATAGTAGGCGGAATAGTGATAATGATCGCGCTGTCCGTTGGGGACGTTGTACGGAGAGAACGACTCGGCGAGCAGGTAATCCCCCGCGCGGGCTTCCATTTCAGAATCATACTGGCCCGTCAGAAACAGACACAGGATTCCCGCACCAGCCATCCCACGGCCGACTTTGAATGGTTCGTTGACTGTGTAGCTGAATTGGCCAGAGGTGTTGACGTAGCATCGTCGAACGTAACCAATCGACTGATCTGCCTGGTTTTGAGGAACATCAAACCCAGCATTGATCGCAGAACGCATGAGCATGACGTGCCAGGCCGTCACAGAGAGATCCGCATCAATACCGGTATTGTGTCGATGCAGGTAACGGACGCCGCCAAGATTGACTTCGAAAGCCTGCGAACGCTGCTGATGCTTCGCCATAAAGTCGAGTGTGCGAACGAGAGCGGCTTGAATCTCTCCAGCCACGCGCGGGCTCGACATGCCATACAATTCGCCCAGCATCAACCCGCTGATCGTCGTGTTATAGACGCCGGTTTGCGCGGGCCCGTGAGAGGCATGGTCATTGAGGTTGATCGGCAATGCTGAGAAAACGCCGTCCGGCAGCTGGCAGTTCAGGACATACCTGACTGCTTTATCGAGAACCTCGCCATATCGACCTTCACCAGGTCGATGGCCACGCGACAGAAACGCCATCACACCAAGACTCGTAATCGCAGGATTCCCCGAATCGGGAGCGGGAAACGAGCCGTTCGGCCGCTGCTGCTTGGCCAGATAATCAAGTCCGCGAGTGACGGAGTCGTCGATGCGATCCCAATGCGCCTGAGGAATAACCGAAAGGTTGGGAGGGTTCTGGTGAGGAGTGGCAGTATGAAGGGGAGCAGTGATCTGCTGAGCGAACAGTCCGGACGTGAATTGACACACGACCAGCAACGCCGTCAAGCAAAGACACATGTATTCATCAACGCGTCGCATGAAAGTCCGTCATGTTTGTCAACACATTGCCCCTGGCCACTCACCAGGGACTGAATATTATGGTGCCTGATTCGGCTGGTCGCCCATCCGACTGATCGTGTCGAAGTATTGGTCAATTGGCAGTCGGTATTGTTCGGGAGGCAGGCGACCTTGATCCTGAAGGAGGCCTTCCTTGAGTTCAGAGACAAGTCGGTTCCATGGTTTGCGGTCCCCCGGCTTGAGTTGGCTGTCAGAATCTCTCATTTGGGCGATGCGGTCCTTGGCACGTTGCATCGCGGAATTGCGTGCATTCTCCAACTGATCGCTCATCTGCTCTTTTTCCTGCTGGACAAGCTGACTCAGCGATTGCGACGATCCCCCTTGACCAGATTGTGAACTGTCGGACTTAGGCGACATCAAGTCACTTTGCATCTGCATGTTGGATGGACGAGAGGGAATTCCCAGCAGCTTTCGGAGCGGATCTTCCTGTTCCAGTGACGCAAGCAGTTCTTCCAACGTCGGGTCCTGAAGGAGTTCTGCAATCGGGTCGCTCAAGGGAGCTTCATCGAGCTTCTTGGTTGTCTCATTGATGATCCGGTTATAAAGGTCCGTTGCCTGGCCGAAATGCTTCTGGAGTTCGATGAGGTTCGCCTGAGCAGTCTTGAGGTCATCCTGTTTCATGGCGAATGTTGTCGTCAGCTGAAGAGGCTCGATCTTTTGATCGAGAAGCGTGAAAAGTTCCCGCACGGGCGTCTTGATCTCTGCAGGCAGCTCGGTGGTTTGCAGAGCGGTCGCGAGTGCAGTCTCCATCTGGGCAAGATCAGCCGTGAATTCCTGTGTCTCGGTTGCGAGGCGATATTCCTCGACTGAGAAGACATGAGAGAACCGGCTGGCATCGATGGCTTCCATTCTGCTAAGCCAGGCAATCGCCAGTTCATTCAACTGACGCAGGTCGCCTAATCGATTCACCGCATGCATGGTGATCGCCGGGTTGTTATCGGACTCGCCGAACTTACGGATCTCGGCACCGGCTGACTGCAGCTTCTGGAATAACTCGTTACCCTTCTCACGAAGGGCTTGCTGCTGAGCGACTTCATCAATGCTGGGTTGAGCATCGGCTCCTTCCGTGGGCTTTTGAGCGCCGATGTCCTGAAAGGCCATTGTCTCGGCATCACGCTGAACCTGACGAGCCTGAATCGTCAGATCATTCAGTTCATTCATGACCTGGGCGAGCGATTCGTTGACAGGTTGATCGTCATCGCGTTTCCCATCCTCGGCCGAGATTTTGTCGTTGTAATTGAGTGGCAGCCAGGTCATGAAATCTTCCTGCAAGTCAGATGACTTCTGGGCGATCTCCGATGCTTCCAGCAAACGTCGTGGCTTGAGAGCCTGCTCGACCGATTCGCGAGTCTCATCGGTCGCGTGGTTGTAGGTGACGACGTCTTCCGTGATGACTGATTGACGCTGTGCCAGCTTCGCGAGTTGCGCCCGCATGTCGAGACTTCCCTGACGGAAGCGGTCCGCGAAGCGTTTCAGCAGACGGGGATCTTCCGCAAGAATCCGGGCCAGCTCGGCCTTCAGTTCTTCTCTTTTGGCAAGAATCTCTTGAAGACGCTTAAGGTACTCCTCGTCGAGATCGTACTGAGCCATCTTACGCGGATCGAGTGGCTTGCCGCCGTTTTCCTGTTCCAGTTTTTGAAGCAACGCCATCGTCTCTTCGGTGTAGATCTGATGCATCTTTTCGACCTGCTCCGTAAGTTCCGCGAGCTTGTACTCCCGTTTGACGCTTTCGAACTTCTGGTTCAGTTCCGCAAGTCGTTCCCGAGCCCGCAAGACCAGCTGCCAGGCCGTCTTCACATTCCGATCACGTGCAGACTCTTCCACCTGGATCGCAGTCCAGACAGCATCTTGTGCAGGACTGATCTGTGCCTGACCAATATCTGAGATCTGCAGACCAACGAAGGCGTAAGGGGTCTCCTTCGTTCGTCCTATCAGTTCCGACACAAGTTTCTCGCTGGTTTCCAGGGCAGAGTTGGAACCGGTCAGCTGGCTATCAAAATTGTCATTCCATGCCGCTCCCTGGGCACGCTCCTGCATGACCAGACGCAAACGGTTCTCCGCTGTCTGCAAAAGTTCATCGAGTTGATGAAGCGTCGGAGCAATCGCCTGCTCTGCTTTCGCACGAGACTGGCCTTCGTAAGAGCCTGCAAACTCATCGATCTTCAGCTTCATCTGAGGACTCGAACCCGACTGAGCCTGCTGCGTGTCGAGAGTCCGTTTCTGCATCGAATCGGGGGGTGGAGTTGCTCCTTCGTTCGGTTGCCCTGATTCGCCGGGCTGTTTCTCGCTCTGCGTCATCTGCGAGGAGGACTGAGCATTCTTCTGCTCGGCCGACTCCGACGGTTTTGACTCATTCGACGACGACTGATCGCTTGAGTCCTGTGAGTTCGCAGCCGTCATCTGCTCTGGCGATGTTTCTGTTTTTGTAGACGCATCAGGCACAGCAGGTTGTTTGTTGTCAGCCATCTGTTGAGAGTTGATGTTCAACTTCGATTGATCCGCATCGGTCGAAGCGGGCTTTTCTCCATTTGCTTGAGAAGACTGTGAATTTGATGGTACGGGTGATGACGACGCCGGTTTGCTATCAGACGACTCAGACGATGTGGGTTTCTCTTCTGCAGTTGGCTGCTGCGGCTTTTCACTCTGAGCAGTTGCCATCGCCAGCTGTTGGTCGTTCTTATTCTCATTTGGCTGCGAATCTGCATTTGCAGCACTCGGTTGCGAAGCAGCTTTAGGAGGCTGGGCATTTGCCATCTGCATCGATTGCTTGTTCGACATGTCCTTATTAGCCAGCGATGTATCTTTCGTGTCGTAAACACGCACCTCATAGGTAAGCGTCTGACCGTCCTGGACATCCAGCTGCGAGAGATCGAGTTCGATCTTGCCGTTGACGGTCTCTTTGCCTGCTTTCTCAGCGAGGTCGATAGGCGTTGTCGTCGCGGTGACGTTCTCGGGGTTTTGGGGATCCTGCTGATAAACGACGAGTTCAGCAGCGGCAATCCCGAGGTCATCCTTCGCCTGGAACTCAATCTCAACCTTATCGTCAGGACGGACAGCCGTCTCGTCAGAAGGCGTAACGATCTTGACCGATGGCTTGGCGTCAGCGATGAGATCAATGCGGCAACGAGGACGATAGTCGTTCTCCAACCCATGCGGCTCAACGAGCAGCGGCGTAAACTCGATCGGCGTTTGCAACAAACGACTTCCCGTCAGCCAACCATCAGGCTGCAGACTCAGGTCAAGATGCTCGCCGTTCTCAAGCAGCAGACGAGCCGTCTCGAT
Source organism: Planctomyces sp. (assembly GCA_005778225.1). Taxonomy (GTDB): domain Bacteria; phylum Planctomycetota; class Planctomycetia; order Planctomycetales; family Planctomycetaceae; genus SXPC01. The sequence continues at coordinate 18,471 of SXPC01000170.1, read as the reverse complement.
CTTGGTATGAGTGAGGATGCGAACATCCAACTGACTCCCTTCCAGCGTCGAGGCTTTCCGTGGAATCCGGTCGAATGACTTACCTGGTTTCTCGGAATACACAGGCGGAGTCAGCGTAAGAACGGCCTGCGCGATCTCAGGCTTCTCGGCGACCGTGATGCCTTTCCATGCCGTCATCCCATCGCCCGCCAGGACACGGTACTCAAACGACGCTTCTCGCTTGGGCAGGTTCCAGAACAGTTTGGACGGGTCGTCTTGATTGAGTTCGAGCATGGTCGTCGTGATGTCCGATGACTCATTGGTTCGCATCTGCAGTTCAGCCTCCCTGACGATTTTTCCAGTCAGCTGGCCCGTGATCTTCAACGCATCTCCGCGAGCGATGACGTCAGGTGTTTCCTCGAGCTTAATCTTCGTCAGTGAAATCTGAGAGAACGGCAGAAAGAAGCGTGAGAGCAATAGCGAACCTTGCCATGGGCTGACAATCCAGAAGGTGATGAGCATGAACGAGCCAACGCCCAGAACAACAGACGCAAGCCGGAAGTCCTTCGAACTGACGATCTTTGCAGGGACGATCCTGGGCTCGTAATGAGTTGCTTCACGTTCCAGTAGCTGAGCCATGACGGGATGGACTTGTTTTGTGTACTGGTCACTGGCCGTGCCCAAATGCGTCAGAGTCTGCCAGCGTTCTTCGAGTTCCGGCAGCGCGTGATCGACCGAGGCCGCCAGTTGCCCCAGACTGCGTCGGTACTGCCATGTCCGCAAACAGGCATACAGAAAGACACCGCCAGTTACCAGCAGCGTCGTCAGCGTCAACCCCGCCCGTATCGACGTACTGCGAAACGCGAGCTTCGAGTCGATGAAGATGGAAAGAGAAACAAGGATCAGCGAGACGCCGACCGCCGCCAGAATCGACGTACGCATGCCCAGCGCCAGATGCTTCTGTCGCACTTCGAGCAGTTTCTGATGCACGGAGTCGGGGAGCCGTCGGGCAGGTTGATTGGTATTGTGCTGGGACATGGTAACGTCTCCGGGAAGGAGCGATGAATCGGGAAGGATTGCAAATCGAAGACAGAGTGAGCAGACGCTCACTGCTCGTCTTACAACAGGCCTTTTTGCTTGCGGACAAGCCATTCAAAACTGAGACAGCCAGCAATCAGCCACAACAAGGGCCAGCTGTTCCAGAGGGGAATGGTTTCGACCTGAGTTGTCACTTCGGGATCGAAGTTCGTCATGCGGAAGAGTTCGGGAATCGCTAGCGGTGAGATCACCTGTCCGCCAGTCGTTGATGAAATCTGTTCGAGCAGCGGAAGGTTAAGCTCTGTGTTGATCATCTCGGTATTGAGGAGTTCTTCGACCGCGATCAGGGTATCGACCTTCGTCTTGCTCGCATCCTGCTGAGACAACAGCGACGCCACAAGTGGTCCCTCGGGCTCGATGTGATAGACCCCCGCACGGAGCTTCTCAAAGACGGCTCGATACAGACCCGGGACTTTCTCATCTTCCTGCAGTGGGATCGACGCCACAATGTCATCGTCAGACTTGGCATGCACATGGGCATCCGCAGCTCGAACAGGTTGTCCACTCGTATCCGCCAGACGGACCGTGACCGTGACATCCTCGCCACGCGAGTAGCGAGTCTTATCCGTCTGCATACGCACCAGCTCAGTGCCAGTCGAGAGATCCGCCGCCGTCAGCCAGCGCAGGAGTTGCCCCCAGAAACGATGATGATACTTGTCACCCTGACGGAATCGCAGCGTATAACTGGATGGGGATGCCAGAAAGACAACATGCCCTTTACCAACGCGCTGCCAGGAAACATAGCTGCCGATCGTGGCAAGACCAGAAAGCTGCGAGGCCTCGATCGATGCCTGTCCCGCCGGCAGAAGCTTCACATCCGCCAGACTGCGGGCCGATGGCTTGAGCTGGTGATAATTCGACATCGACGTCAGCGGAATCTTCGTGTAGATCTGATGCCATAACTCACGACTTTCGTGCAGCGAATCAGCGATCAGCATCGCAGGATGCGTCTCCCCTTCGGCAGTCAATTCGACAGCGTAGCTCGACGCAGGATTCAGCATGGTCGGCCCGCGTGTGACAGGCAGCAGTCGCGCCAGTGGAAAGTCCGCAAAGCTCTGCGGCATTTGCTCAGAACCGCCGATAAGGATGACTTTCCCCCCGCGTTCGCTCACATACGTATTGAGCTGGGCTTGCTGTTCACTGTTGAGTTGTTCGAGCATCAGATCGCCGAGGATGACAACATCATAAGTCGCCCAGGTCTCAAGCGTGCGAGGCAGCCCGCCACCATTGAGCGCAAGGTCGCCAGTCAATTGTAAACGTGGTTGAAACAACGCCTCATCATGTTCGACGTGTGAATCGCGTCGAAACAGTTGCTGCAGGTAACGGAACTCCCAACGGGGATAATTGTCGGCCAGAAGAATACGAAGCTTATCCCGAATCACTTCCACCGAAACGGCAACCGCATTGTTCTTGGTCGTCACTTCATCGGCAACCTGCTCAACATTGACTTCGTACTCGCTGCGCCCAAGAACTTCAGTTGGCACCTGGAAACTGACGCGGTGATCCATCTCAGCTGCCGCCACCTCAAATGACTGCGACTGGACCACCTGCCCGAGCTTGACCAGATTGACGGTCACGGTCTCTCCGGCACAGTCATAGGCAGACACAATCGCACGAATGACGGCCTGATCCCCCTGCACAACGGTCGGCGGTGCAGAAATACGATGCAGGATGACATCGCGACGTGACGCAGAATTCCCGATCGGAACTGTGTAAATCGGAAGTCCATCGAGTTGCTTGGCGATGTCTCCTGGGAGCAGCTTGGAATCCTGATTGTGTCGACCTTCTGTAATCAGAATGGCAAAGCGAAAGCGCCGCGTCAGCATCTCGCGCTGCAGACTCTCGAGCGCCGCAGAAAGATCAGTGCGGGCCGTGTCGCTGTCATTCAGTTCCTGCTGGAGAGAAATTGGACGAAAGACACTGGCCTTCTCACCCGCCTGACGGTTCAGCAGTGACTCGCTCCAGCTGACAGGTTCAATCAGTTGCTCCGGCGCTTCATCGAAGCTGACACGGCTGACTTGAACATAACCCGGCAGCTTTTCCAGGGTCGATGCTTCAAGTCGGTCAAGACAGTTGGCGATCAGTTCGCGACGAGTCGGGGCCGCCGCCAATTGTGAAGAGGAAACGGGCGTGACCGCGACTTGAGACTGCAGGTACACCCGCTGCAGTCGTTTGAGTTGATCATGAAGCTGACCGATGCTCGTGGAGAACGTCTCGAATTCTGCGAGCTCTTGAGCGGCATCCCGGTTCTCATGATCGTCTGAAGGAGCAGTCAGTTTATGACGAACAAAGCCATCAATCTGACCCCGAAAAGTCGCGAGCACGTCGCCCGCTATTTCAGATGTCGCGCTATCCCCGTCGAGTTGAGTCAGTCCGGAAAGAAGTTCTCCCGTACGAGACACTTCGCTCGTCAGATGAGTCACCAGTGACTGCAGCGTCTGAGTCGATGCGTGCTGGAGAACCGCATTGTGATATTGCTGACAAAGCTGATTTAGATGCCCCGTGTGAAGCAGCGACTGGTCCATTGAGACGAGCCCGGGATTAACAGACTCCTCGTCAGTAAGAGCTTTCCAGGCCAGCATCTCTGCAGTGATGAGCGTATCGCTCACGTCCATACTCGGACTGCGATCCACGAGAATCGCGATCGACTGTGTCGACTGATTGTTCGTCTCTTTAATTCGAGCAGGCTGCAGTAACATCCAGAAAATAGCAATCAGCGCAGTGACACGAGTCAGCAGAAACACACCCTGCCAGAACGTCCCCAGGACTCGCCTCTCGCGCAGAATCATCCATGCGATGACAGCGACCGCAAGGACAAAGAGGATCGCACTTCCGAGATCGCCAAACGGCGAGTCAAAGGAGAGCGATTGCTGGGCGATCAGGAACATCATGAGACACTCGTAATAATTTCGTTCGATAGAGGAAGGGCATTAAAGGTCAAACGCGGGCGGCATAACCAAATCGCGAGACGGAGGCACGAGACGAAAGAAACAACTCCAGCAAAAATGCCATCAGAAGACATAGTAAAGCAGCCGTCCAAAGTGGCGTCTTCTCTCGGTCGCTCGGTGAGGCATCCAGCTTGGAAGAGATCAATGCGGCCGCTTGCGATGGAGCACCATCGGGATCTAAATCATGCCAGACGACCCCGGAGAGGTCTGCCAGTATCGAAGTCTGTTCGCCCTTGAAATTCCCAAGTCGCGACTCAAAGGCATCCCGCGCGACGACATAAGAATATCGACGAATAGGAACCCCTCTTTCATCCGTATCCTGCACCTTCGGCGAAAGCGCAATTTGATAAGTACCGGGAAGCTGCGTCAGCGAATAACTACCGGTCAGCAGCGTGTCATTCGACTGTGAGCTGAGCGGCGATTCGACTTTTGAAGGATCGGTAATGAACCCCTGAAGCGAACGCGGTTCAGGAACATCGCCTTTCTCAGCAGGCATCGTCGGTCGTGTCGAATCATAACGACAGATCAGCGGCTGCCCCGGAAGGACGTTGTACTGAATCCCCTTGGGCGACGAGAGATAGGAAAGCCAGTCATTGACCATCACGACAAACGACTTCGTCAACGGCAGAGTACTCCACTTTTCGTCGAGAGGAAGGTTCAGGCAGACAATCCGTCCTTTCCCTACATACGACTCAATCGCCATCGGCGTCCCGCTTCCACTCTTGAGCAGGACCCGATAGTCGTGCACGGACGTCGTCGGCTTGAATTGAAACTCGCGAAAGATCTGGACCTGATCAATATCCAGACGCTGCGTGTCACTGAGCAGCATCAATGCCGGGTGGCTGCTATCAGGCGGATGGACTTCTCCCGTCTGACCTGGCTCACGACCGTAATCCTTCAGCCCCTTGAGTGCACATGGAACAAGCCCCGACCCTCCCGCAACGAACTGTCGGTTGAACAGATCAGGATCCGTCTGCTGCCCCAGAGTGATCCACAGCCCACCTCCTACTTCCACGAATCCACGCAATTTATTCATCACATCGTCGCTGACTTCGCCCGTTACCCCCAGCAGCAAGACCACCTGATAGGGATCGATCGACATCTCCGCCAGTTCGCTCATCGAAACCAGCTTCGGACGAAAAACCGATTGCCAGCTCGCGAGTTGATCACTGGGCGCCGTCCCCAAAGCCGCCTGAATAAAAGCCGCCTCGTTGGTCTGGTCAAGCTCCGCTTCATCCGACGTGACAATCAACACCGGAAGTTCGTCAACAATCTCAATGGCAAGCGCCCCCTCGTTATCCAGCGAGAGGACATCATCCGCTTCCAACTGACACGTAACAACATGCACACCCGCATCTGCCAGCTGATGAACCCACCGCTGAGACCGAGATTCGCCCGGCCCAATACCTTCAAATTCCGTGCGTGCCTGTTCGATGCCATCGACTTTCCAGACAGCAATTCCAGGTTGGCTGACGAGTTGACCGGTATTCTCGATCTCAGCCAGAAATGCCAGCGGCTGAGTCGGACTGGTCCGGGTCGCAGAACTCGTCATACGAGCGATCGACAAATTGACGTACGCCTCGCGATCAACCGGGCAGGTCATCGCCGTGATCGGCAACGGCGGCTGACGCTTCTGCGTCGCTTCAATCAACTGCTGCCAACGATACTGTGCCTCGAGGTTCCAGCTTTCTGGCTGCTGATCGGAGAGAACAAAGACCTGCCCACTGTGAATCGATCGATCAACCGGCATCGTCGTGACGGCCTGCAAAGAATCGAGAAGCCGAGTCGTCCCCTGCGTCGGCTTGAGCTTGTCGATCCGGGCGAGGATCGCATCGCGATTGTCACTCGTCATCCGCAGCGGCTCCTCGCTCATCGGACGCCCGCCCGAAGATGCCAGGATCACCTGCAGATCCGTCTGCGGATTCAAACGCGTGATGATTTCCTTCGCCTGCGTACGCAATGTATCGAAGACCGTCTTCCCGGCAGAAAGGCGAAAGTCGGTCGAAAGCGAATCGTCCAGAAGAATAACAATCATCCGGTTCGCGCTTCCCGACGAGAACGGATTCGAATTCATCAGAGGACGTGCAAGAGCAAAGACAAGAGCCGCCAGCGCGAGGCATCGCAAAAACAGAATCAGATAGCGTTCCAGATCACGCCACCAGTTCCCTCGCGGCGCGTCCTGCATCAGAAAACGCATCGCACCCCAGGGGATCGCGTCCCGCTGCTTGCGATGATAAAAGTGCAGCGCGATCGGGATCGCCACAATCGGCAAGGCAAACAGGAATAGGCCGCTGAGAAAAGTCATTTGTCAGGATGCTTCACATGGATAATGGAAGATTCGTAAGCCGACATCACGAATCAACCAGAGCGACGTTTCTGTTTGGTTTGGAAGGCTCGCTTGCGGAGGTAATAAGCCAAGCCATCCCCCAGATCGGAATCTGTTGTCAAGGTCCCCAGATCGCAACCCAGGTCCGTCGCGAGCTCTTTGAGTTTGTCACGGTGCTGCTGCATGCGCTCCAGGTAAATCGGACGAATCGCTCCCGGGTCAACATCAAGCCAGCGCGAAGGAGCTTCCAGATCTTCAAAACGGGCTCGATACCGGAAGTCGAAGTTGATCTCTTCAGGTGCCAGAATCTCGAACATCAACACATCATGGCCACGGGCAGCAACATTTGTCAGTCCCTCTTTCAGTTCTGGCAGGCTGGTGAAGAAGTCGGAGATGATGATCACCATCCCCTTTCGCTTGAGTTGTGGCAGAAGCTGATTGAGAATCAACCCGACACGCGAAGCCCCATGAGCGGGGGTCGCAATCAGCGTCTCCATAATCAACTGGAGATGCCCGGGACTCTGGCGAGGCTTCAGAAACGTCTGCAATCCCCCACCTGCAATCGCAACCGCGACACTATCCCGCTGACGAACAAACAATCGTGACAAGCAGGCCGTCAGCAGACGGGCATAATCAAACTTGGTCACTGTCGAAAGACCGAACTTCATCGAACCGCTGACATCGAGAACAATGAGCGCCTGCAGGTTCGTCTCATCATCGTACTGCTTCACGTAGTACCGGTCATTGCGGGCAAACAGCTTCCAGTCGAGACGACGCAAGTCATCCCCCGCCGAATAGGGACGATGCTCCGCGAAATCAGTACAGCCCCCTTTATGAGTCGAACGGTGCTTCCCCGACAGAACTCCGTTGACCGTTGTCTCGGCCAGGAGTTCCAGGTGATTGACCTCCAGAAGCGTCTTGGCATCAAACAGATCCTGGGTCGTCATCGTCTCTGAAGGCGCAGGAGCCGATGGTGTCACTGACGAAGGCGAGCCGGTCAGCTTGCCGCGCAGCGAGTCGAGAAAGGATTTGGCCCGGGATTGACTCACATGACATTCCGTTTAAAGAGTCGAACTGCGAATAAAAAAGCCTGAGCTGACGGAGGCGGCCAAGCGACGCCAAGAAGGTGCGGCCCGCGATGCTCAACCGACCCCCGTGCAACTCAGTTGGATTGTTTCCGGGCGTTCTTGAGCAACGCCGCAATGATGTGATCGGGATCAAAGCCTTTGGCTTCGGCATTGAAGGTCGGAATAATGCGATGCCGCAAAACCGGGAACGCGACCGCTTCAATGTCACCCGTTGTCGCATGGTGACGCTGATGCAGAAGTGCCCGCGCTTTGGCTGCCATAATCAACGCAATACTCGCGCGAGGACCACCTCCGTATTGAATAACGTCTTTCAGTTCCGCAGGGATCAAGCCTTCTCCCGGACGACTCATACGGACAAGATCAATCGCGTAAGAATAGACATGATCTGCCACGATGACCTGACGAACCAGCGCCTGCATCGTATGCAGGATCTCGCTGTTGATGATCGGCTTCACCTGATAACGATAATTGGTCGTCTGGCGTCGACAGATCTCATGCTCTGCTTCGCGCGAGGGATACTTCACATGGATCTTCATGATAAAGCGATCCAGCTGCGCTTCGGGAAGTGGGTACGTTCCCTCGACTTCAATCGGGTTCTGCGTCGCCAGAACGAAGAAGGGATCAGGCAGTTGATAGGTCTTCCCCGCAACAGACAGCTGGCGCTCTTCCATCGCCTCCAGCAGCGCGCTCTGCGACTTTGGCGGAGTCCGGTTGACTTCATCGGCAAGCAGAAAGTTGCTGAAGATCGGCCCCTGGATAAATCGGAAGACACGCTTCCCCGTCGTCTTGTCTTCTTCCAGGACTTCTCCACCGGTGATGTCCGTCGGCATCAGGTCGGGCGTGAACTGAATGCGCGAAAAATTGAGCTCCATCAAGCCCGCCAGCTTGGAGATCAGCATCGTCTTGGCAAGGCCCGGCATCCCCTGGAGAATGCAGTGCCCTTTGCAGAGAATCCCGATGACGAGTTCCTCAATGACGCTGTCCATCCCCACAATGACGTGACTGAGTTCCTTCTTGATCTGCTCGTAATAGCCATACTGCTGCTTGATGACAGCAGAAAGCTGCTCGGGGTCGCGGATGTCCGAAGGATGGGGACTGACTGTGGACATAGAAGATCCGTCTCTCTCAAGGGGTGGAAAGGCTCAGGGCTTCGTTGACGTCGATCAAACTATCTTTGTTACTATCCAACTGGGCGAACTGTTCGTCGCTACCTAGAAATTCCGAGCGAGATAAATCACCATCTTTATTCTCATCCATGCCCACAAACCATTCCGGTGCACTGGCTGAGGGTGATTCCACACTCCCTGCACGCTGCACACTCACAGCCTGATTCAGAACATCGTCCACCATCGGCCCTGTCGCAAACGCAAGTCGTACAGGAACTTTGACCTCCTGCGGCGTCAGACGTCCATCTTTGTTGGCATCCAGAGAAGCCATGACACTGGGGACCTGACTTTGTTCGCGAACCGAAAGTCGACGATCGCCATCAGTATCAATCAGTCGAAACAAAGGAAAACCATCAAGTGCCGCGCCAACAGAAATCTGCCCCAGGAGTTTCGAATGCCAGTCATTCGATGAACCAGTCCATGACGAAATCTCCATCAATGACCAGTCCCCATCAACAACCAGCGTCTGTCCGAAAACTTTCGAATTGACGGATTGGCCTGTCGACAAAAGCTTCAGCGTCGACTTGTGAGCCGGATCCGCATGAAAATCGACTCGCAACACCAGGTCCGCAGGCAGCGTCAAAAACTGAGAAATGCCCAGCGGCTCACCCCCTTTCAGTCCTTTCGATTCCAGCCAGCGAGAGTAACTGCTGGAACTCTCTGCCACCTGAGATTGATATGGCTTTGAGTACGAGCGACCAGCCAACTGGCGATTCTTCAACATCGAGGCATCGATCGCCACCAGTTCCAAAGGCCAGTTGAACAACGGCGCGATGTGCGTCACCTTGCCCGCAGCCGCCAGCAATTCCTGCTCTTCCAGGATCTGATTGCGATTCACATCAGCCTGCAAAATCAGCGACGGAAGTTTCTCAAGTTCTGTTGCATCGAGCATATCATCACGGTTGCTGTCTGCCAGCTGCCACAGCGGAGCAACCCGGCCTCGTTTGACGGCATAACTTTGATTCAGCGTGAGCAGCGTTGGGCCAGGGACAAGCTGAGCCAGCAGCCAGCGAAGTTCTTGACGATCAGGAGCAGTTTGCTTAGCGGCGACCATCTGACGAAGCTTGCCGATAGCCGGAGTCCGTGTGAGATCAGCGGTGGAATCAGTCGATGACGTTGATGGCGCACGCTCCCGATCGAGTGCCGCGTGAAGCAGATCCTCTCGAAGCTTCTCGTGCGCCTCCCCGTTCGTAAAGATCGCCACATCGAGTATCAGCGGGTGATCGGGAGCAATCAGCACGTATCGGACGAACGGATTCGCAGCATCGACTTCTTCAGGCACCGTCCAGTCGCTGCTGAAGCCTTGCCGGTAAGGCTCTAAAGGCCCCGGTTCAAGGGGGCTGAGCATCATGGAACTGGCCGACATCATCGGAGCAGCTTGCGTCGACGCGTAGCTTTGTGCATCCACCGTAATGATCGCCGGCTTCTCAGCCCACGTTTCCCAACGCGAAATCGCAGAAGCGGCCTCACCCGCAGAAAGCACAGGCATCAACGATGCAACGAGCAAATACGCGATCAATCCCCGCCCAAGCGGCGCGGAGAATCGCGTAGCAGTCATCAGGTTGTCCGGTACCCTGTGCATCATCAAGATTGGCCCGAAGAGATGTTGATTGGCCGGCGAAAGGTGGACGTATCATCCTACGAAAAGAGTTCCAACGGGGATGACTAAAATTCACAGCTTTTTGCCGACTTTTCGCAAATTATTGCCTCCCTGATCATGATTCAAAACAAAACTTGGAACATTTGCAATGCTCGTTGCAACGACACTTCTCACCTCAACAATTCAGCAATCGGTGACGATTCCACAATCGGCGTCGGTCGCCCCAGGCTCGACATCAATTTTGTCTCCGGTGTAACACCCACCGACTGACAGAGAGTCGCGAGGACATCAAGAACACCGGTTTTCTGCTCCACAACGTCCATCCCGTCCTCGCTCGTCTTACCGTAAACCTGGCCCGTCTTGATCCCACCCCCGGCAAACACACACGACCAGGCACGTGGAAAGTGATCTCGCCCCGCCTGAGCATTGATCTTGGGAGTCCGTCCGAATTCTCCCATCCAAAGAATCGTCGTCGATTCCAGCAGCCCGCGTTCTTTCAGGTCGTCCATCAACGACGCCCAGCCATTGTCGAGGTCTCGGGAGAGGTCTTTGATCGCGTTAAAGTTATCAGCGTGTGTATCCCACCCGAATGCACCGCCATTGGTACTCGAGAGGGAAACCTCAACGAAACGCACACCTCGTTCAACCAGGCGTCTGGCAAGTAGACATCCTTGCCCAAACAGCCCATACCCATACTTCTTGCGAGTCTCGTCTGTCTCCTTCGACAGGTCAAAGGCATCAGCTTCCTTACTATGGATCAGTCGCAGCGTGTTCTCATAAACCACCTGATGCGCACCGACCGAGGCCCCTTGATGCGACGTCGCGAAATCATGCTGCAGCATCTTCCACATCGAAAGCCGACGTTCAAGCTGGTCCGAAGTGACACGCTCCGGCGGCTTGATGGCATCCACTTTCAACTGAGCAAACGTCGGATTGTCACCTCCACTGCCGGGCATACCGGAAACCATCAACGGTGAGTACTTCGGACCAAGATAACCGGGACCAGACGCATTCCGCCCTAGAAAGTCAACCGGGGAAACACTCACATACGGCGGCAGCGCCACGCTGTCCGACGCCAGTTGACTCGCCAGAGCCGCCCCCATCGAGGGGTAATCAATCATCCCCATCGGCGGGTATCCCGTCTTCATCAACTGCGTCCCCCGTTCATGATCACCTTCCTTGGTACTCAGACTGCGAATGATGGCAAGATCCCGGCCATGCTTGGACAGTCGCGGCAAGTGCTCGCTGAAACTCAAACCGGGGACATCCGTCTGAATCTCCTTGAATTCTCCCCCATTCGCATGCCCCGGCTTCAGGTCGAACGTATCGATCTGACTGGGCCCTCCACTCATCCACAGCAGAATACACTGACGAGGTTTCGAACTGCCGGCAGACGCTTCGTGCAACGCCGCATGAGCCAGCTTGGGAAACCACCCGCTCGCACTGACTCCCAGCATGCCCGCCAGACTCGATTGCAGAAACAAACGTCGGTGAGGAGCGATCGTCAGCATAGTAGTTGCTCCGTGATAACAATGAGAAATTCAGACGTCGACAGATATCGAAATGTGACAGTGAGTGATTGAAAATCAGTGATTGAACGTGAACTCCGGGGAGTTGAGCAATGCCCAGTAAAGATCCGCCCAGAAAGCCTTTCTGGCGGTTTGATCTTTGTGGCCCGACAACATCTCCCGAAGATGCTCCATCTCTTCCGGACGAGGCTTGCGCGACAGCGTCGCGAGATACAGCGTCTCCACTCGCTGATTGTCCGTAAAGAACGGAGCCGACAAAGAGGTCAGCACACCCCCAATCGCCAGGTCCGTCGCATCGCTGATCAGAATGCCGTTCATCATCGTCAGCGCCTGCGGAATCCCTGCCTGATAATCGACAGCAGATCCCGTGGTCTGAAACTGCGAAATGAACTGCATTCTCGCATTACTCCCCAGCCGCAGCAGTCCTGTCTGATCCGCTCCCGCCTGACTCATCTCGCGATGCGTTGCGATAGCAATGCAATCATAAAGCTGCTCGGCTGTCAGCGTCTTAAGGCTCATTTGAGCAAACGCTTTCGCTCGTTCATCCGATCGCGTCTCCGACCTGCTGGAAAGCTGATAAGCCTTTGTGTTGATGATCGTGACAACCAGATTTCTCAGGTCATAATCGGTTTGAATAAAATAGAGCGCCAGCGCATCCAGCAGTTCGGGAATCAGAGGCGGATTGTGAACGCCCATATCATCAACCGGATCGACAATTCCTCGCCCGAACAGCTGAGCCCAGACCCGATTCACCGCCGCCTTGGCAAACTGGTGATTGTTTCGAGACGTCAGCCAGACGACAAACGCCTCACGTCGACTCAATTCCTGAGTCTCTGACTCAGCATTCATCGACGACTGGAACACCTCCCCCATCAGGTAGCGAGGCGGAATCACCTCATCCGTCTCAGGCAGCATGACGTCGCCGCGGTTATTGTCTTTGACCTGCAGCAGCGGGGAGAGCATTTCCATCTTCCCCTCCGGCTTGGAAATGCGAGAGAAAAACGCAGCCAGCCCCCAGAATTCATCCTGCTTCCAATGATCAAAAGGATGATCGTGACACTGCGCGCAATCGATCCTCATTCCCAGGAACGCACGTGATGTCTGTTTGGCGATTTCATCCGGCTTGAGCTGCAGAGCCGTAAAGAACAGGACCGGACCAGATTCATTCACCCGCCCACTTGAGAGCAGTAATTCTTGTGCAAGTTCGTCATAAGGCGTATTCGCATCAAACTCTTCCTGCAGCCATCGCTCGAACGACTCGGTCCCGCCAAACGCCGACAGATCAGCGGTCGCAGGCAAAAGCGCTCTCCGCCACACACTCGCCATATGCGACGAAAAATCGGGATGCTCCAACAGCGTCTCAATCAATTCCCCACGACGCGTTTCTGGCCCCCGTTTGTCATGCGTTCGCAATTCCGCCACCGTCGGAATCCGCCCGAGCAGGTCCAAATAGAGGCGTCGCGTCAGTTCCTCGTCAGAGGCTGCTTCTGCAGGTGTCAGTCCGTGAGATTTCCAGCTGTCCAACAGAATTTGATCGATCCGCTGGGACATCTCAGGGGAAGTTGACGGTACCTTGATCGAAGCAGAGATCGCATTAACGAGCGGCGTCGGTGCAGGTCGATCAGGATCAGCGGCCTGAACATCCCCCTGCAAAATCATGAAAAATGTGAGAAGACTGCCGACGAAGATCCGTCGGGCTACGCTTGCCCATCGCGATTGATAAGATCGGCTCATCACCAGTCCTCCGTCTGACAGGATGATCAATCTGATAATGTGATCAAAACGAACTGAAGAGATGTCTGTGAAGTGGATGACAGGGAATGTCTTTACACTGCAGAATAACCGACCTGCAAGAACAGACCTATGAAATTCCGAACGCATCGATAAAATTTCACGAATACTTCCGCCGATGCTGCTGTTAAATACCTTTGTTGAGTCATTCGAAATCGCAGCGAAAGAAGTATCAATTCTGGCTTCAATACCTTGCGAATTGCTCATCACGGAATGAAGGTGACCCCTATGTGTCGACCAGTCCTCTATTTGCTGCTCGTCACCATCACACTGCTCGGTTCCCTGAATTCCGCTCAGGCGCAGAACAAAAACGGCAAGAAACGAGCCGAGAACAAAGCCGCAGCCGCAAAAGGCCGTCTCCCTCAGCACACCGCTGACTTAAACGTCCGCAGGAACATTGTCCCGGTTGAACCTGCCCGCAAAGCAGACGCCATCAAAAGCGCCGCCAAAATCGATCTCCTGATCGAAAAAGGGCTGGTCGCCAACAACCTGCAACCCAATTCCATGACAGACGACGCCCAGTTCGTACGACGTGCTTATCTGGATATCGCCGGCACGATCCCGACCGCCGAGCAAGCCGAGTCGTTCATCCGACGCTCGGGTGAAGACAAACGCGCCGGAACGATCGATATGCTCCTGAATTCCCCTGGCTATGTCAGCAACTCCTACAACTACTGGGCCGATATCCTCCGCATCGTCGACCGCGGCGGCAATAACAACGAGCTCCAACTGTTCGGTGAATGGGTCAAGAACTCCATCTCAGATAACATGCCTTACGATGAGTTCGTCAACGAAATGGTCGCTGCCGAAGGCACCGTCCTCGCCAACCCCGCAGCTGGCTATCACATCCGCGACCTCAACATGCCGCTGGATAACCTTAATAACACCGTCCGCATCTTCCTCGGAACCCGCATCGGCTGTGCCCAGTGTCACAACCACCCCTTCGATCGCTGGACTCAGAAAGAATTTTACGAACTGGCTGCCTACATGGGCGGGCAGGAATACCGCGGGAATAACAACAAACAAGAACTCAATAAAATTGCTTCACGAGACAAACCCAAAGATGCCGACGACTGGCTATACGACAAGATCGAATACAATTCTCGTGAGGCGGGCCAGATTCGCAACATGATGAATAACAACCGTCGTGTGCTATCGGAAAATGCCAAGAAGAATCTAACACTGCCCCATGATTACGCCTACGACGATGCGAAGCCCAAGTCAGTCGTCCAACCCGCCACACTCTTCGGCGATTCTCCTCTTCCCAAGAAGGGCGAATCGCGTCGCGAGATCCTCGCCAACTGGATGACCTCACCCGACAACCCTCGCTTTACCACGACGATCGTCAACCGACTCTGGAAACGCGTGATGGGTGTCGGCCTGATCGAACCGGTCGACGACATGATGGATTCCACTGTCGCGTCAAACCCGGAACTCCTCGATTACCTCGTCTCCGAGATGAAGCGTCTCGATTACAACCAGAAGGAATTTCTGCGAATTCTCTACTACACCAAGACCTATCAGCGTCAGGCCTGTTTCGATGATCTCGCAGCGACCGAAGATTATTACTTCCCCGGCCCGATCCTCCGCCGTATGTCCGCGGAACAAGCCTGGGATTCGCTTCTAACTCTGACGATCCCTAACCCGGATGCCTATGTCCGCCCCAGTTTTCAGCCGATGTTTGAAATCCTGGATCTGAGCGAAGTCGATTCATCGCAAGACCTCCTCGACAAATACGCTGCTCTCGAAGCCTGGCGGAAGGAAATTCGCAAAGGGGAAGATTCTTCCAAATACAAAGGCATCCTCCTGGCCCGTGCCTCCGAGCTTCCTTCTCCTTTGCCTCAAAACCACTTCCTGCGTCAGTTCGGCCAAAGTGACCGCGAAGAAATCTCCGCCAGCCACACCGAAGGAACCGTCCCTCAGTTGCTTACCATGTTCAACGGCATGGCGACTCACATGATGCTCGAAGCCGGTTCTGTCATTCACTCGGAAGTCACTAAGGTTCGCATCCCGGAGAAACAGGTCGATCGAATCTTCCTGTCGATTCTGGGACGCCACCCCAGCGAAGAAGAACGCAAAATCGCGTTGAAAGAAATCAGCGAAAGCGGCGCCACGGGCCACGGCAACGTCATCTGGTCCCTGCTCAACACCCGCGAGTTCCTCTTCATTCAGTAACGATCTCAACCTTGAAATAAGCTCGATTTCGTCCCTTCTCCCTTGAGGTGGAACCAAATTGCCCGCTCGCCGAGAAGGCGAGAGGAAGGGCAATGCGGTAGTCTTCTCAGGAAAAGGTGCCCGAAGGGCGGATGAGGGTGAGGCATAGGCACGAAAAGACTCACAATACGTAACACGCCCAAGGCATCACTCTCCATTTCCAGTCAACATCCAAACCGATCATTAACAAGCCAGGCCCATACCATGGATATGTCTTACCTCCGCCAGGTTGATCCCGTCTCACGACGAAACTTGATGAAAGTCGCTGCCCAGGGAATTCTGGGAGTCAGCTTCCTCTCATTCTCAGGCTCGCTGACGGCCGCTGCCGACCCCAAAGGCGGGAAAGTCAAACCCGGCAAAGCAAAACAGGTCATTTACTTCTATCTCAGTGGCGCGATGAGCCACCTTGATAGTTTCGATCCCAAACCGGGCACCGAAGTCCAAGGCGAGACTAAAGTCATCGACACTAACCTCACCGGCGTGAAGTTCTCCGAGTACTTCCCCGAGATGTCGAAGATGGCCGATCAACTTGCGATCATCCGTTCCATGAACACCCAAACCGGTGACCACGAACAAGCTCGCTATCTGGTCCGCACCAGTCAGAAACAAATCGCCAGCATCAAGCATCCGACGATGGCCTCTTGGGTACAAAAGGTCAAAGGCCAGATCAGCCCGACTCTGCCTCCATCGGTTCAAATTGGTGGCGGTGGCGAAGGCCCCGGCTACCTGGGTGCCCAGTATGCCCCCGTCCCGATCGCTGCCCCGGAACGTGGTCTCGAAAATACCAAGAGCCCCGACTATCTGGCGGAAAACCAGTTCGACCGTCGTATGAAACTGTCAGCTGCCTTTGATCGCCAATTCAAATCCAAAGCTTCCAAATCAACGCCGATCCAGAACTACGACACTCTGTACGAAGATGCGATCAAGCTCCTTAAAAGCGATGAACTCAAAGCCTTCGACATCACTCAGGAAAGCCAGGAAACCCGCAACCGATACGGCAAGTCCCGCTTCGGCCAGGGTGCCCTCCTCGCCAAACGTCTGATCGAACACGGCGTCCAGTTTGTCGAAATCTCTGGCGGTAACTGGGACATGCATAATGATCTCAACGACCGCTTCGCCGTATCAGGTCCGGAACTCGACCATGCCTTCACCACGTTGATGGCCGACCTGAAAGCCTCAGGCCTGCTCGAAACGACATTGGTCGTTATCGGTACTGAATTCGGCCGCAAGCCACAGATCAATCAGAACGCCGGTCGCGACCACCACCCGGCGGCCTTCTCCTGCGTTCTGGCTGGGGCAGGGATCAAGGTCGGCCAGGTCTATGGCACTACCGACGACAAAGGCTTCTACGTCGAAGAAGACGGCGTCGAACCCGGCGGATTCAACGCCACTATCGCAGCGACTCTTGGTATCCCCCACGACCTGGAAATCATCTCTCCAGAAGGTCGCCCCTTCACGATCGGCAATGCAGAGAAACCGATCGAGAAACTGCTCGCCTAATGCCTGATCACGATAGACAATTCAAGGCCCCCGTTGATACAACGGGGGCCTTTTTTTATGCCCAGAAAGTCCGACATGAAGATTCAATGCCCCTGCGGAGAATTCGTCTTTGCGAACATGGACTCCAGCAAGTATTGCTGGATGACGGGCCCCGACTGGAGGCAGTTACTCGATACGATCGATCAGGAAATCGAGTCAATAAGCGATCCGTCCATGGCAGAACAAGCCATCATGCGTATCCGCTACGCGGCAACCAGTAGCTCCGTCTGGGAGTGCACGCACTGCAAACGACTCATGACACTGAATAACGGTGAAGCAGTGTTTCTACGCATCGAAGCCCCAACATGAGCAACCGGCTTCCGAAGATAAAATCCTCCTCATAATCAAGGCGGAGCTCTGCAACAGACCTGTCGCAAACTTGAAACATCCCGCTGGTTATGTCAGGATGGCCACACCGACAATTGTCTCAACGACATTCGTCAAAAACTCACTCACACGGCTTCGATGTGTCCCTCACGTAGCACATTCTAAGGCCACAATAGTCTCACCCGCCACATAGCCTGTCTCTGACCCACCCAAAGGCTGACTGATGAAATCTCTGCTCGCCGCCGGCGCTCTCCTGCTTTGTTCGACATCTCTTCTCGCCGACGATCCCGTCCGCGATCTGCAGACTCAAGCCATCGAGAACAACCAGTCCGAGGTCGGCCACTGGGGTTGGGAAAAAGACAAATACACACTGTGGGGCACGCACTCCAATCGTCTGATCCCGGTCTATACCTTCGGCACCGTTAATGCTCCCAAAGGTCAGCGACTCGAAGACTACATGGGCACCAACAGCCTGTATCGCGATGAAGAAAAAATCTCGCACCTTTACGGTCAGGTCTCTGCTGGCACGCTGAACCCAAATGCCATCTACATGGATCAGACGAACATCTTCGACCTCCAGCACGAAGCTGTCAAAGCAGGTCGCAAGCACGTCATCCTCATCGTCTTCGATGGCACCGACTGGCAAACCACCCGCGCGGCCAGCATCTACAAGACCGGCAAAGTCGCATACGAAGAAGGCCGCGGCACCGGTCTTCACGTCCAGGACTACAGCGCCGGCGGTAACACACAATTCGGATACATGGTCACCAGTCCCTATTTTGACGACGCCAAAACGAACGTCGACAACCAGACTCTCAAACGAGACAAAGACGCCCTCCCCGGCGGATACAACACTAACCTCGGCG
>SXPC01000169.1 GCA_005778225.1 Planctomyces sp. | reverse complement strand
TTCGATCGATGACATTCCATACAAGATCAATCAACTGTGTCCGCAGGAAGTCTGTCACATATGAAGCCCGTCAATTACGAATATATCTCCAAGTTTCTGCTCGACAAATCCGCCTTGTCGCTGGGTGCAGGGAAAGACTATCTCCTGGATAGTCGACTCCTTCCCCTGGCAAAAGGGATGAATCTGCCGGGCATCGATGAGCTTGTCGAACTATTGAAGTCGAACCCGAATGGTGATCTGGCGACCTCGGTTGTCGAAGCCATGACGACGAACGAGACGTTGTTCTTCCGCGACTCGACGCCGTTCGAAGAGATGATCCAGACGTTTATACCTGAGATTGTCAAGACGCGCCAGTCTACACGAACGCTGCGGATCTGGTGCGCGGCTTGTTCGACAGGACAGGAACCATATTCCATCGCCATGATGTTGATGGAGAACTTCCCGACGTTGATTGCCAACTGGCAGATCGAGTTTTTATGTACCGACATCGACAATCAGGTGCTCAAGCGGGCTCAGGATGGAATTTACAGTTCCTTTGAAGTTCAGCGTGGGCTGACTCCTGTTCTGCTCCGAAAGTACTTCGAGCAGCTCAACAGCAACCAGTGGAAGATTCGCGAGCCTTTGCGTCAGATGATGACGTTCAAGCAATTGAATCTATTGGCGGATTATGGTCCGATCGGGCTGTTTGACATCATTATGTGTCGCAACGTCCTGATTTATTTTGAGACGGATACGAAACGAAAGATTCTGGAACGTCTTTCCCGGCATCTGGCGTCGCATGGCTGTCTGTTCCTGGGAGCCGCTGAGACAATCATCGGAATTACTCAGAAGTACCAGCGTGCGACCGGAACGCGTTCTGCCGTTTACCAACATGCCCAGCCTACCCCTCTGGTCAGTCCACCGACCAAGCCTTTGACGCTGGGAAAAACCATCTGATTTCCCCCCTCAGAAGCCATGTTGTTGAAAATGCGGTGGAGAGATTATGATGCGGCAGTGGCAAGAAAAGCTCATTGTGCGCATATAATTTCCCATGACTCACCTTCCTGACATCTCGCTGTTCTTTTTCGAGGACGAGGTCGCCGATCGGTTTGACCCGATTGCCTCTGTTCGGCCTGTCTTTGAACTGACCTGTGGACCGCTGAGTCTTCGGGAACGGGTGACGCGGTATCTCGGTGCCAGGCAGTGGGGAGTTTCCCTGCGTCCGCATTTGAGTGACGTCTATCAGCAGACTTATTCCGGTCAGGTGACGATGAGCCCGCACCGGATGCCCGATGGGCCAGTCCTGTGCCTCAATGGACGTTACCTGCCCGATCTGAAATGGCTGTGTTCACTGGGGACCGATCAGGCCGCGTGTTTTGGCGATCGGATTGTTGCCCTCTACCTGTCGGTCGACGAGATGCAGGAGTTCCGAGAGGCGGCTCGGGGGGAATTTCTGAAGGACTATCTGGAGCGACGTCGGCGCGTTCCTGCACGGGGGCGATTTCTTGACTATCCGTGGCAGTTAGTCGAATGGAATACGCAACAGCTCAATGATGATCTTCCGCTGCTGTTTCCCGAGGTGACGACTCAGTCTCCATGGACGATGGTTGATCTCGCCGGGCATCCGCTCACGATCCTGGGGCACCCGCAGCAGGTGGTGTTGCATAAGTCGACGCAGGTCGACCCGTTTGTTGTCTTCGATGCCCGCAAAGGTCCGATTGTTGTTGATGAGCAGGTTCGCATTCAGTCGTTTTCGCGGATTGAAGGCCCCTGTTACATTGGCCCGCATACGCAGTTGTTTCATGCCAATATCCGGGAGGGGACGACGATCGGCCCGGTCTGCCGGATTGGGGGCGAGATCGAAGGGAGCATTCTGCATGGGTACATCAACAAGTACCATGACGGATTTCTAGGTCACAGCTACATCTGCCCGTGGGTTAATCTCGGAGCGATGACGACCAACAGCGATCTGAAGAACAACTATTCGACGATCAAGTTTCCCCTCGGCGATCAACTGGTCGAGACCAACAACACAAAACTTGGCAGCCTGATCGGCGATCATGCCAAAACCGCGATCGGGACGATGCTCAATACCGGGACGTCGGTCGGCGTGATGTCGATGATCCTGCCGGCGGATCGATTACCGCCTCGGAACATCCCTTCGTTTACGCATTGGTGGGATGGGGAACTGCGCGAGCCGCGAGACATGTCCGAACTCATCACGACAGCGGCAGCCGTCAAGGCGCGTCGTGGTCTGGAATTCACGAAGGCGGAAGAGAGTTTGTATCGGTTGCTTTATCATCGTTCCCAACATATGCGACAAAGCGTCGTCGGACGATAGTTATCTGATATCTTCGGGCGGGCGAGGCTCCGTCCGAGCCGCTGTCCCGCGTTGCAACCTATGTTGATCACAAGAGTTGATTTTCACATCTTCATCTCAGTCCTGAAGGGCCGATATCTGTCAGCCCAGGATGAAACCGTCCCTTCAGGACGAGAGCCGAAAGCGTCGAGGCCATCGGAGTTTCGTGCGTAGTTCACGTTTCGCAATGCAAAAAGCGGCTCGGACGGAGCCTCGCCCTCCCGGGGGCTGATCCTAGACCTTTTTCCGATTCTTCTGCATGGTGACTTCGGCCATGCAGCGGAGGGTCTCCGGGGAGACGTGGTGTTCGATGCCTTCTGCGTCGAGGGCGGCCTGCTGTTCGGAAACGCCGATGGCTCGCAAAAAATCGAGAACGATTTCATGTCGCTGGCGGGCTTCGTCGGCGAGTTTCTGGCCGTCTTCGGTCAGCGTAATGGGAGCATAGGGCTGGGTATCGACGTAGCCCTCTTTCTGGAGTCGGGAGACAATCTTCGTGACGGTGACGTGGCTGACGCCGAACAAGGTTGCCAAGTCAACAACGCGGCATTTCCCCTGGCGCTGGATGACATCATGGATGCCTTCCACGTAGTCTTCAGCCGTCTCAGACGCATGGTCGTTGCGAGTGCGACGAAATGAGGTGGTCTGTTCCGACAAGATCCCTGTGTCCTTATGTGATCTCAAGTATCAGTGTGACCGCATATTAACGAATGACATGTGAAAATCCTATTCAGGCTTCCTTTTCGTCTTGCAATGTAGCCGACGCTACGGTATTTGTAGTCGAGGCTACAAAATCAGTAGCTATTGCTACAGACGACTGACTCTCCACCTGGAAAGGTTCTTGAATATGACCACTGTCTCCAAAACCCGTCAGATGACTCGTTACGGGTTCACGCTCATTGAATTACTTGTTGTCATTGCCATTATCGCGACGTTAGTGGCGATTCTCCTGCCCGCTGTCCAGCAGGCGCGCGAAGCGGCCCGTCGCTCGACCTGTAAAAACAACCTCAAGCAGCTGGGGATCGCCCTCCATAACTATCACGATACACACAACGCACTTCCCCCTGCCTTCGTTTCGTACGGCACCAGTAATGGCACCGCGCCTGCCTGGGCCCGGATGGATCCTCAAACCTGGGATGCTGCTCCCGGCTGGGGTTGGGGGACGATGATTCTGCCGTACATCGAACAGGCTGCGCTTTATGATGGCCTTTCTCTCAGCCAGTCCTGCTGGGATCCGGTCAACGCAACTCTCGTTCGATCAAAGTTGCCCGTCTTTCTTTGTCCATCGGTTTCTGGCTCCCATGATCCGTTTGTCATCAGCGATGCAACGGGAGCGCCTCGCCAGATGACGACTGGCGTTGACGTCGTCTTCGGGCGAAGTCATTACGTCGGCAACCACGGTCAGGAATCGTGCTGGGACGGGACGAGTGGCAGCGGTCTGACGACGCCGATTTTCACTGACATCGTTAGCGGCGCGACGACAACGATCACCGTCAACGGCGATTCAACGAAAGTTTTTGATGGGGTCTTCACGCGTAACTCTCACGTTCGTTTCAGCGATGTCAAAGACGGCCTGTCGAATACCATTTTCCTCGGCGAACACTCATCCAAATTGAGCGACAAGACCTGGGTCGGGGCCGTCCCCGGATCATTTACGATTCCTCGCCTGGGAGAATATGCAGCAGGCATTTCTTCTTCTGTCAATAAACCTGAATCCCCTGCTGCGATGCTCGTTGCTCACTCCGGACCTGCGGGCGGCGAATTGGACATTCTCGGACTGCCAATTATTCACCCTGTCAACAGTCCGTTTTTACACGTTTGTCAGATGTATTCCGAACATCAAGGTGGTGGGCACATCATGCTTGGGGATGGCGCGGTCCGATTTGTCTCCGAGAACATTGATCTCTACCAGTTCGCCCGCATGTCGAGCATTTCGGAAGGCGAGGTGATCGGTGAGTTCTAAACGAATTGTCATCGTGGCTCTCCTGATGACGCTCGCCGTCTCCGGCTGCGGCTATCCCAAGATGAGTCCTGCGGCGATCGAAATGGCTCGCTCGCTTTACACGGTCTGCAATCAGAAACGCGAAAATTTTCTGACCGTTGCCGAAGAGAAGATCGCGAGTCTGAAAAGTGACGGGAGTCTGTCAGATTCCGAAGTCTCTTATTTGACCAATGTCATCACAATGGCGAGAGAGGGCCAGTGGGAGAAAGCAATGTTGGCGAGTCGCCAGATGATGGAGGATCAAGTGCCGCATTGAATGAAAAATGATCGCTGAAGTCTGTCATCGCCGGCCTCTGCGCCGTCTTTTGCTCAATTCGGCTGATTTGCGAAGTTGGAACGGCGTCTGCTCATTGAAGATGGAATCTTCGGAATCGATTCGCCACTTCAAAAGGAGGTTCAGATGATCGCTCAACCAACCATGTCGGACTGTATTCAGGCATGCGTGCAATGCGCTCAGGACTGCGAACATTGCGCGAACGCTTGTCTCGGGGAGAAAGATGTCGCGATGATGGCGAACTGCATTCGTCTTGATCGAGACTGCTCAGCAATCTGCTGGCAAGCGGCGTCATTCATGAGTCGCGGATCTGAGTTCGCCCAACAGCTTTGTCAGCTCTGTGCGGAAATCTGCGAAGCTTGCGGTCAGGAATGCCAGAAGCATGAACATGATCATTGTCAGAAGTGTGCCCAGTCGTGTCTGGACTGCGCCGATCAGTGCCGACGGATGGCCGGAGTGGTGACTGGGAACTCCTCTGCCATTTAGTCTGTTTTGAATGTCTCTTTCACGGCTGTTATCACCGGGCATTCTGCGTTAAACTACCCGGCGATGAATACCTCGCTGGCATCGATGCATGGAGTCGACCAAGACCGAATGGAGAGATCCTTTCGTGTCTGCGTTCAGGATGCGCGAAAAGCTGCGAGAAATTTTCACTATGCGTTTCTTTCGCTGCCCAAGCCGAAGTACAAGGCGATGTGTGCGTTGTACTGTTTCATGCGTCAGACAGATGATCTGGCCGATGATGGCGGGATGTCTGTCGAGACACGTCGACTGAAACTTACCGACTGGTCACGTCAGATTGACGACCTTGCGGAACGTGGCATTGTCGACGGCAACGAAATTTTTCCCGCTCTCAAGTGGACGCTCGACACTTACCAGATCCCTGTCAGCTACCTGCATGATGTCATCGCTGGTGTGACGATGGATCTTGATCCGCAGCCGTTTGCCGATTTCGCCCATCTGGAGCGATATTGTTATCACGTGGCAGGAGCTGTCGGGCTTTGCTGCATCTCCATCTGGGGTTACGACGAATCGGACGTCGCCCGTCGAGCAGCTATCGATTGCGGGACTGCATTTCAGTTAACCAACATCCTGCGAGACATTCGTGAAGATGCCACTCTTGGAAGATGTTATCTGCCTCAAGACCAGCTGCGCGCCTATCAACTGACATCGGATCAACTCGCGAAGGGGGCTGCTCCCGGCATCCTGCCGTTTCTCACCGAGCAGACTCAACTTGCCAGATCGTACTACCAGCGAGCATCAAAACTGTCTGGTCATCTTTCGAAAGACGGGCAAGGCATTTTCTGCGGCATGATGCGAATCTACGGCGGGTTGCTGCACAAGATTGAGTGCAACCCGCTGAGTGTGATGAATGGCCGCGTGAAGCTGCATCGAATCGCGAAGATGCGGATCGCGATGGAATCGTTTTTGTTTCCAAACCGCCCACTGCCGAAGTGGATGACGACGGAGTAGCAACGCCGAGTCATTTTCCAGCTTCAGTTCATGTATCCTGTAGGGTGCTGGTGAGGCTTTGCGAACCGCACCAAATGTGGCATCGAGTGTCGTTTTGGTGCGGTTCGAAGACTCACCAGCACCCTACGATTCGGCAGGCGATTCAGTTCATCTCGTCCGGCTGGATCAGCTTGGTGCGAAGGTAAGCGGCCCGCGCGACATTGCGTTCAGCGGATTCCATGCGTTCTTTGCGGATCTTCTGCAGATGTGCAGGCTGGGTGAAAATAAACAGCTCGTTGATCTGCGGGATCTCCAGGTCGTCGATGAGGCCCAGATTGACTCCCATGCGGACGTTGGAGAGCAGTTGCATTGTCTCTTCGGAGCTGATGGTCTGAGCGGTCTTGAGAATGCCGTAGGCTCGTGAGACCTGATCATGGACGCCGCGACGGTTGTCGTTCATCAGACGCGCGCGGGCATTGCGTTCGTAATCAAGAATCTTCGGGATGACGGTCTTGATCGTGTTGACGATGTCTTCTTCGGAACGGCCGAGCGTTGTCTGGTTGGAGACCTGATAAAAGTCACCCATGGCCTGACTGCCTTCGCCGTACATGCCGCGGACCGTCAGGTTCATCTTGTGCATCGCCTGGAAGAATTTTTGAATCTCCTTCGTCAGGACCAGGGCAGGCAGGTGGAGCATGACGCTGGCCCGGATGCCGGTGCCGACGTTTGTGGGGCAGGCGGTCAGATAGCCGAGGTGTTCATGGAAGGCATAGGTGACCTGGCTTTCGAGTTCGTCGTCCAATTGGCTGATCTGCTTCCAGCAGGCATCGAGTTCATAGCCACTGCGAAGAACCTGAATACGCAGGTGATCTTCTTCGTTAACCATGATGCTGAGATTCTGCTCTTCCGAGATCGCGACGCCGCGCGCTCCTTTGGCTTCCGAAAGCTCACGACTGATCAACTGACGCTCGACGAACATCTGACGGTCGAGTTGAGCCATCCCGTCGATCGGGAAGTACGTAATGGGCCCAAACTTCTTGATGCCGAGTAATCGATCTTTGACCTGATTTTCGATCTCGGCGCGGATACCCTCATCGGCTCGGCTGAGGAACGGGAACTTGGCGAGGTTACGAGCGAGGCGTATGCGACTGGAGACGATGATGTCGGCTTCCGGACCGGTCCCCTTCAGCCATTCACTCACTGAGCGTGCGAGGGTTTCCAGATCCACGGGCCATCCTTTGGGATTGTGCATTAAATACGACACGGCACATGGCGATTTGGCTGCCCTGCCCGATCATCATTAGATATTCGATTCTAAGTCCCAGAGCAAGCCACGGGAATCCCCGAACATCTGTGACGACCGAGTCTTTTGATTCGCGGCCTCCTGTGCACTTGAAATGTCGATTGCTCCCGGAGCATTAAAATACAGAAAACGAACCACGGATGAACACAAATAGACACGGAGGGGGAATC
Organism: Planctomyces sp.; assembly: GCA_005778225.1. Lineage (GTDB taxonomy): Bacteria > Planctomycetota > Planctomycetia > Planctomycetales > Planctomycetaceae > SXPC01. The sequence continues at coordinate 17,922 of SXPC01000169.1, read as the reverse complement.
GTCATGAGGTTTGAGTCATGAGGTGCAGCCGGGAAAGTTCTCTGGCTCACGAATTCTGTTTGAGTACCGCCGGTTATCCTCTGGGGCTAATCTTCTTGCTGAGCTGAACCTGATGAGGGAATCGAGGCTCTTGTTCGTGGGACCGCCTGTTGGCATGTTCGCCGCTTGTGAGGTGTGCTGAATTTTGTCATGCTGCCTGTTCTGGCGAAACCGCCCCTTTTCATCATCAAAGCCTGAAAACATGACCTATCGCCCGTCGTTCGAGCAGTTCCGAGAGTCCGCCCGTGAGGGAAAACTCGTTCCGGTCTATGTAGAATTGTTCAGCGACATGCTGACGCCGGTGATGGCCTACCAGAAACTGGCCTCGGGCGAACGCAGTTTTCTCTTCGAGAGTGTGATCGGGGGGGAAAAGGTCGGGCGTTACAGCTTTGTCGGGACAGGACCTTTCCTGACCATGGATGCGACCCGGGACGTCGTCACTCTCCATACCGAACAGGAAGACAAGACCTATCGCTGCAGCGACCCACTGAAAGAACTCGACCAGCTGGTCAGTCAGTATCAGGCGGTGCACCTCAATGGGCTTCCCCGATTCTCTGGCGGGGCAGTCGGGTTTGCTTCGTATGATTCGGTCCGTTACACCGAGAACCTGCCGAATGCTCCGGAAGATGATCGGGGCTTGCCTGATCTGTCGTTTTCATTTTATGACGAGATGATCATTTTTGATCACATCCGCAAGACGATTCTGATTGTCGCGCTCGTCAATCCAGCGACTGAAGGTGTCGAAGCTGCTTATCAGCGAGCCCAGGAAAAAATCGGACGCCTGCGAGCCAAGTTACAAAGCCCGGTCGCTGCTTCACCACTCTATGATGTGACACTCCCTGCGGAAACAACGCTGCCGTTTACATCGAATTTTACACAGGCCGAATTCGAAGATGTCGTCCTTCGCTGTCAGGAATACATCAAAGCTGGAGATATCTTCCAAGTCGTCTGCAGTCAGCGACTTCAATTGGAAACGAAAGCGACTTCGCTCGATATTTACCGGGCCTTGCGCGTCGTGAACCCCAGCCCGTTCATGTTTCTGCTCGAACTTCCGGGCTTCCAGCTCGTCGGCAGTTCTCCGGAGATCATGTGTCGTGTCGAAGATGGGGAAGTCACTGTCCGACCACTCGCCGGAACTCGTCCACGAGGCAAGACGCCACAGGAAGATCTCGCCCTCGCGGAAGACCTGCTCGCGGATCCTAAGGAACGAGCGGAGCACATCATGCTTGTCGATCTGGCTCGCAATGACATCGGACGTGTGGCCCAGTATGGCAGTGTGAAGATTTCCGATGTGATGGTCGTCGAACGCTACAGTCATGTGATGCACATTACTTCGAATGCGACAGGACAACTCAAGCCAGGACTGACGGCTCTGGATGCGCTGCGAGCCTCGCTGCCGGCTGGAACAGTTTCAGGAGCCCCGAAAGTGCGGGCCATGCAGATCATCGACGAAATGGAAAAACACCGACGAGGTCCGTATGCAGGCGCTGTCGGGTACATCGACTTCACCGGGAATATGGATACCTGTATCGCGCTGCGAACCCTCGTTCTCAAAGGGACCACCGCGTATCTGCAGGCGGGTGCGGGGCTGGTTGCGGACAGTGTTCCCTCAGCCGAATACCAAGAGACGCTGAATAAAGCTCGTGGACTGCTCAAAGCGATCGAACTGGCAGAAAACCAGTTCGCCCAACCGGGGAAATGAAATCTATTTCGTAAGCGAGTTGAGTTTTCGGGGAATCGGCTAAGATAGGACTTCGGGAGGGCGAACCTCCGTGTGAGCCGCCTGTGATGCGTCCCGTCGCATGTGTGCTACAGAGTGCGTTGCGAAACTTCAGCCGTGAGTTGGACTTCGATGGCCTCGATTTCTTTCAAGCCCAGGCACACCGTTCGACTTCAATTCAGTGATGAATCGTTGCAACGCAGGACAGCGGCTCGGACGGAGCCTCGCCCTCCCGATGTAATCGTCTTGAATTTTTCGCACAGTTTTCTGCCTTTCTCTGCTCGTTGATTCAGATCAGGTTTTCAACATGTCCCTGGGAGTTCCCCTCGTCATTTATTCGGTACTGCTGGTCATTATTGGGCTTGCCGGGGGAAGCCTGCCGCAAGTTCTGAAGATGACTCACAGCCGGATGCAGATGGTCATCAGCTTTGTCGGCGGCCTGATGCTGGGAATCGGCATCCTGCACCTGCTGCCGCATGCATTCGTGCAGTTGAAATCAATCGATCAGACCGCGCTCGGGGTGATCCTCGGCCTGACTGCGATGTTTATTTTCCTGCGCTGGTTTCACTTTCACGACCACGAACCGCCGGAAGCCATTCTGCAGGCCCCGGAAAATCTCGTCGCTTTGAGCGTTCATCATCACGACCACGATCATGATCTCGGTCATGACCATGATCATTCTCACGACGCGCCTGGGCATTGTCATCACCCTCGACATCGTCCGACGTGGGCTATGATTTTATCGGGACTCGCGATCCATACGCTCCTCGACGGCATGGCTTTGGGCGCGAGTATCCAAAGCGATCTGACGCACAATCACCTGCTACTGCCCGGCTTCGGGACGTATCTGGCGATCATCCTACACAAGCCGCTGGATACCCTGACGATTTCTTCGATGATGATGCGAGAGAACGTCGCGTGGAAATCCCGCGTGATGTGGATCATCGGGTACTGCCTGGTTTGTCCGCTCGGCGCCCTGCTTTTTCTGGCGGGCATCAGTCAGTTAGGAGACATACAGAAGGAAATCCTGGGAATGGTCCTGGCGTTTTCTGCAGGCGTTTTTATCTGCATCGCGCTCAGTGACCTGCTGCCGGAGATCGAGTTTCACTCGCATGACCGAGTAAAACTGACCACCCTGCTCTTAGCGGGAATCGGTCTGGCGTTTGCGATCTCCTGGGCGGAGCCGTCTCATCAGCACCGCATCACGCCCAAGATCATCGACGAATATATCCCGCCGAAGTAGAGGCTCTGGTGCGCTCCCTTTCGGTCGCGGCTTTGACGGACACGGGTTAAATCTCGTCATCCCAGCGAGAGTCTTTGTCGGCTTTCTTTTCAGCCTTTTTCTTGCCTTCGCCATCCTTCTTTTTCTTGGATGGCTTGTCGTCTGACTTTTTCGACTCGGCCTTCTTGTCGTCGTCTTTTTCATCGTGTTCGTCGGACTTGGCTTCGCGTTGAAGTTCCGATTCGAGGTCATCGATGAACAACTGAAGGTCGGCGTGAGCTTCTTCGACGGGCTTTTGCGTGAAGGTCGAGCCAGCAGTGTAGCTGCCGTGACCTCGGAAGCCTTTGATCGTGTAGCTCTGGTTCAGACTACGCAGCGAGAAAGCAGTTTCTTTGAGCTCTTCGTTGATTGAGTACGCAATCGAACTCAGTCCGACAGAGGCACCAACAACGCCGACAGTCCCGAGAACGACGGCTTCAGCAGACAGAATGTAGCCTGCTTCGTCACGAAACAGGTCTTTGATCAGAGATAACATTGAGATTCTCCCAAGGGCTTGGATGGAGGAAGGTGAGAGACCGCCAGCCGTGGGAGATGCGGATTGAACCGCGATGTTCACATATTGAAACACCGCGGGTGAAGAATGTCAACATGAGCAATGTAAACAGAATAGATAATTTGACAAATTCTGTTAACGACCTTGAACACCAGTAGCTGGAAGTTGCACGGGTTCCATGCCTTGAACAACGATCACGTCCGCTTTCAGGCGAGGATCGTGCAGACGGTTGCCTTTCAGGCCCAGCGGTTTTCCGACAGCAGCCATCAGGTTAACCCCTTGCTGAGGATGAAGATACGTCAGAAATCGTCCATCGGGAGTCGTGAGAATGAATCCCGGCAGTTGTGGGTGCTGACGAGGATTGAGTTGCACAATCCCGGCCCCGGCATATTGACCGGCAGCTGGTTGCATGCCTGCGGGATCGATGGCCGCAGCGGCCGTAGGCGATGGTGCAGCAGCCGTCGGCTGAGAGCCAGCTGGAAGGGGCGGAATCACAGAACCATCCGCGTCAATTTCTGGAAATTGACCAGAGGGAGCAACGCTTCCGAAGGCGGCTCCGTCTGTATAAGCACCGTTGGCGGTCTGGACATTGCCAGAGCTTTGAGCACTCATGAGTTGTGCATCGCGGCGAGATGTTTCGGAAGTCAGCGTGACGAAGTCATCATGGGCTTTCTTCGTTTTTCGGTAACGATCAACAGCCGCCAGTCGCAGGTCGACCTGGTGAGACAGGGCTTCTGTCGAGGCTTCCTGTTGAAGTTTGGCATAGTCATGAGCGAGGTCATCAAGGTTCCAGCTGCCGATGTCTTTGCCAATCATGACGCGGAACTGTTCGTCAAGTAAATTCAGGATCTGATAGTCTTGCTGAGTCTTGGCAGGATTGGCTGAGGTCACCGAAGCAGATTCGCTTGACCCTGATTTGGCTGCGAGTTGTCCCATGGAAGCAGGAGATTCTTCGAAGGGATTGCCGAGTTCAACATTTGGTGAGCTCGGCTTGGCAGCCGTCACGTCCTGAGCGAAAGGATCGTTGGCTACGCTGGGTGAAGGAGTTCCGCTGCCGATGGCATCGCCTTTGATCCAGCGAAATTCGCCACTCGGCGGTGCGATTTTGTAGAAGTGGACCGGCTTGCCGTTGAGGTCGAATTGTTTCTCGCCGAGGATCGCGATGCGGTCCCCTTTATTCAGACGGCGTTGTTCGACATCAAGGTATTCTCCAACAGTGCTGCCGACGCGAACAACAGTACTATTCTCAGAGACTGTTCCCTGATCGGGGGTCAGTTTGGTGACGTAATCCGAGCGAATCCAGCTGAAGCTGTCGGTGGGCGGGGCAATCATGTACCACCCGCCTGGATCATGTCGATGGACAGTGACTTTCGTGCCGCGAGGCAGAGTGTTCGTTTCGTAGAACATGCTTCCCGGTCCGCTGCGAGCCATTGTCTTGTCCGCAGAGATGACAGCGTCATATGGAAATTCAGCCGCTTGTGCGGTTGCGAAAAATGAAATGACAACGACCAGACTCAGGGCAGTTTTGAAGATGGACATGTTCCAAACCTCGGGACATTCTTAAGGAATCAGGCTGCGGGTAGAAAATTCCCGCTTCGAAGTGAGGTCGTATCTCATCTGGCGAAAGCGAACAATTGCGTCTGGTTCGAGCTCGAAAAAAATGGAACTTTTACAAGCTTTTGGAAAGATTTCCTCAAGTTCACAGAGGGCTTCGCCGAGCGATGGGTGACTTTTCGTTGAGGCAGGCCTGCGTTAGACTACGCATCAACTGATCTTACCACTTTACAGGTCTTGATATTTTCAAGCCTTCGCTCGCTGTTCCATCAAGGGAATTCCATGTCAAAGGCACCGCAGTCACTGGCACCGCAGGTCATCATCAGTGCGTTCGGAGATGAAGGCGCGATTCATAAGACAGCCCTCGAGCAATTCTCGGCCCTGTCTGCACTCGGACTCTCCTGGTACTCGCCACGCTTCATGGATCTGGAAAATAACTGCAAGATCCAGCACGTTGTCGATATGACGGATGCTCAGTGGAAGCAGCTGGCCAAGCTGAACAGTGACTACGGCATGAACGTGACCAGCATCGGTGCACGCCTGGGTAAGGTGAAGCTGTTTGATATCGCCGATTCATCGCACAACAAATTCGTGCCACAAGAGCAGTACCTGAAGACAGAAGTCCGTCGCACGATTGATGCAGCCCTCGCGTTGGGCACAAAATTCATCCGTGGGTTTTCGTACTATCACCCGGCTGGCGAAGATCCCAAGCAATACCTCAGCCAGGCTGCCGAGCAGATTTCATCGATTGTCGATGCCGTCGCCAAAGAAGGTCTGTTGTTCGGACTCGAACTCGAAGCCAACCTCGTGGGGCAGACCGGCGTGATCCTCAATGAACTGGCAGAAAAGATCAACCACCCGAATCTCGTCCTCATTTATGACGGCGGTAACCTCAGCAGCCAGAACATGCCGCGTCAGCGCTGTATTGATGAGTATCATGCCATGAAGTCACACATGGGCTGGATGCACATCAAGGATTACAAGATCGATCCCGGCCTGACTTGGACCGGCGTTGTCGATGAAGAGCGACTTAAGAACTTCGTCCCTGTCGATATCGGCGATTCTGGTTACCCTGAGATCTTCGCTGACCTGAAAACACAACTGCCCGCGTTGACTGCCAAACTCCAGGCGATGGGCGTTCCAGGCTTTTTCCTTGAATTGGAACCTCACCTCAAAGGCGGCGGTCAATTCGGCGGATTCAGTGGTCCTGATGGTTTAGGCGTCGCGTGTCGCAGCCTCTGCCAGAATCTCGACGAGCTTGGCATCGGTTACAATCTTCGAACCATGGATGACATCAAGAAGTCTCGCGGGTTTTAGTAACGAGTTTTGTCGTTCATGTCTTGCTCAAAATGTAGGGTGCTGGTGAGTCTTCGAACCGCACCAAATGCGGCCTCGTCGCCTTTGAAACGGTCGTGACCACATTTGGTGCGGTTCGCAAAGCCTCACCAGCACCCTACGATGAATGAGACAACTCCGTTCGCATGCTATCAACGCAGAGCCTGCGGTTATGTCTTTTCCAGGCTGGCGAATTTGGGGAGAGTCGGAGCGACGAAGTCGTCCATTGACTGCAGCAGGGATTCGACCGTCGGCTTCACCACGAAGAGGTCCATCTGGATGATGGGAAAGAAGTCGTTCTCGCTGGCGGTCTGCAGGAAGGCGATGAAGTTGTCGTAGAAGCCTTCGGTGTTGAGGATGCCGATCGGTTTGCGGTGGATGCCAAGCTGGGACCAGGTGATCATTTCGAGCAGTTCCTCGAAAGTCCCAAAGCCTCCCGGAAGGGCGATGAAGGCGTCAGCGAGGGATGCCATCGTGGCTTTGCGGGTGTGCATGCTGTCGACGATACGCATGTCCGTGACGCCCGCGTGCAAAAGCTCTTTCGTGGCGAGGAATTGGGGAATGACGCCAATGACTTCGCCGCCGTTTTCGAGCATGGTTTCCGCGAGAACGCCCATCAACCCAACAGAGCCGCCGCCGTAGATGAGGGCTTGTTCGCGGGTGCAGAATTCGGTCGCGAGCTGGCGGGCGGCTTCGGCGTAGGCGGGGTTATTGCCACTGCGAGAGCCGCAGAAGACGCAGATGGATTTGAGCATGATGTAGACCTTGAAGTGATTATGTTTTCCAGCATGAGAGAAGACTGGAACGCAGAGGGAACAGAGGTGAGCAGAGATCGCAGAGGAATATCGGGAATGACAACGCAAAGCCGCGGAGGCACAAAGGTTAAAGATAGTCGGGAGTGCGATCCAATCGCTTCCACTTTGCGTCTTGGCGCCTTTGCGTTGGTGATTCTTCTCTGCGACCTCTGCTTATCTCTGTTACTTCTGCGTTCCAGTCTTTTTGCCTTCTGACTGGTATAAGTCAATCCGGGAGGTTTGGGAAGGCGTTAACGTGTCCGTTGAGTTTGCGTCGACGTCCTGCTGTGGACGTCAAAATCACTTCAAGTGTTACGACCGGCCTCGACGATACTTGGACAATGCCCGATTCCAGAGGGTTCCCACGTGGAATGTCTGGACAGTGGCAGACGTTCGCTCGGGACAAGCGGACGGCGACCTTTGAACACGATCTCCAGTCGAGCGCGGTCAGAATCGACCACGCGAAGAATGACGGTTTTGTCATCCGTGCTCGACAGGGAACTTAGTGCATGATGCCATGCGGATCACCTCTCGTGATCACGACGGCCTCATCACGGACGAGTGTTGCCAGCGGGAAGGACGAGACGTCACCCCCTTGCAGCCTCATGGGGGGAAACATGATTCGCGGACGGACATTGGCTCGATGGTGCAGCTGCCTGGCAGCGGGGAATGTGATTGCAGCGACAGCCTGGCTGCACGCGGCTGATCCCGTTTATACGAACAATACCCAGTTCCGGATTCCGTATCACTTCGACGCGGTCGAGATGTCTCGCCTGGGGGCCAAAGAGATCCATCTGTATGGGTCAGAAAATCGTGGACAGGATTGGAAACTGCTGCAGGCGGTGCCTCCGAAGAAGGGTAAGTTCGAATTCAAAGCAGAAAAACAGGGTGAATTCTGGTTTGCAGTAAAAACACAGGACCAGCAGGGGCAACTTCACCCCAATGGCAATAAAATGGAACCCGGGCTGATCGTCCGCATCGATACGATCCTCCCAACGTTGGATCTGAATATCAAAGAGACACAGCCGGGTCGAGTGGAACTCAGTTGGACAGCGGCCGATGAAAGTCTGGATTTGACAAGTCTGGTCCTCGAGTCGAAAGACCCGCTGACGAATCAGTGGCAGACGATCAATGTCGTTGCGTCTGCAGTTGGTCGGACCAGTTGGTCGGTAGCGAAACCAGGTCAGGTGCAGGTACGCGGCAAGGTCAAAGACCTCGCGGGAAACCTGACGACGACGGAGAAGACGCTCAACGCTAATCAGGCAGGGACCGATGGCGGGAAGCCTTATGTGCCTGACTTTACACAGCCGATTGCAGAGTCACCCTCGGAAGGAAGTCTGGCTGCGAACAGCAATGACTTCAAGCTGCCTTACCCACAAGCGGGCATGCCGAAGCCGAATAATGGGATGACGCCACCATCGTTGTCTTCCAACAACGGGATGTCGAACCATAGCCTGCCAAACGGCGGGAATCCAAACGGTATGATGCCTAACAACGGGATGCCGTTGATTGCGGGTCAGCAGTCGATGCCGACGCCGATGATGCAACAAAATTTTCCGCATGCACAGAGCGGAGGAGGACATGAACTGCCTAGTTGGCCGTCCAGCCCGCTGTCCTCCCAACCCGCTCCGTCTCTCACGCCCCCCGCGTATGGGGCAGGGCAGTTCGTCTCGAGTAACGAAGCTGCGACTCCAGACATCACGAAGGGGAGATACTCGACGCCGAATCAGACAATGGGGTATCAGCCGAAGGTCAAGACGGTCGCCTCATCACGATTCCAGATTGATTACCGACTGGAAGATGTCGGGCCGTCTGGGGTCAGCGCGGTCGAACTATTCATCACGGCTGACGGTGGTCAGCAGTGGTGGCGTTATGGGGAAGATCCTGACCGCATGAGCCCGTTCGAAGTCGAAGTTCCCAACGATGGGACGTACGGGTTTGCAATTCGCGCCAAGAGTGGAGTTGGGGCAGCTCATCTGGCTCCTCGCCAAGGCGATGTTCCCTCGATGCAGGTTCTGGTTGATCAGACGGCTCCCAATATTGCAAAGCTGACAGCTCAACAGGGTGTCGGCGCGACGATGAATCAGATCACGTTGAACTGGAACGTGAGTGATGCCCAGTTGGCCGATCGCCCGGTGTCATTGAGCTACTCAGGACAACCAAGTGGTCCCTGGGAACCGCTGACAGGATGGAACGACAACACGTCGCAGTATGTGTGGACGGTCAATCAAAACGTCCCGCATCAACTCTACTTCCGCATCGCAGCCCGCGATGTCGCGGGGAACATCGCGTATCAGCAGACGCAGCATCCGGTGCTGATCGATCTGTCACAGCCGAGTGCACATATTCTGGATATTGAGACGTTGCCAACGCAGCGGCCGTATTGATGGGGCAACGGGGGATTGGGGGACGGAATACGGCTTATCTCAATGCGGAATCCAACGTCGTGATCGTCGCGAATGATCGCGGAGTGTGATCTAATAAACGGCATGATGGGATTTTTGAATATTGCGAAGCCTCCAGAATGGACTTCGCGCGATGTGGTCAACAAGGTGCAGGGGATGGTCCGCGCCTGCAAGCTGAAAGCAGGGCATGCGGGGACGCTTGATCCGATGGCGACTGGGGTGCTTCTCGTTGCCGTCGGGGCTGCGACGCGATTGATCAGCTATGCCCAGGGACACGAGAAAATCTATCGGGCAACGTTTCGACTCGGGATCACCAGCGATACCGATGACATCACCGGCAACGTGACGACGTTGTCTGAGAACATTGACGTTTCGCGCGAGCTGTTGGATGCAGTCCTCGCGACTTTTCTCGGGACAATCGAGCAGGTGCCGCCGCAGTTTTCAGCGATTCATGTCGATGGGAAGCGTGCATACGATCTGGCGCGAGCGGGGCAGAGCGTGGAGTTGAAGGCGCGAGAGATCGAAGTCCATGAGATTCGACTGGAGCGGTTTGAAGGGAATGAATTCGTCTGTTGGATCCGCTGTGGAAGCGGGACTTATATTCGATCGATTGGACGCGACGTCGGACAGATCCTCGGCTGTGGAGCCGTCATGACGTCCCTCGAGCGATTAGCCATCGGCTCATGCCGCGTTGAGGATGCCGTGTCGCCGGAGATGTTGAGTCGCGAGAATATCGAGAGTTATCTGATACCTGCAGGGACACTTCTCTCTCATCTGACGCGACTTGCGATTGATGAGGAACAAGTGAGTCATCTGGAGCAGGGGCGACGACTGCCATGGATAGACGCGATCAAAATCGAACCTGGGGCAGAAGTGGTGCTCATGGACGGAGAGCGACTGGCTGGGATTGGCGAATGGAGCGAGGAGATGCGCGTCGTGCAGCCGAAGATTGTGTTTAAACGAGGGTCATCAACGTAACGCGATTTCTAAAATTTCTTCCCAATTCTCTTCGCCTCGAACGCCACATCCAGCATCACTGATGTGTACAATCTGCGGAACCGCCCCCTTCCTAGATTGCCAACCACGCCATGAAACCGATCGTTCAGATCTCGCTGGATCTCACCAATATCGACGAAGCCATCTCGACGGCTCGCATGGCGCTGCGCGCCGGAGTCGACTGGCTCGAAGCGGGGACACCTTTGATTCTCGCAGAAGGGCTCCATGGAGTCCGAGCCCTGCGAAAGGAATTTCCCGGCGTTCCGATCGTCGCGGACCTCAAAACCATGGATGGCGGCTACCTCGAAGCAGAAATGATGGCGAAAGCAGGTGCAACGCATGTCGTGGTCATGGCCCGCGCTCATGCAGAGACCATCAAATGCGTGGTCCAGGCGGGCAAGGATTTCAACTGTAAGGTCATGGGGGATAACCTCGGCTGTGAAGACATGGTCACGGCTGCGAAGATGCTCGAAGACCTTGGCTGTGACTACGTCATCCATCACATCGGTTATGACGAACGTCGAGGCATCGCCGCTGCGGGTCATCGTATGCCAAGTCCTCTCGATCAACTCAAAGAGGTCGTTGACGCCGTCAACATTCCCGTTCAAGCAGTCGGCGGCCTTTCCATCGAACAAGCCATCGCGTGCCCAAGCTACGGCGCCCCACTCGTCGTTCTCGGCGCTCCCCTGACGATCGACGCGGACGCCTTCAAAACCTCCTCAGGCGACCTCGAATCCTCCCTGCGACTCATCTGCAACGCCGTCCACTCCCAGACTGTTGCCGCAAGGCAGTAGTATTTCAGTCCCTTCTCCCTTGAGGGGAGCCGTCTTTCGTTCCTTCTCCCTTGAGGGGAGAAGGTGTCAGCACAACACCTCAGGTGTTTATAGAACACAGTGCTGACGGATGAGGGTGGGCGCCAGGCAAGAGTTCGCATTCAATGACACCAACAACCATCAGGCCACATTCCTCGAATCCCGCGACCTACCCATGAAAACCCCCGCCGTCGTCAACTACGCCCCTGAAAAATACAGCGTTGATCTTCGCGAAGTCGAAGTCCCGGAGATCGGGCCCGAAGATGTCTTACTCGAAGTCGCCAACGTCGGCGTCTGTGGCAGCGACCTCCACCAATGGACCGCAGACCATTCCTGGCCGGTCAATTACCCGGTCGTCCTCGGCCACGAGTTCGGCGGTATCATTGCTCAAGTCGGTCGCGAAGTCACGGGTTGGAAGGAAGGGGATCGGGTCGTCAGCGAAACGGCTGCGATTATCGACCCCAGCAACCCCATGTCGCGACGAGGGCTTTATAACCTCGATCCCTCCCGTAAAGGATTTGGCTACGGCGTCAACGGCGCGATGACCAAGTTCGTCCGAGTACCGTCACGCATCCTGCACCGTGTTCCGAACGGGTTGCCCTTCGAACAAGCCTGCCTGACCGAGCCTTGCTGTGTGGCTTATAGCGCTGTCGTCAAGAACGCGACCATCGAACCGGGGGATCGTGTCGTTGTTCTCGGACCTGGAACAATCGGCATTCTTTGCGCGGCGATGGCTCGCCTGTGTGGTGCCCAGGTCGCCCTTGTCGGCTTGCCTCAGGATGCTCACCGACTCGAAATCGCCCGACAGTACGGCTGTGAGATCATCATCGGCGATGCCAAACCCTGGGCCATGGAACGCGATGGCCTCGGCTGCGATGGGGTGATCGATGCCGCGGGAGCGAGCATCACTTTGAAGATTGCTCTCGACATCGTTCGTCCCGCGGGTTGGATCAGCAAAGTCGGCTGGGGGCCTCAACCCCTCGGCTTCAACCTCGATCCCCTCGTGCAAAAGAACATCCGACTGCAAGGCAGCTTCAGTCACAACTGGCCCATCTGGGAACGGGTCATCGCCCTGCAAGCCAGTGGACAACTCGACGTCAAACCGATCATCGGCGGCGTCTGGCCCATCGACCAATGGCACGATGCCTTCGAGAAAATGCACACGGGCCAAGTCGTCAAATCAGTATTGAAGCCTTAGTCGACTTACTAATGAATGGAACGAAGGCATTGTTTCGTTACTGAAACTTATACTTCTCAAATGGATTGGGTTCCGCGGGCTTTTGTGGTTGCGCTGCAGGAGTTGCTGGAGTTCCAGGCAGTTTGGCAGGCTCTTGAGGTTTCTCGGGCGCTGTTTCGCCGCTGGCAAACTTGAGTTCGCCAGCTGGAGGGACGGTCGGTGGTGGAGCCTGAAAGGCGACGGTCGTCGGCAGAGGTTTCGGTCGTGCCCCCTGTGGCTGGTTCAAGCCTTTGGCAACTTCTTTATAGACCGTCCCGCCACGATACGGACCAACTCCGAAGACAAACCACTGATTCTCATCGGAACGGGCCAGCGTCATACCGCCATCGCCCAAAGCCGACTTCGTCGCGTAGTCATACGCCACCAAGCCGATCTTCGCGGTCGCTGTCTGGTTTTTCCGATTGACCAGTCGCAGCTCGGGAATCGTCACCATTCCGGGAACGCCGATCTCGGGTATTCCGATGAATTGGTCGGCCTGGTCGGTTCCCACAGTTCCGGTACGAATCTCGATTCCGATTTCGGCGGTGTCTGCTTTCTCCTGAATATTCGCCCCCGCTCTCAAAAGACGGTGACGAACGGAACTGATGACATAATTCTTATCGGTACAGTCGACATACTTGTCGTCCAGATAGACCTTCCGCCCCGCGAATGGCGTGAAGTCGACTTTATCAAGGGCCTGATCGACCGCATTGGCGATCAGCAACTGCTCCATCGCGCTACGCGCCGTGTTGCTGGTTTTTGTCGTGGCGCAGCCTGTCAGGGCAGCCAATGCACTGAGCGTCGAAACAATGACGAAGCGGTGTTTCATGGTCCAAGTCCGTTTGAAATGAGCGCTCATTCCATGAGCGCGACCCGATGGAATTTCGGGTGTGGCGGAACCTACCAGCGATCATTTTACATGGTCAAGAAGGATCACGTTGCAAGAGCGCAGAGTTGCAACATCTACAGGCAAATTGATCGGTTTCGGCAGGGATTTCATTCTGTCCGAATTGCCACTGCTGACCAGACTGCCCCTGTTATCGAGTCAGTTGTCACTAAAATTTGGTGGGAATTTTGATCCTGTCGGTCGAAGCAACGACATCAGTTCCGCCAGATTGCGTCCCCGTTTAATAATGTCGGGTTCCGCCAAAAAAGGGTAAATCAGTTCCTGATCCAGTTTCAGCAGAAAAGCCAGCAGATCACACAACTGAGAGAGAGGCATCTTCTCATTGACGATCTTCGCAAACGAGGAGTCACTCGCGAGGTCCGGCCGAAGCGATTTGAAATGTTCGACAAGATCCCATGCCATGGTCGACTTGACTTGGACGTCTCCAAACAGACCCGCATCCATTTCGTCGAGAACGAGTTCCAGTTGGCCGAGACGATACTCCTTGGCGTGGGCGACCTCCGACAAAACGCGACACCGCGACATCCCCTGCCACAGCAAATTGTACCGGCCATTATCCAGACGCTCGACGTTCGTCGCCATGCCGACGACTCCGATCGGATAAATCGGGCAAGTTTTCGTGTTATAAATCTCTTTCCACCCGGGACGCAGGACAACCAGCGACAACAAACTCGACTCCGACTCCATCAGATCGTCCATCAGCGAGACGTAACGAGGCTCGAACAAATGCAGCGGCTGGCGAATCCCTGGAAACGGGACGTAGTTTGGAAGCGGGAACAGACGGATTTTCCCCTCAGCTCGTTGAAATTCCGCTTCAAACTCACCATCCAAACTCATGGAGTTTTCCTATAGAATCCTCTGCGAGCCCCGGCAGTCGTCGTTCCTATGCGAGATAAACACTCGAAAGCCTATCGACTCTGACGCTCGTCGATTACATTCTAGACACAGCCCAACAGGTTCCAACGTCACTGCCCCGTTTCAACCCCTGTTGAGAAGACAGTTCATGCCCAAAGCCAACTCCGTTTCTAACGCAGATGCAGTCGAAACCCGTCGAAAACGCCTACCGAAAATTCTTCAGATTTTGAAGAAAACCTACCCGGATGTCGTTTGCGCTCTCCATCATCAAACCGCCTTCCAATTGCTGACCGCGACCATTCTCTCGGCCCAGTGCACTGACGAACGGGTCAACGCCACCACCCCTGCTCTCTTCGGAAAATATCCAGACGCCAACTCACTTGCCAATGCCCAACAGGCGGACGTCGAAGCCATCGTTAAACCTCTGGGCTTCTTTCGAGCCAAAGCCACCAACATCATCGGTATGGCGAAGGGCTTAGTCGAAAACCACGACGGCCATGTTCCAAGCGACCTTGCTGCACTTGTCGAACTCCCTGGAGTCGGACGCAAGACAGCAAACGTCGTCCTTGGTTCCTGGTTCGGCCTCGCCTCGGGGGTCGTCGTCGATACCCATGTCAAACGCATTTCTCACCTGCTGGGTTTGACGGATAAAAAAACGCCCGAGCAGATCGAACTCGACCTCATCGAACTGATCCCGCAAAGCGAATGGGTCATGTACTCCCATCGTGTTATCCATCACGGGCGTGCCATCTGTATTGCCCGACGTCCGAAATGTTCCGTCTGCCCTCTACTGAAAGTCTGCCCCCGCGTTGGTCTTCCGCCATTGGTCGGATGACGCCACTGGATCGTCCACGGACTCATCGATATTTTCCTCTCGCGCGACCTACCGGGTCAGCGTTGCTTGCGTTAGACTTCTCCCGCTAGACTGCAGCATTGTGCAGAGCCTTTCTTTGGAACGCGACAGGACGCCACGCATGATTCTGACGGGCACGGAAATCAAAGAGCGACTCGGGACCGATATCATCATCGAGCCCTACACCGATAAGCAGCTCAATCCCAACAGTTATAACCTGACGCTGCACAACGAACTGCTTGTCTACGAAGAAATCGTCCTCGACATGAAGCGGCCGAATCGCTTCAAACGCACAGCGATTCCTCCGGAAGGTCTGATTCTCAAGCCGAATCAACTGTACCTTGCCCGGACTGTCGAACGCACGGAAACGTACAACCTCGTCCCGATGCTCGAAGGCCGCTCCTCCGTGGGACGACTGGGGCTGTTCGTTCACATCACGGCTGGCTTCGGCGATGTCGGGTTCCGGGGCTACTGGACGCTCGAAATGGTCGCCGTCCAGCCGATCCGCATTTACGCCGGCGTCGAAATCTGCCAGATCTTCTACCACACGATCGAAGGTGGCGTCACCGAATACAAGAGCAGCAAGTACCAGGGCAATTCCGATATCCAGCCGAGCATGCTCTGGAAAGACTTCGACCAGAAGAAACTCGATTCCCAGTCCCTTTTCCCGCCGCAGAAGTTCAGCTAAGTAAAAGTAGACCTCATTCCGGTGTGCCACGGATGTGCCAGCCGTGGCGATTCCAAAACGGACCAACAGAGCCCACAGTCTGACGCTGAGTCTAAGTGAACCGCACCCACAGGACAGCCTACTTCGCCATCAACCGCGATCGTGCTTCGGCAACCACAGATTCCCATTCATTCCACTGCGTCTGCCGAAGCAGTGTCATCGATGGATACCATGGACTGTCCTCGCGATCCAGATGCCAACGCCAGTCCGGCGTCTGACACAACAGCGTCCACGTCTTCGTCCCGATGCTCCCGGCCACATGGGCGATCGCAGAGTCGATCGTGATCACGAGGTCCATCTGCTGAACGGCAGCGGCCGTCTGAGTGAAGTTATGCAATCGGCTGCCCAGATCGACAACAGTCTTCAAGTTCGACTTGGCAAGTTCCTGACGTGCACCAGGATCAACTGCCAGCGAGTAATACGCGATCCCAGGAACATCGAGCAGTCTGGAAAAGACGTCGAACGGGCAACTCCGCAGATGGTCCCGCGTCTGTTGAGGATTGCCCATCCAGTTGATTCCGACTTTCATAACACCCTGCGGCTGCTCGCTCGCCCAGCTGCTCCATGAAGCTTGGGCTTCGTCCGGAATCGACCAGACGTGTTGATACTGCCCCAGAGTTTCGAGCGTAACATCAAGACGCTCAGCCAGACTCGACAGCGCGACCTGATAATCGATCTCCGGCAGATCGTCATCTTCGGCCAGGACAGACACACCAGGGAAATTCCAGCTGAGCAGTTCTGTCAAAGTCGACGGAACGACGACCGTGATCGTCCCGGCGTTGAGCTGAGAAAGGGTCGGCAAAAACCTGGCAAACTGCAGGATATCGCCGAAACCCTGATCCGCATAAACCAGTAGTGACTTCCCTGTAAGACTTTCTTTCTGCCAGACAGGGACATCCATAAACGGAGCAGGTCGCGCACCAACTTTGAAGCGGTGTTCATAGCCCTGCCAGCCGGTTTTGTAGTTGCCCTCTAGGAGGTAAGTCGTTCCCAGATTAAAGCTGATCAGTTCATCGGCCTGGATCGCTAAACCATGCAGGAAGGATTTCTCTGCGTTCTTCAAGTCGTGCTTGGAACGATAGGCCAGGCCGAGATTGTTCCAGGCCTGTGTCATCTCGGGCGCCAGTTCCGCAGCTTTCTCAGCGGCCTGAATTGCGGGATCGAATTCGCCAATATGCTCACTCACCCACGCCAGATTGCACCAGGCCTGCGCATGTTTCGGATCCACGCTGATGAGATCCTGCAACGCTTTTTTCGCGGCAGGGTAGTCTTTCAGTTGGAGTGTCAGATTGGCGAGGACTTCATAAAAGTTCTCGATCATCGCCTTGGGAATTCGAGGCAGGGCATCCACAATCAGCTGCCTGGCGGCTGCTGGCTGATGTGACTTCTGCAGACAGTTCACCAGCCGCATGAGCACATCAAAGTCATCGCGATCCTGTCGCATCGCCAGTTCATACCACAGACAGGCTTCTTCAAGATTGTCCTGCTGCTCTTTGATTTCTGCGAGGTTCACGAGCGCGGGTACATAGGCACTGATGCGGGCGGAGATCCCTTTGAAAATCTTCTCCGCGATTTCGATCTGGCCAATCGCCTTGTAGCAGATCCCCAGATTATTGATCGCATCCAGACTGGGGTCTTCGACGTTGACTGCCTCGTGGAGGTATCGGCGTGCCTGATCGAAATCACCCGTCTGCAGCAGACAACTTCCCAGCAGGTAATTCAGCTTGGGTCGGTCCTCCGTTTTCGCGACGTCCAGCAGTTTCTGATAACAGACGATCGCTGTCGCAAACTGATTGTTCTTCTGGGCATTGAGCCCTTGTTCATAAACGTTACGCTGTTCCGGAGTCATAAAATCCAACCTGCCCACGAAGTCCAAAGATACACGACCTATTGTCCTTCTCCATCAAGGGGAGAAGGTGCCCGAAGGGCGGATG
>SXPC01000168.1 GCA_005778225.1 Planctomyces sp. | reverse complement strand
CGTTTATGACGAGCTACGGGCAGGCGTGGGCGAATGCTTCGAATACACCGTTTCGATTGTTCAAGCATTATGTCCATGAAGGGGGCATCTCAACGCCGCTGATCGTTCACTGGCCGAAAAAAATCACCGAGGGGGGGAAGCTCTATACGCATCCAGGGTATCTGCCGGATCTGATGGCCACATGCGTCGATCTTGCAGAGGCAAAGTATCCCGAGACGTTCAATGGAAAGCCGATCCATCCAATGGAAGGCTTGAGTCTGCGGCCGGCATTCGAAGGCAAGATGGTCGAGCGGATGGCGTTTTACTGGGAACACGAAGAGAATCGCGCGATTCGAGAAGGGGACTGGAAGCTGGTTTCGAAGGGCCCCAACAAATGGGAGCTCTACAACGTCTACGAGGACCGGACCGAGACAAACGATCTTTACGAGCAGCATCCCGAAATGGCCGCGGAATTGATTCAACACTGGACGTCGTGGGCGCTGCGTGCAGGGGTGATTCCGAACGGCAAGAAGATGAATACAGCTGGCGAGTGAGCGTATTCCCCATAAGATGCAGCGAGGTCATAAGACGCTGACGACTTTACGCAGATCTTGAATCAACGCCGCCATTGTCTCCTCGCGTGCCTCCTGCGTTGGCATGCGTAGAATGGCGGAGGGGTGATAAGTTGCGATTGTCTGATCGCAATACTCGGTTGCGATGAATTCGCCGCGCTGCTTCGTGATCTTGAAGTCTCGCCCGATCAATGTTTGTGAGGCTGTTGCTCCCAGGCAGACCATCACCTCAGGCTTCACCAGCGCGATCTCGGCCTGCACCCAGGGTTTGCATGCCGTCATCTCATGGACATTGGGCTTACTGTGCTGACGAATCTTGCTGCTCTTGGTGAATTTGAAATGTTTGACCGTATTGGTGACGTAGATCTGGCTGCGATCAATGCCCGCTTCCGAGAGTGCCTGATCAAGAATTTGCCCGGCAGGACCCACGAAAGGCTTGCCTTCCAGATCCTCTTTATCTCCTGGCTGTTCGCCCACCAACATGATCTTCGCGTTGATCGGTCCTTCTCCGAAGATCGTCTGAGTTGCATCTTGATAGAGTGGGCATCCTCGGCATGACATCGCTGCCTGTCGCAGTGATTCGTAATCATGGTCGGCGGGTATAAAATCCGCAGCCGAGGTTGCCAGTCCCGTTTGCCGTCTGACCATTTCTTCGACTCGCGCAGGAGCTTCGTCCAGAAGATCATCAATGATCCGCGTTTCGGGCAGCGTCTTCCAATGACGCTTGGGCATCTCTTTGACCATCGCCTTCAACTTGATGCGAGCCGGGTTAAAGATCGCGCGGTAATAGGTCTTCCACATGTCTTCCAGGAGATCACCCTGGGGAGCCTGGTCTGATGTGACTCCCGGCGTGAACGTCAATTCCTCCAGATCCCAATGCGCACAAAGATCGGGCGTGAGGATCGACCAGCGCATGCTCGGAAAACGTCGCGTAAAGAATGGGGCGGTCGGCTTGACGGTGTGATGATCAGGTCGATGCCACGCGATGAAGTACTCTTCGCCTTCCTGCTCGACACGACGGAATCGCACGAAGGCTTTCATCTTGTGGGCATCACGACGCACTGCTTTTTCCATGAGATAAAGACGTCGAACATCATCGTCTGTCTCGATCTCCAGCAACTTTGGTTCTCCATGGGTTAATCGCCACAAGGCACGGTAAAGCAATTCGAAGCGGATTTCGTCGCGATGGCAGGAGACTTTTTCGGCGAGCGTGAGGAAGTCTTTCGGGACTCGGGGAGTTGATCTTGGCGTTGTTGGTGCATTGACGATCCGCACAGCGGACCCTACGAAGAGGGACTGTTTTTGAGGGGCGGTGGCATCGATGAATGTGATCTCGTGGGGCGGTTGGTTGGCCGCAAGTAGCGCCCGCGCCTCGTCACGCCAGGACGCGAAGTCTGACACCGCGACGACCGACATCAAACCTCTCCGGTCTCGGCTGACTGCTTAGCATCAAACAGGAGAAGCTGACGGTGTTTCGGCTGGATCTTCTCCTTCAGCAGCAAGGAATCGAGCAGTTTGACCGAGGGGTTGAAGTCTGACGTGACCACAAACGGAGAGGCTTTTTTCCAGCTTAAACCAATTTTTTTCATGTCGTCGACTGTCAGTCCGTGATAGCGACGGATCTTGATGATCCGCTCGACACTGCGCGTTCCCACTCCGGGGATTCTCAACAACAACTCGCGCGGCGCACGGTTCACATCGACCGGGAAGAGCTGGCGATTCTTGAGAGCCCAGGCCAGCTTGGGGTCAATCTCCAGATCAAGATTCTGATTATCTGCGGTGACGATCTCATCGGCTTTGAAGCCATAAAAGCGCATCAGCCAGTCAGCTTGATAAAGACGATGTTCGCGGACCAGCGGCGGACTCTTAGCGGGCAGACGGGCATCAGCATGCGGGATCGGGCTGTAGGCAGAATAGTAAACGCGTCGCAGACGTTGATCGGAATACAATGTCGAGGCGACCTTGAGAATCTCAGCATCAGGTGTGGGCGTCGCGCCCACAATCATCTGCGTACTCTGTCCGGCTGGTGCAAAGCGTTGTGGCTTGAAACCTGCTCTCTTTTCGGACTGCACCTCATCGATGCGATGCTTGACCGTTTCCATCGTCTCGACGATCACTTCTCTTTTCTTCTCCGGCGCCAGTTGCACCAGATCGGGAGCGGTCGGCAGTTCGATGTTCACACTCAATCGATCCGCCCAGCGACCTGCTTCTGCGATCAAATCCTCAGATGCACCGGGGATTGTTTTGAGATGAATATAGCCGCCGAAATGTTGCTCCTGGCGTAGACGTCGGGCGACCTGATTGAGCTGTTCCATCGTGTAATCGGTGTTCTGGATAATCCCGGAACTCAGAAACAAACCCTCGATGTAATTCCGCTGGTAAAACTGGATGGTCAGCTGAATGACCTCGTCGACTGTGAATCTTGCCCGCGGCGTATCACTCGACACGCGATTAACGCAGTAGCGGCAGTCGTAAATGCAGTAATTGGTCAGCAGGATTTTGAGGAGCGAAATGCAGCGTCCGTCGGGAGTATAGCTGTGACAGATGCCCATTCCTTCAGTCGAGCCGAGTTTGCTTCCCTCGCGTGTGCCTTTGGCTCCAGAACTCGCGCAGGACGCATCATATTTAGCCGCATCCGCGAGAATGGCAAGTTTTTCTTGAACAGTTTTCAACAGCGATCCTTGCGTGCTCAGAATCCATTTTCATACAGCATGAAGTCACCGAAAATTCTAGGCGCAGTTAACAGTTGTCCAAGGGATAAAATAGAAAAAGACGCAGTCGACCTGGCCCGTGGTCGACTGCGTCAAAGGGAGTCAAAAACCGCACGGCTCTGAAAGCAGGGGTCTCACGATAATCACAACTTGTGACATCATGCAGCTTTCCGAACGCGAGCGGCGAAGGCTCTTTAGTTACGGTTTTCTTCTTTTTCCATGCGAGCCTGGCGACTGTCATTGTCTCCTTCATCGCCATCCATCATGTTCATCAGCTTCTCTTCGACTTTGCATCGCATGACGATCATGCCGAGGAGATCTTTCAGTTTTTCTTGATCATTCATGATCATGTCTTTTTGGGCGGCAATGCGTTGGTGCATGTCCTTTTTGTCCTGCATCGAGACTTTTTCGTCGCGATGCTCATCCATCAGCTTCTCATTCAAAGAGGCGACGAACAAACGGTCTTCACTAATGACCTGCACGATGATTTCGCAGGCGATTTTCTTGGCCAGCTCGTCTTTCTGACTCTCATATTCCTGGTTGGCCTGACGGATCAGGTCGGAATCAAGCAGTTTCGTTTTCAGCTGGGCAACCTTGTCGTACTGGAACTCCATGCTATGTGAGCCAGCGTTATCACCGCGATAATTGCGGCTTTCAGTTTTCACGTCGCTGCGGTTTTGTTGATTGTTGCTAGTATTGCCTTGACGTTCGGCTTGGTTCTCCTGACGCTGGGCTTGGTTTTCGGCACGACGGGTCGGACGATCCGCACCGGGCTGTTGACCATAAACGTCAGCAGTAGTAATCAGGCAACCAGCAAACAGAGCAGCAGAGAGAATGTGTGGACGGAGCATGGGAATCCTTTTCCTGTAACGGAGACTTCCGACGAGCATAAATTACTCGTGCGGTGAAGCATGATTGTCGCTCACACATGCGAACGTTTTATAAACAACCATGCTGCTACGATTCAGAACAATCTGTCGTGGCGGCTTTCACGTTTCATTCGTTAGGTGTCACTTAAAATTGCTCAAGAACGCGAAGTCCGTTCGAAACGAGACAGCCGCAACCAATGTGCCCGCACCGGCAATTTTCTCAAAGTTCATCGTCCTGCTCGCTCCGTTCCCCGTCGGTTGACTTGTACTTCGTCCATGAACTCACGATGCTTTCCATTTGAAAGACAATTTCCTCAGACGGAACCTTTTTCTATGCCCCACGACGCGCCGCATAATCGACTCAATGAAGACCTCCCGCTTGCCGAACAGATTCTCGTCCAGATCGAACAACTCGTGCTGAAAGCCAACGAGAAGTCACAGCCACTCGAGATGTCGCCTTACCGCGAGCAACTGTTTGAATTCTTCGTCACCGCCGAAGGAGCCGGCTATCTCGACGACGAAGAAGATGGCGAACTCCTCGCCGACGAACTTTGCAAACAACTCGGCGTCCGCTGGGGACTGGCCGACGCGGCTTTGCAGTCAACCGCCAGCCAGAGTCGCCTCTCCGGAGAAGCACTCGTCAAGATGCGGCTGCTCTGGTCCCTGATGCGGATGTGGATGGAATGGACTTACGCCTGGAAACGCTATCCGGAATTCCATGGCGGAATATCAAACGCGCCTTCTGACGAAACCGAGCAGAATCCTGACGACGCCAGCTGACCCATCTGGTAAAATCGATGCGATATCCACTCGATCGGCAACACCTTGCATAAGGATTCCCGTAATGGCTCGCATTGCGCTCTCACGACGACAATTCAACACTATCATGACCAGCTCACTCGTGGGAGCATCGCTTGGCAGCCGTGGAGCATTCGCCTCCGAAAAACAGCTGAGCTTCCCGGTTCGCACGATCACGCGTGGGCCAAAGTATCACTGGTTTGGGTACTACGACAAACTCGAGTTCGACCAGACGGAAAAGCTCATCCTTTCCAACCAAGTCGATTTCGAGCACCGTTCGCCGACCGCGGATGATGTTCTCAACGTCGGCATGATCGACACGGCTCACAACGATCAGTGGGTCGAACTGGGCCAATCGCGGTCTTGGGGCTGGCAGCAGGGGTGTATGCTGCAGTGGATCCCGGGTTCCAAGTCAGAAATCATCTGGAACGACCGCGAAGACGACCATTTTGTCGCACACATCCTCGACATTCAGTCGGGAAAAGCGGACGATCGACCGGGCCATCTACACCCTTAGTCCAGACGGCAAATACGGTTACGCCTCCGACTTCGCCCGCATCCAGAATCACCGTCCAGGATACGGCTACCCGGGCGTCAAAGAACCGTATCGCGATCAGAAAGCCCCGGAAGAGCTGGGCATCTGGCGAATTGACCTTGCCACGGGCGAATCAAAATTGATCTTCTCCATCGCCCAAGCTGCTGCGGTTCCGTATCCCGATGGGGACCTCTCGACGAAATGGCATTGGTTCAATCACCTGTTGTGCAATACGGACGGGACACGGCTGATCTTTCTGAGTCGCTGGCGGGACCATCGAGTCGGCGACCCTGACTACCAGTATAAGCAGCCCTTCTACACCCGTGTCTTCACGATTGGAACCGATGGGACTGACCTCCATCTGCTCGAGAACTCAGGCCACTTCTCACACTTCATTTGGCGTGATCCGGACCACATCGCTGCGTGGTCAACGCACACCGGGGGCAAAAATTATTGGCTCTATACTGACCAGACAGATCAGGCGGAGCCGATGCTTCCCGAAGTGATGACTTGGGATGCCCACCTGACTTATCTCCCGTGGCAGTTCCCAAACTGGATCTTAAACGACTCCTATCCGCGCGAATCGGAACGATTCCAGATTCCTCACCTCGTTCATCTCCCGACGGGCCGGAAAGTTGAATTAGGGCGATTCCCATCGCCGAAGGAATACACCGGCGAGTGGCGTTGTGATACCCACCCGCGTTCCAGTTCATCAGGTCGACTCGTGGCCATCGATTCTCCTCATACGGGCGGTCGACAGGTGCATCTGATCGACCTGAGTGCGCTGATGGATGCCTGACATGTTCGTCGTGAATTTTAGCTAGCGTAAAAAGCAGGCATTGATTTGGGTGAATCCACAGATTCTGCTTATTTATTAAGCAGCGATGTTCCCGGATTTCCCACATACGTCTGCGGTACGTTGTTTGCAAAGTGGTCGGTAGTCAATCACGACCAAACATCCTTGAGAAACGTGCGCATGAAACCTGACTATGCCTGTGATGGCGTTTACGACGAATTCTTTTCCGCCACCTCGCAGCCTCGCTATCCAGATCTGGCTCACAGTCTAGACATCATGACTCCCGGCTCGCTGAAAAAACGTCAGCAGACCGCGGAAGAGCTTCTTCACGAACGCGGGATCACCTTCGCCGTTTACGGGCACTCCGACGGTAATGAGAAGATCTGGCCGTTTGATGTCCTCCCGCGGGTTATCACCTCGACCGACTGGGAAATGATGCACAGTGGCCTGATCCAGCGGATCCGTGCCCTGAATCTGTTCCTCGACGACGTGTACTCCGATGGCAAGATCATGAAAGACGGCGTCGTCCCCGCCGAACTGGTCTTTTCTGCCAAGACCTTTCGTAAACAGTGTATGGGCTTCCGACCACCTCAAGGGGTCTGGACCCATATCACCGGCACTGACCTGATCCGTCATACAGACGGCCAGATTTACGTTCTGGAAGACAACCTCCGCTGCCCGTCCGGCGTTTCTTATGTGCTCGCGAATCGCGATTTGATGAAGTTCGTGCTGCCAGAGATCTTCTCGGGGACATCAATTGCCCCTGTCGAAGAGTATCCAGAGCGACTGCTCCAGACACTGCAGCAGACGGCCCCTTCTGACGTTGAGAACGATGGCCCGGTCTGTGTTCTTTTGACGCCGGGCATCTACAACTCAGCGTACTTTGAACACTGCTTCCTGGCCCAACAGATGGGGATCGAGCTCGTGACGGGGCCTGATCTGGTGATCGATGGGGGCTACGTCAAGATGCGAACGACGCACGGCCTCAAACGAGTCGACGTCATTTACCGACGTATTGACGACGATTTCATCGATCCCCTCGCCTTCCGTGCGGATTCCGCTCTCGGGGTTCCAGGCCTGATGGAGGTTTACCGCAAAGGCAACGTCACAATCGCCAACGCTCCAGGAACTGGCGTCGCGGATGATAAGGCCGTTTATGCTTACGTGCCGAGAATCATTGAGTATTACCTGTCAGAAGAAGCGATCCTGCCCAACGTCCCGACTTACTTGTGTTCCGAACCGGACAGCATGAAATATGTTCTGGAACACCTGGAAGAACTCGTCGTCAAGCCGACCAATGAATCCGGCGGGTACGGCATTCTCATGGGGCCGATGTCGACGGCCGCTGAGCGTGAGAAGACCGCTGCGGAAGTGAAAGCGAATCCGCGTAACTTCATTGCGCAACCGATGCTCAACCTTTCGACAGTCCCCACGATTGCAGGTGATGATGTCCGCCCACGACACGTCGACTTGCGGCCGTTCATCCTGTATGGCAAGGAGTTTTACATCCTGCCCGGCGGCTTGACACGGGTTGCACTTAAAGAGGGCTCGATGATTGTCAACTCGTCGCAAGGCGGCGGATCGAAAGATACCTGGGTCTTGACGTAGTCAGACAACGTCGGCCATTTACACACTGAAGTCACTCACCTCGAAGGTCACCAATGCTTAGTCGGGTAGCAGATTGCTTATTCTGGATGACGAGATACCTCGAACGCGCTGAGAATATCGCGAGGTTTATTCATGTCACACAGAGTATCTCACTGGGTGATGCCCACAATCCGGATGGTCAGTGGTCGTCGCTGATTTTTGCTAATGGCGATACGAAGCAGTATGAAGAACTTTATCGCACGTACACGCGTCGCAATGTGCTCGAGTTCCTCATCTTCAATCGTCAGAATCCGAACTCGATCATGTCGAGCCTGCTGAAAGCGCGAGAGAACGCGCGGACGATTCGCGAAGTCATCAGTGTCGCGATGTGGGAATCGATCAACCGGTTTTATCTGCGTGTTCGAGAAGCCGAGCAACATGCCGACGAGATTCTTAAGAACCCGAGCCAGTTTCTTGACCGGGTCAAACGATCCAGTCACCAGATGATCGGCGCGATGGAAGCGACCATGTCTCACGGCGAAGCCTGGAACTTCGCGCAAATGGGGCGTCTGCTCGAACGAGCGGACATGACGTCGCGCATTCTAGACGTCAAATACTTCATTCTGCTTCCGAAAGCCTCTCAGGTTGGCTCGACGTACGATATTGTCCAATGGTCTGCGTTGCTTGAATCCAGCAGTGCCCTGCTGATGTACCGCAAGGTTTACGGGCGTATTGAGCCGAAGAACGTCGCAGAGTTTTTGCTGCTCGATCGACACTTCCCCCGCTCTGTGCGTTACTGTATTGCCACGACGCGAGCCTCGCTGCATTCCATCATCCAGGACTCGCAGCACGTCATGGCACATCAACCGGCGTCCGAGCAGAATGACCCTGAATATCTACTGGCTCAGGTCGATCAACAACTCTCTGATCTGTCGATTGAAGATGTCATTCGACAAGGACTTCACCAGTTTGTCGACGATATCCAGACAAAAGTCAGCGATATCGGACAGGCGATCTATCATGCCTATTTCGAGCTCTCGCCGATTCAGGAACAAATTCAGTCTCAGATAACCGAGAGCGGCGCGTCCACGCAAACACAAAAGCAATCGTAATCCGGCGTGACTTTGTTACGCCTCCCGTTCATCAGTTCGACCACGACGTCATCACTGATCGATTTATCCTGATTCATCACTGACTGACTCAAATATTGTTTAAGGCTCTCCATGTCCATTCGTGTCGCGCTGCATCACAAGACGGTCTATGATTATGACCGACTCGTTTCGCTGGGTCCCCAGATTGTCCGCTTGCGCCCTGCCCCTCACGCCCGCACGCCAATCCTCAGCTATTCTCTGAAGATCGAACCTGAGACCCACTTTCTCAACTGGCAGCAGGATCCGTTCAGCAATTACCTGGCGCGACTGGTCTTCCCAGAATCGACTAAGAAGTTCTCGGTGACTGTTGATCTCGTCGCTGATATGACGGTCATCAACCCCTTTGACTTTTTCGTCGAAGACTACGCCGACAAGTTCCCATTCAAGTATGAAGAGATTCTCGAAAAGGATCTGAAACCGTTTTTGGAGACCAAGCCCAACGAAGGGCCTCATTTCGCGAAATACCTCGCCAGCATCGACCGAACTCCGAGGAAGATGGTCAACTTCCTCGTCGAGATCAATACGCGCCTCCAAAAAGACATCGATTACATCATTCGCATGGAACCTGGCGTTCAGACGCCGGAAGAGACTCTGTCAAAACGACTGGGCTCATGTCGCGATTCTGCCTGGCTGCTGGTTCAGATTTTACGGCATCTGGGACTGGCGGCGCGTTTTGTCTCGGGATACCTCATTCAGTTGATTCCGGACCTTAAGCCGATCGAAGGCCCCGAAGGTCCTGCGTCCGACTTCACTGACCTTCACGCCTGGGCGGAAGTTTTTATCCCGGGTGCAGGGTGGATCGGGATGGACCCGACTTCGGGCCTTCTCACGGGCGAAGGGCATATTCCTCTGGCTGCGACGCCTGATCCTCAGTCGGCTGCTCCCATTTCTGGGGGCGTTTCGGAATCGGAAGTCGAATTCGATTTCGCGATGACACTGACACGAATTCACGAAGAGCCTCGCGTGACCAAACCGTTCACGCCCGAGAGCTGGAACGACGTCGACAAGATCGG